>VGYW01000387.1 GCA_016872875.1 Planctomycetota bacterium | reverse complement strand
GCCGGTGGCCGAATGCGATAAATCCCAGGGGGTCTGGGGGACTGGTCCCCCAGAGGCGAGTTCGCCTTTGCGTTCCCGCGGCGCGGAGAGCGTCGCCCGGGGAGGCTCAAGAACTTGGGACGTTCCCAAAAAATTGTAACGAGATTCGGGCTTCGGGCCGATCGGCAGTTGGCCTCAACCCTCTTGTCCTCTTGTTTTGTTTCTTTTCCGAGAAAATACAAAAATGGAAAACGACACCTGGCAGGGCCGCGGGGCATGGGATGGCAACGGGGGGTAGTGTGCCCTCGTCGCCTTGGGAGGGGGCCGAGCGGAGCAAGCGGGGTTGGGGGGAGACAGAGGGTGGCGGCGAACGGGAGGATGCACGGGGCGGGAGTAGCTCAGGTGGCTTCGAGGCGGATATTCCCTCCGATTGAAGGGGGAAAAACAGCCCGTAGTCTATCTGCCTGCTTCTGAAGGCTTCTCACACTGCCCGAGGAATCCGCACTCTTCAAGCCTGGCCCCCCAGCTTCACAAGGTCCAGTCTTCGGTCCTCAGGCCCCTCACCCTCTGGAAATCTGTGTCCGACGTGACCAGGATGGCCCCAAGCTTCAGCGCAGCCGCGGCAATCCAGAGGTCGTTCTCATCGAGGGGCGTCCCTTTCAACTCGCACTCGAGCTTGATCCGCGCATAGATGTCCGCCGCGGCTTCAGGGAGCGCCTCGCATGGAGTCCTGGCGAAGATGTTGGCGGTCCTGGCCTCGATGTCTCGCCGCCGCTTCCCATGGGGCATCCGTTCCAGGCCGTAGAGGATCTCGCCACGCACGATGGTGCAGATCACCAGCCTATTTGCGGGACCGAGCGAAGCTGCGCGAGCCACGGCGCGCGGATGCCGATCGACCAGCGCGCTGAACGCATTCGTGTCCAAGAGGTAGGTCGCCACTCAACGCCTCCTCTTTCTGGGCCGGGCGGGGAAGTCGCTCTCGAACCTCACCGGCCGTTTCCCCTCTTCGATGAGGCGCATGAGTTCGGCGACATCCTCATGGCTGACGAACGGCGGGGAGTTGACGGCCTTGAGAACGGCCTCCGGTGACCCTTTCACCGGCTCCACCGGCGTCACCACCACCCCCGTGCCATCGGGCAGGTCAACGTCGCCCTCCAGCACCACAGTGCGTCCATGCACCGTCCCATTGTAAGTTGCTTGAGCCATGCGCGAGCCTCCTTCTCCCTCCAAGCGTATTCTACCAAATCCCCCCGTCAGGTTGCCAACAGCAATTGACCTGCCGCCCCCGGCCAATGTATCATAGGCGCCATTCGGCGGCCCACTGACTGCTATGGAGCCTCGCCATGCTCTCCGACCGCGTGCGGCGGATCGATGCTTCGGGCATCCGCAGGGTCTTCGACCTCGCGGCAACGCTGAAGGACCCGATCAACTTCAGCATCGGCCAGCCCGACTTCGACGTGCCCGAGCTCGTGAAGGACGCGGCCATCGAGGCGATCCTGGCCGGCCATAACCGCTACACCGTGACCCAGGGCATCCCCGAGCTCAACGCCGCCATCCGCACGATGCTCAAGGACAGGAAGGCATTCGAGCCCGACGCCACGCTCATCACCTCGGCGGTCTCGGGCGGCCTCACCCTCGCCTTCCTCGCCACGCTCAACCCAGGCGACGAGGTGGTGATCCCCGACCCCTACTTCGTCATCTACAAGCACCTGGCAACCCTTTGCGGGGCCAAGGCGGTGTTCCTGGACACCTATCCCGACTTCCGCCTGCGCCGCGAGGCCCTGGCGCCGCTCCTCTCGCCGCGGACCAAGCTGATCGTCGTCAACAGCCCGTGCAACCCCACGGGGGCCGTCTACTCCGCCGACGAGCTGCGCATGGTCGCCGAGCTCGCGCGGGAGCGGGACATCCTGGTGCTCTCCGACGAGACCTACGAGGCATTCGTCTACGACGGGCCATACGTTTCAATGGCGAGCATTCACCCGCAGACGCTTCTCCTCAGCGGCTTCTCGAAGACCCACGCGATGACCGGCTGGCGCCTCGGCTACGCGGCTGGCCCCGGCGAGCTCATCGCGGCCATGACCAAGCTCCAGCAATACACCTTCGTCTGCGCCCCCTCCTTCGCGCAGAGGGCGGCCATCGTAGCCTTGGGCGTGGACACCTCGCCCCTCATCGCCGCCTACGCCGCCAAGCGTGACGCGCTCTACAGCGGCCTCCGCGACGCCGGCTACGAGGTGGAGAAGCCCCAGGGCTCCTTCTACGTCTTCCCGCGCGTGCCCTGGGGCACCGACATGGCCTTCGTCGAGCAGGCCATCCGCAACAACCTCCTCATCATCCCAGGGAGCGTCTTCTCCGAGCGCGCCACTCACTTCCGCATCGCCTACCCCGTGGCCGACGCCACGATCGAGCGCGGCCTCGAAGTCCTTCGCCGCCTCGCAGGGACCCGCTGCCCAGCCAAGACATGACACCCAAGTGCTGAGGCGCGTGATTCGGGCACGCCCTCTCGGCTCACCGAGCGACACCTGCCGCGTCCTCGCGGGGCGCGCGGGCTGCGTGTGGGACATCGCCCGGGCGGTGGGCCTCGCACGCGCTGGCGAAGCAGTAGAGGAAAGTTGCGAGCGACTTCTCGAACAGCCGGAGGCCCTCCACGGAAGCATACTCGTCCGGCGCGTGGCTGCGGCCCGCCTTGCCAAGGCCGCCCCAGACGTAGGGTATCCGAAGAACATCGCTGAAGAGATAGTAAGGCGACGCGCTGGCCATGAGGGGTACGATCTGCGGCTCGCAGCCATGCCGCTTGTATGCCGCGATCATGGCCTGGACCACGGGGGCAGCGAGGTCGGTTCGGCTGCACGGATAGCTGGCGGTGGTGACAACCTCGATGTCGCCGTAGCCCCGCCTGCGGAGATGGTCTGCGACCAGTTGCGCCGTGCGGGCCGGGTCCATGTCGGGCACGAGGCGGATCTCCAGCCGCGCCCGGGCCGCCGCGGGGATCGCGCCGCCGCTGCCAGACGGCTCCACGATCTGCTCCACGTGAATGCACGGGGCGAAGAAGTGCTCTCGGAGCAGGCTACCGCCGAGTGAGGGGCGCTTGAGCCTGCGCGCTCCCAGCCAGGCAGCGAGGGCCGCCCCGTCGAAACCGGCGGCAAGGCGGCTGAGGACCTCATCATCCTCGGGCCGGGGCGGGGCAACGTCGCCGTAGAAGCCCTCGATGACAACGCGCTCGTCCTCGTCCACAAGCGTGGCAAGCGCCTTGATGAGCCGCCAGGTTGGCGAGGCGACCAGGGTTCCGACGCTGCTATGGATGGGCCGCTCGACCGGCCCGCCCCACTCGCCACCCGCGCAGACGAGCTCGAGGTCCAGAATCCCCTTCGTCCCCAGCGAAATCGTCGGGCGGTCCACGTCGGTCCCATAGTCGGCCCAGAACGGCTCGAAGCCGGCATCGGCCGCCAGCCGCTCCCTGTTCTGCCGGTAGAAGGCGCCGATTGTAGGGCTGCCCTGCTCCTCTTCGCCCTCGATAGTCAGGAGGAGGTTCACGGGCAGCTCGTCGGCCTGGATGATGGCCTCAACGGCGTTCAGGAACCCCACCAGAGGCCCCTTCGAGTTGCAGGCCCCTCTGGCCATGATGCACGGCCCCAATCCGGGGAGGTCTCGCACCTCAGCAGCGAAGGGGGCAGAGGTCCATGCCTGGCCGGCAACGGGCTGCACGTCGTACATCCCGTAGGCCAGCAGAGTCTTCGGCTTGCCAGCGGCGAACCTGGCGAAGACGATGGGCGCCTCGGGCCTCCCGGCGAGCTCGCTCTCCCCGCCCAACTCTTCCACATATGCCTGGAGCCAACGAGCGGCTCGCTGAAGCACCGTAGCCTGTCCCGAAACGCTCTCGATGCGCAGGAACTCCTGCACCCTCTCCAGGTGCCTGGGGAAGGCACGGTCCATGTCCTCGTGTACTTTGGCCAGGTTCATTGGGCGCTCCGCCTCGCGATCACAAACGCAGGACGGCCACCACAATCCAGACGACGCCGAAGATCACAGGCGCTGCCGTCATGGCATCGTATATGCGCATCCTTCTCGCGATAGGGCCGAGATCGAAAGGCCTGTCGCCTAGCATGACGTGGCCCTTCTCGAAATAATCGTCGGCGAGCTGGAACGTCTTGACTGGGTCAAGCTTGGTCCGTTCCAGGAACTTCAGTTGTTCATACCAATGGTTGTAGAATGCCTGGCTTCTCCTCACAATGATAAGCCAGAGGGCGCACATGAGCAGCCCGATCAAACAAACGAGGAGAGCAAAAGAGGACGGCAGCCCGGGCGCGCCGGAGCCGGGTGCCGCCTTTCCCAGCCCCACAATGGCGAGCAGCCCCGTATTGATCAGCAGCATGATCTCATTGCGCTTCCAGAAGAGCGCTTCCTCGTGCTGGAGCAGGCCCGTCAGGAGCTTGTAGGCCTCGAGCGGGAGGAATGGACCGCTTGTTGGCGGAGCCGCCATTTCGCCTTACCCTCCTTCCTGTCCATCACGGTGCTCGAAGCAAGACGCCGCTTGCGACACTTGTACGACGTTCTGAACGCGGAGTCAAGTGCAGGGGAGCCAGACGCCGCCCTCGCGGGTGCTGCGGTCCTCGGCGAAGATGGTGCGGATGGTGGCGAGGTTGCGCCGGGCGCTCACGAGCGGCTCGCGGCCCTCCTCAATGGCGAGCAGGAAGTCGCCCATCGAGCCTGCGAAGGAGCTGGTGTAGGTGCCGCCCGAGGCATCGAGCGTCCTCGGGCCCCCGCCCAACACCAGCGAATCGAGGGTCAGTTGCCCGTCGAAGTCGAAGACGATTGAGCCTTTGTCGCCGTCAACGCGGCAGCGGACGCCGCCCATCGCGCCGGAGGAGCGGAGGAGCTCGGTGTGGAGGACGTGGCCCGTGAGGCCGGGGCCGAAGTCGTAGAGGACGATCAGGAGGTTGTCGCTGACGAAGTTCTGGCCGGGCATCCGCCCCGTGCGCGCGAGGACGCGGGTCGCGTCGCGGCCCGTCCAGAAGCGCAAGAGGTCGGCCAGGTGCGTGTTCCACTGCACCGTCAGGAAATCCGTGCAGACCGCGTAGAAGGGGTGCTTTGCGAGGCCGACGTCCTGAGTGCCGACGATTTCGATGGCTGCGAAGAACGGGGAGCCGATGAGGCCCTTCCCGACAACGTGGTGGGCGAGATAGCAGCACTTGCGCCAGCGATAGTTCTGGTGGACCGCGAAAGGGGTGCCGGTTTCCTCGGCGATGGCGACGATGCGCTCGGCCTCGGCCAGGGTGCCGGCCAGAGGCTTCTCCGTGGCGATGGGCTTCCGCGCGTCGGCTGCCGCACGCACCGCGCCCTCGCGGAGCGTCGGATGCGTGAGGAGGTCAATGATCTCCACCTCGGGGTCGGCCACGAGGTCGTGGTAATCTGCGTAGACCTTCTGGATGCCGAACTTCTCGCGGGCCGCCTGTTGTGCCGCGGGGTCGGGGTCCGCGATGGCCACCACGTTCCAGCCCGCGGTGCGATAGGCGGGCACGTGCGCCCCGCGCGCAATGCCGCCGAAGCCGATCATCCCGATACGCCAGTCCTTCCGCTTCGGCATCGGCAGCGCCTCGGGCAGCCCAAGCTCCTTCAAGGTCACCGTTCCCATCGCCATCGCCTTGTCTCCTTCTGACGCCCTCATGCCCATTTCGCCTTGTTAGGACGCGACCGGAACTCACGAGGAGAGATTATATGAGGGGTGCCCATGCCCTGCAACAGCCGCGGGCAGCGGAGTGTGGCCCTTGATCTTGGGGTTCCCAATCGTCGTCGTTGTCGTCGTCGTCCTCGTCGTCGAACGTGCCGAACGGGAAGAGCCCAGAGAATCGACGACGACGACGAGGACGACGACGAGCACGAGAAGACGGGAATGCGGCCGGTCTCCAAGACTTGGGGCCAGACTCGGGGCGGCGGTCGAGCTTTGATGTTTCACCTTTCGTCGGTATAATCGCTCCCATGACAAAGGCAGCCGTGGCTTTCGTGCTCTGCGCTTCGGGCGCGCTCGGCGGCAGCCCGGAATACCTCTTCGGCAATCCGAGGGGGCAGGCGGGGTTCGCCATCTGGGTGGCCTCGGCGCGGGCGGGGCTGCTGTTCACGGACGCCGAGCCGCTGGACGTGAGGGTGCGAGCCGCGGGCGCGGATGGCGCCACCACGGTGGAGTACTCGGCCAGGGAATCCGGCGGGCCGTGGCAGACGCGCGGGAAGGCCGTGATCGAGAAGGGCGCCGGCGAGGCGCGGCTGCCCCTGGAGCTCCCCGGGCGCGGACTCTACCAGCTCGACCTGGCGGCCACGTGCGGCACGGCGACCTCGAAGGCCCAGACCTGGCTCGCCGTGGTCTTCGCGCCCGACAAGCCGGACCCCGCCTCGCCCTGGGGCATCTTCTACACCCCGCACGTCTGGTTCAACAAGGACGACCCCGACGGGCCGCGCAACGCCGCGCAGAGCCACAGGCTCCTCGGCGCAGCCTGGTCACGCCTGAACTTCTGGGCGCACAGCTTCGGAAAGGTCACTGTGGCCGACGGGCCGAAGCCCGCCGTGACCGCCGACTGGAGCCTCTGGAAGAGCTACGCCAGGGCGCTGCGCGAGGAGGGCATCTCGATCTTCGGGGAGATCGCCCAGTGCCCGCGCGAGCTGTCGTCGCGCCCAGATGAGACGGCGGCCGTGGGCGACGCCGGGCCGGTCTGGTGCCGCGTGAAGCCGGCCGACTACGCCCTGTGGAACCAACTGATGGAGAAGCTCGCCGCCGCCTTCCGCGACGAGATCGGCGTATGGGAGGTCTGGAACGAGCCGAACCTGCCGAACCGCTACTGGACGGGCACGGTGGAGGACTTCGCAGAGCACGTGAAGCACACCAGCCAGGCCCTGCGCCGCGGGAACCCCCACGCGCGCATTGCCGTGGGCGGGTTCGTTGACGGCCATGCCTTCGCCGACCGCCTCCTTCAGCTCGGCATCGGGAAGCACATGGACATCCTCTCCGTCCACTACACCGATGAGAGGCCGGGCTCCCTGGCGCAATGGCGTGCCCTGCTGAAGAAGCACGGCCTCGACGTGCCGATCTGGAACAGCGAGGAGCGGAGCGAGGTGCCGCTGCGGAACCTCGCCGGCGGCGTCGAGCGCTCGTTCAAGTTCATCCACGTCCTCATCGGCTACCCCGAGTACCGCCCGCTGGTGCGGAAGGACTGGACCGTGCTGCCCGCGGGCATCGCCTTCTCGGTCGGGGCGCACTGCATCGGAGCGGGGAAGTTCGCAGGGAGCGACCGCGGCGTGCCGGGCGTGGAGGTCTTCCTCTTCCGACGCGGGGAGGAGATGGTGGCGGCTCTCCAGGGGGGCGCCGCGCGGCCCAAGCTGTTCGCGAAAGCCCAGGGGAGCGCGACCCTGGCCATCGAGCCGCTCGAGCCGGGCAAGCTGCCAGTGGCCACGGACATCTGGGGCCGCTCCCGCCCACTGAACCTCGAGGACGGGCGAGCCACCATCCCCTTGCGGGGCGAACTCCTCTTCATCAACGGCGCGCGGCAGATCAAGGCCGAGAAAGGCGCCGCGACGCAGGCCGGGGGCGAGGCCCTCGTCTTCGAGGCCGAGGCCGGCCGGTGCAGCACAGGCTGGGGCAGGAACCCCAAGGCCGGCTACTCGGACGGACGCCTCCTGGAACTCTGGACCGACCGAGAGCCCGACGCGCAGGGCTATTGGGCCGAAGTCGCATTCCGCATCCCGGCCGACGGCCCCTACGAGCTCCTCGTTGCAGGCAATGCCCTCTCGCGCCTGAAGCCGCCGCGCTCACTCTCGACCCTCGCGTGGAGCATTGACGGCGGCAAGGAGCAACTGGTGGACGCCCCTGTCCCCATGCTGCACGACGTGCCCGGCGCGCCCGAAGGGCTCAGCGTCCTGGCCA
>VGYW01000386.1 GCA_016872875.1 Planctomycetota bacterium | reverse complement strand
ACGGCGGTCTCCAAGAACGTTCGCTCCTTCTGTTCCATACGCAGTTCCGGACGCGTGATGCGTGACGCATGACCAGGAGAGGCACTCAGGCTTCTCCTTTCTTGTCACGCGTCACGGGTCACGCGTCATGATTCCCGACCAGACACGCGCCACACCGCGTGCATTGGCCCTCCCGGCAATCGGGCGTCGCCTCGCCGCGCTCTGCCTTGTGCTTCTCCGCCAGCAGGAAGTCCTTGGTCACGCCGGCGTGGATGTGGTCCCACGGGAGGGGCTCGTCCTCGGCCCAGCGGCGGTTGGCGTAGGCCTCGGGCCGGACGCCCGCCTGCTCGAATGCCTGGCGCCAGAGGTCGGGGCGGAAATGCTCGTCCCAGGCGTCGAGCTGCGCGCCCAGGCGCCAGGCGCGCTCGACGGCCTCGGCCACCCGGCGGTCCCCGCGGCTCAGCACCGCCTCGAGGCGGCTGGCCTCGACGTCGTGGAACTTGAACTTCACGCGGCGGCCGCGCGCGGCCGACCGAATGAGGGACTGCTTGGCCCGCAGCACGTCGGGCGCGTCCATCGGCTCCCACTGGAACGGCGTGTGAGGCTTGGGGACAAATGAGGAGACCGTGACGTTCACCTCGCCGCCCCTTCCGCCGCGCTGGGCGGAGACCTCGCGGGCGAGGTCAACGATGCCCGAAACATCCGCCTCGGTCTCGCCCGGCAGGCCGATCATGAAGTAGAGCTTCACGGCCCGCCAGCCTTGCTCGTAGGCCTGCCGTGCGCCGCGCAGGAGGTCCTCGGTCGTGATATTCTTGTTGATGCGGCGCCGCAGGGCGTCGTGGGCCGCTTCGGGCGCGATGGTGAGGCCCGCCTTGCGCACGCTGCGGATGAGGGCCGGGATGTCCGAAAGCTGATCGCCGACCCGCAGGGACGACAGGGCCACGTTCACCGCCTTCGGGTCGAACTCGGCGGCCATCGCGCGCAGCAGCTCGCGGAGGTGCGGGTAGTCGCTCGAGGAGAGCGACGCGAGGCTGACTTCGTTGTGGCCCGTGGCGGCGTAGGCGGCGCGGGCGAGGGCCAGGAGGCGCTCCACCGAGCGCGCCCGCACAGGCCGCCGCGTCATGCCCGCCTGGCAGAAGCGGCAGCCCTGCGTGCAGCCGCGCATCAGCTCCAGCGTGATGCGGTCGTGAACCGTCTCCACGAACGGCACGATTGGCCGCTCGGGGTACGCCGCGCGCTCGATGTCCCTCACCACCGCCCTCCTGATGGGCAAGGGTGGTGGCACAGGCCTCTGGCCTGTGGGGGACACAGGCAAGATGCCTGTGCCACCACCAGACTCCCCAGGCCGGCATGGTGGCACAGGCCTCCGGCCTGTGGGGGACATAGGCAAGCTGCCTGTGCCACCATAGAGGGACGGAACGTAGAAGTGTGGGCTGGCGTTGGCGAGCGCGCGGAGGCGTTCGGAGCGGGGCAGGCCCCGCGTCGAGCGAATGGCCCGCGCGAGCGTCAGCACCATCTCCTCCCCGTCGCCCACCGCGAAGAGGTCAATGAACGGGGCAAGGGGCTCGGGGGCCATCGCGCCCGGCCCGCCCGCCACGATGATGGGGCAGCAGTCGCCCCGCTCCGCCGAGCGGAGCGGGATGCCTGCGAGGTCGAGCATGGCCAGGACATTTGTGTAGCACAGCTCGTACTGAAGCGAGAAGCCCACCGCGTCGAAGGCTGTGAGCGGCGTGTGGGTCTCCAGGCTCGCAAGGGGGAGCGAATGGGAGCGAAGCTCGGCCTGCATGTCCGGCAGCGGCATGAAAACGCGCTCCGCCGCAATGTCGGGCTCGCGGTTCAGCACGTCGTAGAGGATGGCGATGCCCAGGTGCGACATCGCGATGGGATACGTGTCGGGGAACGCCAGGGCGAAGGTGAGGCCCACCGCCCCGTGGTCCTTCACCACCGCGTTCCACTCGCCTCCGGTGTACTGCGCCGGCTGCTGGACGCGGGGAAGGACGTCTTCGTAGAGAAGGTTGTTCATGTCGAGCTCTCTGCGATCCGGCACGTGTGCCCTGATACATTGCGCAATCCGTAATCCGTAATTCGTAATCCGTAACTCGGAAAGCTGCAAGCCACAAGCCTCAAGCTGCAAGCCGCCTGAAAGAGCTTGTGGCTTGAAGCTTGCGGCTTGGGGCTTCTCTGGTTACGGATTACGGATTACGGATTACGGGTGTTTCTCAGATCGCCCGCGCAACCCCATTATACACTGCCCTCACGCGCGCATGAAGGTTTCTTCGGGCATTGGCGCCATTTCGCGGCGGGCCTCGGCCTCGGGGTCGAGTACGTCGCTCGCCAGGCTGATCCGCTTGTAGGAGCTGACGTTGACGATGAGCGCGATGCCGATGAGGGATGCGACGATTGATGAGCCGCCGTAGCTGATGAGCGGCAGCGTGAGGCCCACGATGGGGAGCTGTCCCGCGGCCATCGCGGTGTTGATGACTGCCTGCGCGCCGAGCATGGCCACGACGCCGACGACGACCAGCCGCCCGCCAGGGTGCTCTACATCCTCGGCCACCCGTCCGCAGAGGATCAGCATCACGAGGTAGAGGGCGAGGATGCCCACCGCCCCCACGAAGCCCCACTCCTCGCAGATCACGGCGAAGATGAAATCGTTGTTCCGCGTCTTCGCCGGGATGAAGTTCAGGCGGTTCTGGCTCCCCTTCATCCAGCCCTGGCCGAAGAGCTGCCCGGAGCCGATGGCCACCTTGGCCTGCTGGAGCTGGTAGAGGTCGAGCCGCTGGAGCTCCTGGCGCGAGCGCGATTCGTCCTGCGTGAGGAAGGCCAGGATGCGCTCCTTCTGATAGGCGCGCAGGTGGGGCCAGGCCAGCGGCACTGCGACCACCATTGCCGCGAGCGCCAGCACCAGGTGCCGCGGCCGCGCCGCACCCGCATACAGCATCGCGAAGACGATGGGCAGGAAGACCAGCGCCATCCCAAGGTCCGGCTCCCGCAGGATCAGGAGCATGGGCGCGGCGACAAGCCCGAAGGGCACCAGGAGGTCCAGAAAGGTCCGCTTCGACTCCGCCTCCATCAGGTAGCGAGCCAGGGCGAGGATGGCGAAGATTTTCATGAACTCAGAGGGCTGCACGCGGAACGGCCCGAGGTCGAGCCAGCGCCGCGCGCTGATCTCGTCGCTCGTCACGCCGAACCCCAGGACCAGCACGAGTGAGGCCAGGCCAACGGCGTAGAGGAGGTAGGCGTGTTCGAGCAGGTGGCGGTAGTTGAGCATCAGGAGCGCGAAGAACGCCACGGCGCCGAAGCCGATCCACTGCACCTGCTTGGCCGGGCTGGACGTGTAGTAGCCCTCGCCCATCGGCCCGGAGCGGTAGGACGCGCTGTAGACGAAGGCGAGGCCGATGGCCAGGAGCGCGGCCACGCAGGCCAGGAGCGGCCAGTCCCGGGGGCGGATGCGCGCAACTCTGATCATTGGGCTGCCCCCTTCTGCGTGAGGCGTTCGCGGGCGCGCTGGCGCAGCTCCTTGCCCGGCACGCCCTCCAGGCAGCGCTCCGGCAGGCGCTCCAGCACCCGCCGGGCGATGGGCGCCGCCACCTCGCCGCCGTGCAACTCCTTCGGCTGGTTCTCCAGCATGACCACGAACGCCACACGCGGGCTGCCGTAGGGCGCGAAGCCAGTGAACCAGAGGACGTTGCCGGCGGCCCCGCCACGCTGCGCCGTGCTCGTCTTCCCCGCCACCTCGTAGCCCTGGTCCGCCACCCAGTCGGGCTGGGCCTCGGAGCGGGCGAACGCCTTGCGAGCCGTCCCGCCGAGCTCGTGGCACACGGAGCGCATCACGCGGTGGACCCGCTCCAGCCTGGCCGGCGTCAGGGGCAGGGTCTCGCACCCCGCGCCGTCGTCCGGCGTCTCCGCCGAGCCGTCGGGCCGCACGATCTTCTCGACCAGCCTCGGCCTGACGAGTCGCCCCCCGTTCGCAATGGCGGCGACGAAGCGGACGACCTGGAGTGGGGTGACGGCCAGGTATCCCTGGCCGATGGCCAGGTTGCAGGTGTCGCCCGCGAACCACTCCTCGCCGTGCTCGCGGCGCTTCCAGGCGGGGTTGGGCAGGATGCCGCCCTTCTCGCTCGGCAGCGAGATGCCGGTAGGCTGCCCCAGCCCGAAAAGCGCCCCCCACTTCGCCACGCCCCGAATCCCGAGCATCTCGTGCGCGGTCCGGTAGAAGTAGCTGTTGCACGAGCGCTTCAGCGCGTCCTCGAAGTCAACGTGCATAGGCACGCTATGGTTCCCGCAACCATGCCCGAGGTAGGAGCCCGTGCACTCGACGCTCGCGGGCGCCTTGTTCTCTTCGAGCGCCCCGACGGCCTCGATGAGCTTGAAGGCTGAGCCGAGGGGGTATTGCCCCTGGATGGCCCGGTTCCACATCGGGGCCGTCCGGTCGGCCGGGTCGGGCGGCTTGACCGGCAGCTCGTTGGGGTTGTAGGTCGGCGAGCTGGCCATGGCGAGCACCCGGCCGCTGGCGGTCTCGAGCAGGATAATCGCCCCGATGTGGCCCTCGAGTGCGGCCTCGGCGGCGCTCTGGACCTCGCGGTCAATCGTCAGGTAGACGTCCGCCCCGGGCTGCGCTGGGTTGTCCTCGAGCACGCGCTGGGTGCGGCGGGCGGCGTCCACCTCCACGGTCTGCGTGCCGCGTGCCGGGCGGAGGTCGAGGTCGAAGGCCCGCTCGATACCGCTCCGCCCGATGAGGTCGTCTGGGAGAAAACGCTTGGCGGCTGAGCCGCCGTACGACTCGTGCCACCGGTCGTACTCGGAGGCGGAGACCCGCTGGACGTAGCCGAGGACGTGTGCCGCGAGGGAATCGTAGGGATAGCTCCGCCGCGGCCTGGCCACGGCCCGAAAGCCGGGGTAGCGCTCGGGATTCGTCTCCACCTCCGCCGCGGCCAGGAAGCCCACGTCGCGCGCCACCACGCAGGGGTCGCCCAGCCGCTGCCAGCCGCGCCCCACCAGCGCCAGGCCCTCGAAGAAGCCGTTGAGCATCTCCTTGGCTGAGGTGTTGGCCAGCGCCGCCACGGCCTCGGCCACGGCCGCTGTCTTCCGAGGCACCACCACGAGGGCCGTGCCGTGCTCCTCCTTCTCCACGAGGTCCGTGCCGCTGAGGCGGAGGAACTTGGCGGCGAGGCCGACGCTCACCTCGTAGCCCGCGCCGTTCGCGCCGCCCCGCACCATCACGGCCACGTCGCGCACCGCCGCGATCCGCTCGCGGCGGGCAAGGGCGTAGAGCTGGAGCACCGGGCGGCAGAGGGCCTGCCGCTCGGGGAGCTCGTCGGGCACCATCGCAATGTCGAAGCTCGGCTGCTCGAAGGCCAGCAGCTCGCCCCCCGCCCCGCGAATCGTCCCGCGGCCCGACTCCGTGGCGCGCGTCTCCACGCACACGTTCTCCGCGTAGTCGCGGTAATAGTCGCCCATCACCACCTGGAGGTAGAACAAGCGCGTGGCGACCATCAGGAAGCCGCCGAAGAGCACGATCAGGATCACCCGCATCCGATTCTTGAACATAGCGGACACTCACATAGCCATCAGAGGGGATGAATGGATGGGTGGATGGGTGGATGAATGAGAAGACAGGAGGATATCTGACATCCATTCATTCATCCACCCATCCAATCATCCCCCGTCACCGCTGGCACTCCAGTCCCCGCAGGGGGCGGCAGCGCGGTAGCCACGGGCGTAAGCCCGTGGAACACCGCGTCACCCCTCGCCCAGCCCCCGCAGGGGGCGGCAGAGGCCCCGATTCGCTCGCATCCTGCGGTCTCTGCCGCCCCCTGCGGGGGCTGGGGCAGGGCTGGTCTCCCTTCCCACGGGCTTACGCCCGTGGCTACCGCGCTGCCGCCCTGCGGGCTGGCATCCACCCTCACGTTAGCGCCCTTCGCCCCCATCGCTGAACTCGGAGCGTCGGCGCAGTCCGAACCAGCGCGCCTTGCGCCAGACGAGGGCGCCAATGAGCGCCGCAATCAGCGCCGTCATCGCGGCGGTCAGAGCGGTCCTTCGCACCAACAATGGGTTGTCCGGGCCATGCCCGCTCACCACCTCAGGCACCGCCAGCGCGAGGCTGAGCACCACCGAGCACGCGAACGCGAACGCCGCTCGCGTGAGGACGCTGCCCGCCGACGCCGCAGGGCGCTTGCGCGACACCGCCCAGCCGAGGACGGCCGACACCCCCGTGGCGAGGCCGAGCGGCCCAATCGTGAAAAGGTCGCGCCCAAACCCCAGCACCGCCCCCGCCACGAACCCCTCCGCCGGCGACACCCCCAACGCGAACGTCGCCAGCAGCGCCGCCAGCACGTCGGGGAACGCATCCCCGCAGAGCGCCAGCCGCGCCAGCGTCGCCTGCACCAGCACCGCGAGGACAGCCACCAGCACGAACGGAAACCAACGCACTCCGATCGCGTCCTCACCAACGCCGAGGGATGATTCCTGTCCACGCCTTGGCCGATGCTGCCATCGGGGGGCCTTGACCGCGCCGCCGCTCCGCTGGCAACCAAAGCGGCATCTCCGATGCCGCACTCCATAGTCCGCCCGCGCAAGGAGGGCACAGGCTATGGAGTGCGGTGACGAAGTCACCGCTTTGGATGCGAGCGGAGCGGGCGGTATGGAGCCGCCGCCGGGATTGTGGGCCGGCCCTTCGGGGTACGGGGAGACACTCGGCTATCCGGGCGTACCGCCCGCGTCAGCAGGGGATGAATGGATGAGTGGATGGGTGGATGGGTGTCGGACAATCATCCATCCATCCACCCATCCAATCATCCCCCTTTGTGCCGGCAGTTGGCCACCCTATGCATGAACCCCGTGTCCAAGCCATGCCCTCGCCGCCTCCATGACCGCCTCGGGCAACGTGGGATGGGCGTGGACGGTGCCGGCCAGCTCGGCCACGGTGGCCTCGAGGCCGATGGCCATCGCCCCTTCGGCCACGACGTCCGAGGCGTGCGGGCCGACGAGGTGCAGCCCTAGCACCTGGCCCGTCGCCTCGTCAGCCACGAGCTTCGCGAAGCCGGCCGTCTCGCCCATCGCCACGGCGCGGCCGAGGGCCTGGAGCGGGAACTTGGCGGCCTTGGCCTTGTAGCCGGCTGCCGCTGCCTCCGCCTCTGTCAGCCCCACCGTGCCCACCTCGGGGTTGGTGAACACGGCGGCGGGGATGCAGCGGTAGTCCATCTTCGCGCTGTGGGCGGGGCCTCCGTGCCCCGCGGCATTCTCCGCCGCCACGATGCCCTGGGCCGAGGCCACGTGCGCCAGCATCAGCTTCCCCGTAACGTCCCCGATCGCGTAGATGCCGGCGGCGCTCGTCTCGCAGCGCTCGTCAACCACGATGGCGCCGTTCTCGACCTTGACCCCGGCCTCGGCGAGGCCGAGGTTGCCGCTGAGCAGCCGCCGCCCCGTGCACACCAGGGCCAGCTCAGCCTCCACGGTCGCGGCGCTCGAGAGCTTCGCCACCACGTGGGCGGGGCCTCCGTGCCCCGCGTCGGTGGCCGCCACCGACTCCATCTTGGCGCCGGCGTGAACCTTGACCCCCAGCCTCTTGAGGGCCTTGGTGATCTCGGCGGAGATGTCGGCATCCAGGCCCGGCAGCAGCCGCTCGAGCATCTCCACCACAGTCACTTGCGAGCCGAACTGGGCGAAAATGGAGGCGAACTCGCAGCCGATGTAGCCCCCGCCGAGGATGAACACGCTCGCGGGCAGCCGCGTGAGCCTGAGCACCTCGTCGCTCGTGACGATCCGCTGGCCATCGAAGGCGATCCCCCGCGGCCTTGCCGGCTCCGAGCCGGTCGCAATGATGATCTTGTCAGCGTCAACCGCCTCCTCCCCGCCCTCGGCCAGCCGCACGGCCACCTTCTTCCGCCCGGCCAGACGCCCCTCGCCCGCCAACACGTCCACCCCCGC
>VGYW01000385.1 GCA_016872875.1 Planctomycetota bacterium | reverse complement strand
TTCGCCCGCCGCATCGAGGCCCGGCCCGAGCTGCTCGATGGGCCGGAGCTCGAGGCCACCGCCGGCGTGGTGAGGACCTGGCAGCGGAGCTGCGACCACTTCCGCACCGGCTGGAAGAGCAAGGCTTTCGCCCTCGGCCTCCCCCTCGGGCTCGCCGCGCTCGCCGCGCTCGTGATAGGAGCCGTCTGGTGGCTGACTTCCTGAAGCGCGCCGCTCGCCAAGCCACAGCCTTCCTGGTAACGAGCTCTCGGGTCTGGCGCATGGTCCCCCCCGGCCGCGCCCTCGTCCTGCGCTACCACCGCATCGCCGCTCCCCGATTGAAATCAGCAATCAGCAATCAGAAATCAGAAATTCCTCTGGCCTTGCCCGCCGCCGAGTTCGAGGAGCACCTTCGCTTCCTCCGCGCGCGGGCCAGCGTGATGACGGCGGGCGAGCTCGCCGCCACCCTCGCCGCGGGCAGACCCCTCCCCTGGAACGCCGTAGCCATCACCTTCGACGACGGCTACGAGGACAACTGCTCGCAGGCGCTTCCCCTGCTCAGGCTCTACGGCCTGCGGGCCACCTTCTTCGTCACCACAGGCTGGATCGGCACGGATAAGGTCATGTGGTGGGACAGGCTGCACGACTACATTCGCCAGGCAGCCGCACTCGGCGCGCGGCCGGTGGACTACGAGGACCTGCCCCAGCCGCTCGCGGCAGCACTCGCCGCCGCCGACCTAAGGACCCCGGCCGGCGCCGCGAGGCTGGAGAGCGCGCTCGCCAAGGCCCTGGGCGCCCTCACGCTCGGGCCGGAGGAGACCGACGCCCTGGTCGAGCGCATCGCCGCCGCACTCGGCGCCGACGTTGCCGACCCCGCCCCCTATCGCCCCATGAGCTGGGACCAGGTGCGCGAGCTCCACGCCGCGGGCATGGAGGTCGGCTCCCACACCGTGTCCCACGCCCGCCTCGCCAACGTGCCCGCGGAACGAGCCTACGCAGAGCTCGAGCAATCCAGGCAGGCCATCGAGCGCGAGCTGGGCGGTGGCACAGGCTTCCAGCCTGTGCGCCTCCTCGCCTATCCCGCCGGGAGCCACAGCCGCGACGTCCTCGACCTTGTGCAGGAGGCCGGCTACGAGGCCGCCTTCACCACGACGAGCGGCCCCGTTCTTCCCGGCAGCGACCCGTTTCGCCTGCCCCGCGTCGGCGTCTGGGCCGGCGGCTATCGCGGCGCCTTCGCGCGCTTCTCGCCCTCAGTCTTTGGCCTCCAACTCGGCCGTTTGGCGCGCCAGCGAGGAGGATGATTGGATGACTGGATGGGTGGATGAATGTCAGACCAGGCGACTCCTGCATTCGTCCATTCATCCAAACATCCATTCATCCCCCCATTCTGCGTCGCCGGCCTCTAGGACGGATGGTTGCTCTTGCCCAGAGTAAGCGTCATCATCCCCGCCTTCAACGCCGAGCGCTACCTGCGCGAGACGCTTCAGTCCGTCCTCGCCCAGACCTATCGCGACCTCGAGGTGATCGTGGTGGATGACGGCTCGACCGATGGCACGGCGGCCCTGGCGGAGACCTTCGCCTCAGAGGTGGCACAGGCGTCCCGCCTGTGTCCCGTGCGCGTCATCCGCCAGGCCAACGCCGGCCCTTCGGCCGCGCGCAACCGCGGCATCCGCGAGGCACGCGGCGAGCTCATCGCCTTCCTCGACTCCGACGACCTCTGGCTGCCCGACAAGCTCGCCGAGCAGGTGCCTTTGTTTGGTGGCACAGGCGTCCCGCCTGTGGGCCTGGTCTATTGCCACGCCGAGCGCATGGACTCCGAGGGGCGGCCGCTGCCGACCGCGCAGGCCCCGAAGCCGGTCGGGCGGGTCTTCAAGGACTTCCTCCTCCGCAACCACTGCCCGACCTCGGCTGCCGTGGTCCGCCGCCAGTGCTTCGAGGCCTGCGGCTACCTGCCCGAGGACATGGTGTGGGCCGAGGACTGGCACCTCTGGCTGCGGCTCGCGCGCCGCTACGACTTCGCCGCTGTCCCGCGCATCCTCGTCCGCCACCGCGTCCACCCAGGCGCGCTCACCAAGCACCTCGAAAAAGCCTACCTCGGCGCACGCCGAGTCCTCGAAACCGCGCTGGAGCCCGGCGACCCCCCTGGCCTGCGCGCCGCGCGGCGGCGCGGGCTTCATCGCCTGGACCGCAACCAGGCCCTCAACCTGTTGGCGCTCGGCGAGACGCGCTCAGCGCGCAGTTGCTTCCGCCGCGCGATTGCCAACGGGCCGGGCGACCCACACGCCTGGGCCGGCCTCGCCGCCAGCCTTCTCCCCGCGGCACTCCGAAGGCCCCTCATGCGCGCCTGGAAGCGCCGAGTGCCCTGGCTGCCCTGGGACCCCAGCGGGCGGGCCGAGGCCCGAAGGTGGACCGATGAGGCTTCATCCATTTCTGATTTATGATTGCTGATTTCTGATTTCAATCAGCAATCAGAAATCAGGAATCAGCAATTGGTGACGCTCTATGGTGCAAGCTCTCAAGAATGCGGTGAAGGCCGTCTATAGCGGGGCGCTGTGGCATTCAGGGCTCCTTTCCGCCTGGCTCCGCGTGCGGCCCGGCCGCCGCTGGCCCTGGATTCTCTGCTACCACCACATCGAGCCAGCCGCCTTCGAGAGCCACCTGCGCTGCCTCGTCCGCCGCTACCGCGTCGTCACCCTCGATGCCTCTCTGGCGGCGCTCCCGTCTGTGGGCGGGGCCTCCGTGCCCCGCGTCTTCTCCAGCTTCTCGCGGGGGACAGAGCCCCCGCCCACAGGGACAGAGCCCCCGCCCGCGCCGCCCAACGCCGTGGCGATCACATTTGACGACGGCTACCAGCAGGTCTACACCGAGCTGTATCCCCTGCTCGTGAAATATGAGGCCCCGGCCACCGTCTTCGTGCCAACCACGCCAGTTGACACCGGCCAGCCGCTCTGGTTCAACCGCGTGAAGGCATTCATCAACAGCACCCCCACTCGCTCAGTGCGGTTGGGCGGCAGGGAGTTCCAGCTTGGGCCGGGGCGTGAGGCAGCATACGTGGAGGCGATGAAACACCTCAACGCCGTGGGCATCGCCGAGCGCGACGCGCTGGTGGCCGAGCTGCTCGCGGGCGCCGAGCCGCCGGCCGAGCTCATGGCACGCTACAGGCCGCTCGCGTGGGACCAACTGCGGGCGATGAAGGGCCTCGTGACGGTCGGCGGCCACACGCGGACCCATCCCTGGCTCAGCCGCCTCGCCCGCGCCGAGGCGGAGGACGAAATCCTCGGCTCCAAGGCGCGCATCGAGGAGATGCTGGGCACGCCCGTCCGCCACTTCGCCTACCCCTTCGGCTCGCCCGAGTCCTTCACAGAGGAGACCATCGAAATCCTCAAGGCGGGCGGGTTCCTCAGCGCGGCGACGACCGGCCGCTCCCCGTGCCGACCCGGCATGTCGCCCTACGCTCTTCCCCGAATCCTCTTCGATGGCAGTGCCGGCGGCAAGGTGGTCGCCGCGCGCCTCAGCGGGCTGTGGCTCTTCATTACCACATGACGCGGAACCGTGAGCCAAATGGTACAATAGTCTATGTCGTGGAAAGCGGCGCCACAGGCAAGATGCCTGTGCCACCCCCAGTGAATCCTGGTGGCACAGGCTTCTAGCCTGTGTCTTGTTTGAGGTCGCTCATGAGCCAGAAGGCCGTCGTTGTCGAGCACTTCGACCGTTTTGCGGGCGAGGACCGCTGGTCGCAGCTCTACGACGAGTTCCGCGACCCGTTGGCGGCGCACAGCTTCCTGATGCGCAAGCGGCGCGTCGAGGAGCTCTCCGAGCCGCTCGTTGGGCCGGGCACGCGCGTGCTCGACGCCGGCTGCGGCACCGGCATCAGCGCTCCCTTCTACCTCGAGAAGGGCTGCGTCTACCACGGCGTGGACATCGCCCAGAAGATGATCGAGCAGGCCAGGGCCAGGCTAAGCGATTTCGGATTTCGGATTTCGGATCTCGGATTCCAGAACCCAATCCGCAATCCGCAATCCGCAATCCGCAATCTCTCTGTGACATTCTCGGTCGCCGACGTTGAGGCGGGCCTCCCCTTTCCCGATGGTGCCTTCGACCTCGTGATTGCCCTCGGCCTGTTGGAGTATCTGGATCGCCTCGATGCGGCGCTAGACGAGATGGTGCGGGTCACAAGGCCGGGCGGAAGCCTCATCCTCACTGTCCCCAACCGCAACTGCGCGAATTACTTCGCCACGCGGGTTCTCGGGCCCGTCGTGTCGCGGGCCTGGTGGCTCGTCAAGCGGCTTCTGCGGCGGCCAGCCGAGAGGCACGAGGTCCGCCACCGCCGCTTCACCGCCGCGCGGCTCGCCAGGCAGCTCGCCCAGCACGGGTGCGAGAAGACTGGAGAGGCATACTACAACGTGGAGGTGCTCTTCTACCCGCTCCAGCGCCTGCTGCCTGGGCTCGCCTACGCCGTCAAGCGCCGGGCCGAGAGCCGCTGGAGGCCACAGGCCGGAGGCCTGTGCCACCGGGGCTGGCGTCGCCTCTTCGCTACGGGCTACATCCTAAGGTGCAGAAAGCTCCCGACGGGGGGAAGTGGATGAGTGGATGAATGGATGGCTGGATGGGTGTCAGACAGTCATCCACTCATCCACCCATCCATTCATCCCCCTTGGCTGTCACGAAAGGCCACGTTAAGAAGCAATGCCTGAAGAACGCGCACTGAGCCTGGACACTGGCGGGCGGCACAACCTTCTGTCGAAGGCTCGCCGCGGGCTGGGCCTCTGGTGGCGGGGCGAGGCTTCGCTCCGCCGCGTCGCCAACGCCGGCCTGTGCAACCTCTCGCTCAGATGGCGACTCAGCCGCGTGCTGGGCAGGCCGTACTTCCTGATGATCGAGCCGACGAATGCCTGCAACCTCCGCTGCCCGCTGTGCCCCACTGGCCGCGGCACGCTGGGCCGCCCCACCGCCTTCCTCCCGCTCGACTCCTTCCGCAGGTGCATCGCTGAGCTTGGCACCTGCCTCATCGAGGTCAACGTCTCCAACTACGGCGAGCCGATGCTCCACAAGGACCTCTCCGCCATGATCGCCTGCGCCAAGGCCGCCGGCGCGCGGGTCTCCATCGGCTCAAACGGCCTCTTCCTCAATGATGACGCCGCGCGGCAGCTCGTCGAGAGCGGACTCGACCTCATCTACATCTCCTTCGACGGGGTTGACCAGGAGACTTACGCGAAGTACCGCGTCGGCGGCAGCCTCCAGAAGGTCATCGAGGGGGTCAAGGCCCTCCTCGCCCAGCGCAAGGCCCTCGGGCGAGCCAACCCCTTCGTCGAGCTCCAGTTCCTCGTGATGAAGCACAACGAGAGCCAGCTTGATGCCTTCCGCAAGCTGGCGGACGAGTTGGGCGCCGACCGCCGCGTCATCAAGCCCGTCAGCTTCAACGTCGCCGACTGGGACGACCCGGCCACCCGCTCCGCCTTCGCCGGCTTCTTCCCCGACGACCCGCGCTACCAGGTCTATCGGCGCGAGGGCGACGCCTGGCTCTGGCGGCGCGACGGCCTGGCCTTCTGCACCGCACCCTGGCGCTCGCTGACCGTGCTCGCCGACGGCCGCATCGTCCCCTGCTGCCGCGACCCCCGCGGCCACTACGCCATGGGCTCCGTGGCCGATGGCGTCCTCAAGGTCTGGAACGGCCCCCGCTTCCGCAAGTTCCGAAAGGCCCTCGCGCGGCAGCGCGCGCAGACGGCCATCTGTAGGGTCTGCCCCGGTGAGTAGGGATTTCTCATTGCTGACTTCTGATTGCTGATTGGGGAAGACACGATATGGCCGACATTGCCCGTGCTGCTCAATCAGAAATCAGAAATCAGAAATCAGAAATGCCCTTTGTCTCAGTTGTTGTGGCGGCCTACAACTCGCGCGACACGATCGCGCGCTGCATCGAGGCCCTTCAGAAGCTCGACTACCCGAGCCTCGAGATCATCGTGGTGGACAATGCCTCCACAGATGACACGCGCGAGATTGCCAGTCGTTTCCCAATCAAGCTGCTCGACGAGCCGCGTCGCGGCTGGCCCGCCGCTCGCAACCGGGCCTGGCACTACTCCACGGCGCCGCTGGTGGCGAACATAGACTCCGACTGCTTTGCCGAGCGTGACTGGCTCCGCGAGCTCGTGGCGGCGCTCCTGGCCGACCCCACCGCCGGCTGCGCCGTGGGGCGCACCAAGGTCGAGCCGGGCAAGACCCTCGCCGAGCAGCACTACGCCGCCTGCGACCCCTTCAACATCGAGAAATACGTCCAGGGCGCCGAGCGGGCCTTCGGCCGTGCCTGCCCCTGGGGCGGAGGGAACAACTGCTTCCGCCGCGAGGCCATCGAGGCCGTCGGCGGCTACGACGCACTCACCTACACCTCCGGCGCCGACCGCGAGTTCCACCGCCGCTTCGAGGCCGCCACTGGCCTCCGCACAATCTATGCCCCGCGGGCCGTCATCTGGCACGCCGCACGCGGCTCCGTCCGCGACCTCTTCCGCAACGCCGCCAAGTACGCCTCCGACGCCGTCCTCCACGCCCAGTTTGATAGTGGCGTTGCCGCCCGCCTGCGTTGGTTCGTCCTCCGCAACCTCGGCTACATCGCCCGCAACGCCGCCGGCCTCCTCTGGCGCGCCGCCAAGTTCCTCCTCGGACGCGAGACCAGGCTGCGCCTCGTCCAGCCCATCTTCTACAGCATTCAGGAGCTCGGCTCCATCTGGGGCCACCTCAAGGGCCACCGCCGCAGCAAGAGCAGACCGAAGACCGGGTCTCCTTGACACGGGTAGCGCCGAGCGCTAGAATCCAGAGAGTGGCGCCCCATGTGGGCAGCCTCGGTGCCAAGCCTACTAACCAAAGGCACTCATGTACCAGATCGGTCTAACGCCGGAAGCGTTCGACGACCTGGAGTCCTTCAGGAGGTTCGACCGAAGCCGTGTCCTGCACGACATCCACGAACAGCTCAGGCACGGGGCCGCAGTGGAGACCCACAACCGGAAGAGGTTGCGTCCGAACGCCCTTGCCGAGTGGGAGCTGCGGATCGGCAAGTTCCGCGTCTTCTACGACGTTGACGAGCCAGCGACGGCCGTGAAGATCGTGGCCATCGGTGCCAAGGAGGGCAGCAGGCTGTTCATTCATGGCGAGGAGTACCAACTATGAAGACGCTGACCGTCTCGGCGCGTGAGAAAGCCGTCAGCGCCCTTCTGCGGCGCGCGCAGCGCGGCGGCGTCATCCTCAGGTCCCCCGAAGGCCGCGAGTTCGTCCTGGCCGAGATAGACGACTTCGACCGCGAGATCGAGCTGACCCGCAACAACAAGCGCCTGATGAGGCTCCTGGACGAACGCGCCAAGCAGACACGCACGATCAGCCTTGAAGAGGCGCAGGCTCGCGTCGGCTCATGAGGCCCCAAGCGACGTGCGGCCCCCGGAATCCCGTAAGGTGTCCCGCGAGTGGCTAGCTTTTTGTTGGCCAAGGCGCCCCTGGTGGCGAACATAGACTCCGACTGCTTTGCCGAGCGTGACTGGCTCCGCGAGCTCGTGGCCGCGCTCCTGGCCGACCCCACCGCCGGCTGCGCCGTCGGTCGCACCAAGGTCGAGCCGGGCAAGACCCTCGCCGAGCAGCACTACGCCGCCTGCGACCCCTTCAACATCGAGAAATACGTCCAGGGCGCCGAGCGGGCCTTCGGCCGTGCCTGCCCCTGGGGCGGAGGGAACAACTGCTTCCGCCGCGAGGCCATCGAGGCCGTCGGCGGCTACGACGCACTCACCTACACCTCCGGCGCCGACCGCGAGTTCCACCGCCGCTTCGAGGCCGCCACTGGCCTCCGCACAATCTATGCCCCGCGGGCCGTCATCTGGCACGCCGCACGCGGCTCCGTCCGCGACCTCTTCCGCAACGCCGCCAAGTACGCCTCCGACGCCGTCCTCCACGCCCA
>VGYW01000384.1 GCA_016872875.1 Planctomycetota bacterium | reverse complement strand
TCGTCGCCTGCGACCTCGACGGAGCCGTCCAGTGGAAGCTCAGCCGCGGCGGAATGAGCGGCGCTGAGCTGGTCACGGTTGATGGAGGCACGGTCTACGCGATGAACTGGGACGGCTTGCTCTTCCGCGCCGACGCCAAGACCGGCGGCTTCACTGACTGGGCCGGCAGCGGCTCGACCGACCTCGATGCAGCCAAGCTGGCTGGCATCACGCTCGACAAGGGCGAGCGGGCGAGTTGCCTCCACGCCCGCGACGGCAGGGTCTACGTCGGCTTCACCAAGCGCGACGCCGTCCTCGTCCTCGATGGCAAGAGCGGCAAGCTCCTGAAGAAGCTCGCCGTGCCCGCGCCCGTGGACATTGAAGCACCCTCACCCCAGCCCTCTCCCCAGGGGAGAGGGAGTGCAGCACCCTCACCCCAGCCCTCTCCCCAGGGGAGAGGGAGTGCAGCACCCTCACCCCAACCCTCTCCCAAGGGGAGAGGGAGCTTGCTGGTGATCTCGGGCTGGAAGAGCGTTCTCTCGGTCAACCCCGAGAGCGGCGAGGCCAAGCCCTTCATCGAGGGCCTCCAGGGCGCGAACGCCATCGCCCTCGATGCAAAGGGCAACCTCTATGTGGCGGTGGGCGACCCCGACAACCAGGTGCTCGTCTACAGCCCCGAGGGCAAGCCCGTCAGGGCCATTGGCCGCAAGGGCGGCCGCGCCCTTCTCGGCCCCTGGCAGCCCGACGGCCTGCGCTTCGTCAAGTCCCTCACCGTGGATGCCAAGGGCCAGCTCTGGGCGATGGAGGCCGACGACAAGCCCAAGCGCGTGAGCGTGTGGAACACCGAGACGGGGCAGCTCGTCCGCGAGTTCTTCGGCCCCACCGCCTACGGCGCGCTCGGCGGGGCGATCAATCCCCTCGACCCGCTCGTCATGGTCGGCCACTCCTGCGAGTGGCGGCTCGACCCGAAGACGGGCCGCGACAGGTGCCTCGGCACCATCGCCCGCGACGGCACCAGCAACGCCCGCTTCGCTGTCGCCACTGTGGGCGGGGCGTCTCTGCCCCGCGTCTACCTCGCGCTCGCCGCAAACTGGTCGTTCAACATCGGCCCGCTGAAGATCTTCGAGCGCCTCCGCGACGCCGACTACAAGCTGCGTACCGTGGTCTTCTACGCCGACAAGGAGGGCAAGGAGCTTCCCCCCACAGGCCACGGCCAGAGCGGCAAGTCGGCCAGGACGATGCTCTGGGCCGACGAGAACGGCGACGGCGAACGCCAGCCCAACGAAATCTCCGGCGTGGATGGCGAGCTGCGCCTCAGCGGATGGTACATGAGCGTCACGCCCGACCTCACGCTCTACAGCGGCGACAAGCAGTTCAAGGTCGCAGGCTTCACCCCCTGCGGCGCGCCGAGATACGACCTTGCCCACCCGACGAAGATGCCCCTGGCCGGCCTCGGCTCCGCAGACGGCACGCTCGTCCTCAAGGGCGGCAACTACGGCGAGGACATGACCTGGCTCCAGTGCGCCACGATTCCCCCTCTCCCTCGGGGAGAGGGCCGGGGTGAGGGTGCTCCTCCCCCTCTCCCTCGGGGAGAGGGCCGGGGTGAGGGTGCTCCTCCCCCTCTCCCTCGGGGAGAGGGCCGGGGTGAGGGTGCTCCTCCCCCTCTCCCTCGGGGAGAGGGCCGGGGTGAGGGTGCTCCTCCCCCTCTCCCTCGGGGAGAGGGCCGGGGTGAGGGTGCTCCTCCCCCTCTCCCTCGGGGAGAGGGCCGGGGTGAGGGTGCTTCCGGCAAGGAAATCTGGCGCTACCCGGACAACTTCAACGGCGTCCACGGCTCCCACCGCGCCGTGCCGCCCGAGGTGGGGATGATTCGCGGCTCGTTCGGCCCCTGCGGCGCCGCCAGGCTCCCCGACCCCATCGGCAACGTGTGGGTCATCGCCACCAACGTGGGCGAGTGGCACATCCTCACGGGCGAGGGCTTCTACCTGACCAAGCTCTTCCAGGGCGACCCGATGAAGATGGCCTTCCCCGAACAGGCGGTGCCGGGGGCCATCCTCGACAACGTGCCGCCCGGCATGGGCGGCGAGGACTTCGGCGGCTCCATCGCCGCAACCCCCGACGGCCAGCTCTACCTCCAGGCAGGCAAGACCGGCTTCTGGAACATCAAGGTCGTCGGGCTCGAAACCGTCAAGCGCCTCCGCGGCGAGCGCCTCCGCATCCGCGAGAGCGACATCGCGAAGGCACGCTCCCTCCGCGAGCGATACCTCCAGGAGGCCGTCGGCACGAAACGCCTCACCATCCACCAGCTCACGCCCGCCTTCACAGCCGACCTCGACAAGGGCATGAAGGGCCACGAGATCATCGCCTACAAGAAGCAGGACGACGCAGCGGTCCGCACCGCTGCCGCCTGGGACGACCAGAACCTCCGCCTCGTCTGGAGCGTCCGTGACGCCACGCCCTGGGTGAACGGCGCCGAGGCCCCCGAGTTCCTCTACGCCGGCGGCGACACCGTGGACTTCCAGCTCGGCACTGATAGCAAGGCCGACCCCAAGCGGGCCGAGGCGGTCCTCGGCGACCTCCGCCTCTCCATCGGCCCCTTCAAGGGCACCCCCACCGCAGTCCTCTACCGCCCCAAGTCCACCGAGAAAGCCCCCAAGAAGTTCTACTCCGGCGTCGTCCGCGAAGGCTACACCATCGAGAGCGTCACCATCCTCCCTGTGGGCGGGGCCTCTGTGCCCCGCGTCTTTATCGCCGTCAACATCCACCCCGACAAGAAGGGCTACACCGTCGAGGCCGCCATTCCCCTCGCCGCCCTCGGCCTCAAGCCCGCTGACGGCCTCACCCTCCGCGGCGACTTCGGCGTCACCCACGGCGACCCCGCCGGCAAGGACACCGCCCTCCGCACCCACTGGAGCAACCAGTCCACCGGCATCGTCAACGACGAGGTCTTCGAGCTCAAGCTCGAGCCCCGCAATTGGGGCGAGCTGATCTTCAAGCCGTGAGTTGACATGCGATGGCCCCGGTTGTATCCTGATCCCAATGAGTCCTGCGCTAGGGCTGCCATCCACTCGGTAGAGGGCAAGCGCCAATGCTGACCTCCCTTCAAGTCGAGGGTTACCGCGGCTTCGCAGGGAGGTACACCCTCAGGGGATTCTCCCAAGTCAACCTCCTGGTGGGGAAGAATAACTGCGGCAAGACGTCTATCCTCGAGGCGCTACATCTGCTGGCGTCAGGCGGCGACCCAAAGATCGTGATCGAGACCGCGCTTCGACGGGGCGAAACCGTCTCGGTTCTCGAAATTCCCATGTCGTACAGCGACTACAGGACGCGGAGCGTCACGTGTCCTGACGCTACGCATTTCTTCCACGGTCATAAGCTCAGCAGCAATTCCAGGTTCCGGCTCTCTGCTGAGGGAGCGCTCGGTGAGCTTGTCGCGAGCGTCGCCGCCCCGTCAGGCCGTATCGCCGCCTTGCCGCAGGTCGTTGATGCGCAGGGGAGCGTCCACAGGAGACCGGACCCGGCTCTGACATTGCGCATCGCGGGGAGCCTCTGCCCCAAGGGCATCGAGGCCCCGCTGCTCCTGCTGTCCGCGGAGGGAGCCGTCCTGGGGCAGTTACGTGACCCGCAGTGGGAGGAGACAGTATCTGACTCGCAGAAGCGCAGCCCCGTGCGGTTCCTGAGTCCGAGCGCATCACAATCACGCCTGCTGCGGCAGACCTGGGATGAGGTTCTCCGCCACGGGCGCGAGCGGGAAGTCATCCAGGCGATGCAACTGCTCGAACCCAAACTGGCCGGCATCTTCTTCTTGAGTGAGGCCGGCGGGGACGGCAACGGCTCTCTCGCGGGCATCCTGGCGGCGCTGGGGGACCAGGGACCCAGGCTTCCAATTGGCAGCTTAGGGGAAGGCGTCTACCGGATGCTGGCGCTTTCCGCCACCCTCGTGCAGACGGCGGGTGGGTTCCTCCTGGTAGACGAGATTGACACTGGTCTCCACTACTCTGCCATGGGCGAAATGTGGCGTCTTGTTGTGCGAACAGCGAAGCAGTCTAACGTACAGGTCTTCGCCACGACCCACAGCCTCGATTGTGTGCGGGGCCTCGCGTGGCTGTGCGCCAACTACCCCGACCTCGGTGCGGAGGTGTCGCTCCAGAAGATCGAGCCGAGCATTGAGCAGTCGGTCGCTCTGGATGCGGAAGGCATCAGAATCACGGCAGACCAGGGGATCGAGGTGCGCTGATGCCGCTCCCGCGGTGGAACCTGCAACCCAACAGCCTGCACGTCGAGGGGCCTGACGACCTGCACGCGATCCTGCGTCTCCTTGAGAGGCACGGCGTCCCCTATGCCAAGGCCCCTCTCTTGCCTTCGTTGCCGAGGATCGTGGACACGGGGGGCAAGGAGCCCCTTCTCGCGGGCATGCCCAGAGCTGTGCAAGTCAGCACAGGCCGCCCCATTGGGTTCGTGCTCGACGCCGATTCCCCACTCGCCAGCACATGGAACGCCGTGCGGAACAGGCTTGCCGAGGCTGGCGTGCCCCTTCCTCAAGCGCCAGACCCCACGGGCTTCATCGGCGCCTCACCAGCGTACAGAGCGACCGTCGGCGTATGGCTGATGCCGGACAACGAGCACGACGGGACGCTGGAGACGTTCCTGCGCTCGTTGATCGAAGAACGCGACCGCCTGATTGGTCACGCCGGTGCCGCTACTGACAGGGCGAAGCAGCTCGGGGCCGGGTTCCCCGAGGTCCGCCAGAGCAAGGCGGTTATGCATGCCTGGCTGGCGTGGCAGGAGGAGCCGGGCCTTCCCTACGGCGCAGCGGTGACCGCTCGGTACTTCCGCCACGACAGCCCGGCTGCCCTCGCCTTCGTCGCCTGGTTCAGGCAGCTCTACGGGCTCGCTTGAAAAACCGCCGAGGGCGTCGTACTGTGTGGGAGAGGCGTGTGCGATGGTTCCCTGGTCCCACGGAAAGGATGGCCTTGCCATGACAAGGCGTTGTGCGGCGTTGGCGTGCGTGCTGGCCCTGGCGTGCGGCCTGGGGGCCGGCGAGGTGAAGGTGGCCGGGAAGATCGAGCAGGTGACGCTCTTCCGCGGCCAGGCGATGGTGGTGCGGGTGGTGCCGGTGGACGCTCCCGCCGGGCCGGTGGAGCTCGTCGTCACGGCCCTGCCGGAGAGCATCGTGCCCGACAGCCTCTACGCGAGCGCGGACGCCGGGGCGGAGGTCCGCGCCGTCCGCTACCGCCCCAAGGCCGTGGCCGACGTGCCCCGCGAGGAGGTCAAGCAGCTCCTTGCCGATATGGAGAAGGCCGAGGCCGAGCTGCGAAAGCTCCAGAGCGACCGCGCGCTGCTCACCAAACAGGGCACGTACCTGGAGAAGCTCCAGGGCTTCGTCGCACCCACAGCCCAGGTGGAGATCACGAAAGGCGTCCTCAACGCCGAGCAGCTCGAAAAGCTCACCACCATGATGTTCGAGCGCCAGAAGAGCATCGAGGCCGAGACCTTCGCCCTGACCGAGAAGGAGCTTGCGGCCAAGAAGAACAAGGACCTCCTCCAGCGGCGGCTTGAGGAGCTCACGCGCGGCCGCTCCCGCACCGAGCGCGAGGCGGTGGTCTTCCTCGACAAGGCGGGCGCCGCCGCTACCAACCTCCGACTCCATTACATCGTCTCCAACGCCGCCTGGACGCCCTCGTACAACATCCGCGCGAAGGGCGGCGCCGCCGACGCCAAGGTGGAGTACTCCGCCCTCGCCCAGCAGATGAGCGGCGAGGACTGGAACGGGGTGGAGCTGACGCTCTCGACGGCGACCGCGGTGCTGGTGGCCGACAGCCTGGAGCTGGCGCCCCTGTGGGTGTCGCTGGTGCCCAGGGCGCAGGCCGCGGCGGCCTACGACGTCGAAAAGCGCCTCTCCGGCGCGCGCGACCAGCTCTCCCAGATGAACTTCATTCGTGGGGGCAAGACCGGCGCCGCCGAGGTGTTCGAGGAGCAGTGGCAGATCAACAAGACGGCGGCCACGTGGCAGGACGCCGAGCTGACCACCGAGAGCGGCCAGATGCGCACCCTCCAGAGCCGCATCAAGATGCGCACCGCGGGCCTCAGCGTCAACTACAAGATTCCCGGCCGCGTCAGCATCGCCAGCCGCGCCGACCAGCAGATGGTCCAGATCGCCGAGCTTACCCTGCCCGCCAAGTCCTACAACGTTGCCACCCCGCTCCTCACGGAATACGTCTATCGCCAGGCCGACCTGGTGAACGCCAGCGAGACCGCTCTCCTTGAGGGGAACGCGAGCGTCTACCTCGACGGCGAGTTCGTGGGCAAGGGCACGGTCCCCATGTCCGCCCGCGGCCAGAAGCTCGTCGTCGGCTTCGGCGTTGACCCTCAGCTCCGCGCCTGGCGCGAGTTTATCGCTAAGTCCGAGGCCATCCAGGGCGGAAACAAGGAGGTCACGTTCAAGTACCGCCTCGTCCTCGACAACTACAAGGACAAGCCGGCCACGGTCCGCGCCTTCGACCGCATGCCCTACGGCGACAACATCCGCGGCACCGTCGAGGACGGCAAGGACCCCCTGAGCACCGACAAGGAGTACCTCCGCGCCTTCCGCCCACATGGCATCCTCCGCTGGGACGTCGAGGTCCCGCCAAAGTCCGCCGCCGAGACCGCCCGCATCGTGGAGTACACCTACAAGGTGGAGTTCGACCGCAACCTCGACATCACCGCAATCACCACCGGTGCCACCGAGGAGAAGGCCAAGGCATCCTTCATGGAGCTCAAGCGCTGAGCCGGGACGCACCATCCCCCCCCGCACCTTGCGATGCGGGCGAAGAGCCAGCGTGCCGCGTGCCCGGACCCGAGTCGTTGGTTTGCTCCGGGTTCCGAGGCACGCGGCACGAGGCACGCGGGACGCAACGTCTTCCGAATTGTCAAAGAGCAGGTGCGGCGGCGCCGACGCTACTCGCGTTGGCTGTGCTTTCGCCGGCCGCCTCCGAGCCGCGCTCGAACAAGGAGTTGCGTGCCCTCCGGCGGGCATGCGAGCTGCGAGCCACGAGCTGCGAGCCACGAGCCGAAGGCCGAGACTGCCTCTTCTTCAGGCTCGCGGCACGTTGCTCGCCGCTCGCAGCTACTCCTTGCCGGGCTTCTTCCATCCCGGCGGGGCGGCTTCCTCGGCCTGGTTCAGGGGCCTTCCTTGCCGCCCTTCGAGCGCCGCTCGTACCACGGGAGCACGCCCCATCTCCGGGCCGGGCGCTCTCCCGTGCGTAGCTCAAAGCCCCAGCCGCACGGGGCGGCGGGGCGGGTTTGTCAAAGAGCCGTGGGACCAGGGGGGACGTGTGGAACCCCTGAAGGCAGCAGAACTCCTGGGTCCCACCGGTCCCACAACTCCCACCTGTCCCCTTCTCCCCTTCCACCCATATATATGGGTCGCCTCCGACGACTCGCCAGTAGCTCCGGGGCTTGTGGCGGCGTGCTGCGCTGCAAGGGGCTGACCCCACAGAGCTTCGGGCTGGCGCGCTCGACGCAAGAAAATCTTCCCGTACTGCCAAATGTTCTCTTACGTACTGCCTGGCCCGCGGGCGGGCTTGACGGCCCCCGCCCAGTTGATTACGATGCATCCGTCCAACACCAGGCAATTCCCGGAGCGACAAGCCTCCCGCTTGTCGAAGGGACGCAGAAGACACGCCCAAACTTGTACGCGTTTAGCGACAGGCGCTCTTCCCCCTCCCCCTTGGGGGGAGGGCCGGGGTGAGGGTGCCTTCCGCGAGGCTGGCGAGGACACAAGCACCCTCACCCCAACCCTCCCCCCGAGGGTCAGGGGGAAAGCGCTCGTGTGGCTAAACTATAGTTTCGCAGTTTACGCGGCCATCGAAGCCACGGCAACGAGGGCTTCGTGGATTTCGCTCAGGTGTGCTTCGGAGGATGACGTGCCCGAAAATCGTTCGTCCCACGTGGCGCGCCGCAGGGCC
>VGYW01000383.1 GCA_016872875.1 Planctomycetota bacterium | reverse complement strand
GAGACGCCGCCGAAGCGCACCGGGCCGTGGAACTGGGCGGCGTTGAAGCCAGCGTCGCCCGCGAAGCTCGCGTTGTCGAACCAGGCGGCGCCTCGAAAAACCGCGTTCTCGAACCAGCCCGCGCCGGCGAAGGATGCGCCCTTGAATGAGGCGGCGCCGTGGAAGTCGGCGCGCTCGAAGCGGACGTCGGCCTCGAAGGCCGCGTCGTCGAAGCGGGCCGTGCCCTGGAAGGCGGCGTCGGTGAAGTCGCGCTCGTCGGGGTCGCGGGGGAAGTGCCAGCCACGGAAGTCGGCGCGGCCCTCCTGGCACTTCGCGCGGGCGCGTTCCCACACCGCGCGCGCGGCCGCGTCGTCGCGCCCGTTGAGGGGCGAGTGGAACATGCAGAGGCCGTTGGGGTCCTCAGCCCATCTGGGCTCGTGGCAGCCCTTGAAGGTGCAGGTCCGTGCTTCGTCCATCCGTTGGCCTTTCTTGGCGGAATTCATATCCTCGTTTGTAGTGCGGCCTTCAGGCCGTATCTTCATCCCCCTGTCCACGGGGGGATTGAGGGGGGGCGGCACGCGGCCCCCCACCCCAGCCCTCCCCGCGGGCGGGGAGGGAGCGGCCCACGGGCTGAAGCCCGCACTACGAACCGTTCCCGCCCCCAGGGCTGGTCTGGCCGGTCTCGGCGGCGCGGAGGTGGCCGAGGGCGGCCATGAAGTCGGGCGGAAGCTCGGCGGTGAACTCAACGGCCTTGGCGGTGCTGGGGTGAATGACTGCGAGCTTCCAGGCGTGGAGTGCGAGGCGCGGCATGACGGCCTCAAGGGGGTCGGGGCTCAGGCCGCCGCGGTAGTAGCGCTCCCCAATCAGGGGGTGGCCGATGGACTCGAAGTGGACGCGAATCTGATGGGTGCGGCCGGTCTTCGGGACGACGCTGACGAGGGTGTGGGCGGGGAAGCGCTCGCGGACCTCGTAGGTGGAGAGAGCCGGCTGGGGGCGAATGGCGTCGGGCTTGGCGCTCATCAGGCCGTAGCGTGCCGGGCTGTAGCCGATTGGGGCGGCGATCTGCCCGAAGCGGCGGCTCAGGGCGCCTCGCACGAGGGCGAGATATTCCTTGCGGACGCTGCGGGCCTCGAACTGGCGGGAGAGGTGCACGTGGGCCTCGGGGGTCTTGGCCACGACCATGACGCCCGTCGTGTCAACGTCGAGGCGGTGGACGATGCCCGGGTTGTGGGGGCCGGGGGCGTCGCCGTGGACGTGGTGGATGATGCCGCTGGCGAGGGTGTCGTCGGTGAGCTTCTTGCCCGGATGGCAGATGATGCCGGCGGGCTTGTTGAGCACCAACAGGTCGGCGTCCTCGTGGATGACGTCGAGCTCCATCGGCCTGGCGGGGATGATGCGCGGGGTCTGCGCGGGCAGCTCGAACTCGATCACGTCGCCATCGTGGATGCGGTGGCTGACGGGGACGGGCCGGGCGTTGACAGTGACCTTGCCCGCCTTGATGAGCTTCTGGTAGTAGGCGCGGGAGAATGGGCCGTAGCGCTCGCACAGGAAGCAGTCGAGCCGCTTCACCGTGGGCTCCGCGCGGAGCTGGAGGCGGACCTGTCGCGCCGCTTGCTCGTCTGGGTGGGAAATGGCGGCGAACCCCTTATCCCGGTCTGCGACAACTATCGAGACAAACCGTGGTGCCCACCAGTGCTTGCATCGTCCTCGTCCCTCGTCCTCGTCCTCGTCCTCGATTCCCACCGCCAGGGAAGAGAAGAGTCGAGGACGAGGACGAGGGACGAGGACGAGGACGATTGGAGAAGAGCGGGAAGCTGGTCATGGTTGGGGGCCAGGCTGTGGACCGATGGCGGACCCGTCCGGGGCCTTCTTCCTGACGGCCTCCACGAGGTCGCCGATGGTCTTCACGCTGGCCATCTCCTCGTCAGTGACCTTTATTGCGAACTCCTCCTCGATGGCGAAGCCGAGCTCGACGGCGGCGAAGGAGTCGAGGCCCAGGTCGTGGCGGAGGTCGGCCTCCGGGCGAATCTTCTCGGCGGGGATGCTCAAGCTGCTCAACAGCAGGGCCTCTACCCTGCTGAGCACCGAATCTGCCATTCACTTTTCTCCAAGTGGATGGGTGGATGAATGGATGGGTGGATGAGTGGATGGGTGCCAGAGGCAACCGCCCTTCCGCTCGTTCATCCATTCATCCATTCATCCCCCGCTCTTCACTGGTCGCACCTCGCGAACACGAGGCACGCGTTGGCGTTGCCGAAGCCAAAGGCGTTCGAGAGGGCGACGTTCACCTTCGCCTCACGCGCGGAGTTGGGCACGTAGTCGAGGTCGCAGTCGGGGTCGGGCTTCTCGTAGTTCGCGGTGGGGTGTATCACGCCTTCGGCGATGGTGAGGCAGCAGGCGGCGGCCTCGATGGCGCCGGCGGCGCCGATGGTGTGGCCGATCACGCCCTTCGTGGCCGAGATGGGTATTGCGCGGGCGCGCTCCCCGAAGACGTCCTTGATGGCCCGCGTCTCCGCCGCATCGTTGGCCTGCGTGGACGTGCCGTGGGCGTTGATGTAGTCCACCGCGTCTGGGCCGATGCCTGCGTCGCGCAGGGCGAGGCGCATGGCCGCCGCCGCGTCGTTGCCCGTGGGGTCGGGGATCACCATGTGGTGAGCGCCGGAGCCGGCGCCGTAGCCGAGCAGCTCGGCGTAGATGCGCGCTCCGCGTCGGCGCGCGTGGCCGAGCTCTTCGAGGATGAGCGCCGCCGCGCCCTCGGAGAGCACGAAGCCGTCGCGGCCGCGGTCGAATGGGCGGCTCGCCTTCTCAGGGGCGTCGTTACGCCTCGACAGCACCTTCATCGCGGCGTAGGCGCCGAAGCAGAACAGCGTCAGCGGGGCCTCCACGCCCCCCGTGACCACCAGGTCCGCCTCCCCGTGCTGGATCTTCCGCAGCGACTCGCCGATGGCGTGGTTGCTCGACGCGCAGGCCGTGGAGATGACCATGTTCGGGCCGAGCAGCCCGTGCTGGATGGCGATGTGGGAGGCCACCGCGTTCGGCGTGATGCGCGGCACGCAGAGCGGGTTGAGCCTGTGGGGCCCCTTCTCGTAGCCCGCGAGAATCTGCTCCTCGTGGAAGATCACGCCCCCGAGGCCCGAGCCGATGATCGCGCCGATGCGGGAGCGGTCCGCGGCCGCCAGGTCCAGCCCGCTGTCGCGCAGCGCCTCGCCCGCCGCCGCAAGGCCCAGGTGCACGAAGCGGTCAACCCTCCGCGCCACGTTCGGCGGCAGGAACTGGGTCGGGTCGAGGCCCTTCACCTCGCCGGCGATCCTGGACTCGTAGAGCGACGCATCGAAGGCTGTCACTGGCCCAACACCCGACTTGCCCTGGAGCGTCGCGGTCCAGAACGCCCGCGTGCCGATCCCGTTGGGCGCCACCACCCCCAGCCCGGTCACTACCGCTCGCCGCGTCTCCATGCGCACCGCTCCGAAAGCGTCCTTGCCGCTCACCTTTCAGGTTACCAGAAGACGCCGCCCGTTTCAATCCCGACTCCCACGCGGGTGCCGATCATCTGCCAGGGCTGGGGCGCGCGACAGGAACGCACGGCGGCGCTTGACACCCCGTGGGCGCATGGTATCATGGCGCAGGGGAAAGGAGATTGCCATGATCGCCGTGAGCGTCGTGGACCTCAGGAACGATACGGAGAAGTACCTCGACGCGGTGGCGCGCGGGGAGACGGTGGAGGTGTGCCGCGAGGGGAAGCCCGTGGCGGTGCTGGCCCCCGTGCCCAAGCGGCCCATGGACCGGTGGAAGCGGGCGAATCCCCTGACCATCCCCGGGCTGTCGCTGAGCAAGGAGATTGTTGCCGACCGGGAGGAGAGTCCCTGATGCGGCTGTTCCTGGACTCTTCGGCGCTGGCGAAGCGGTATGTGCGTGAGGTGGGCACGGACCGGGTGGTGGCCCTTTGCACCGAGGCGGACGAGGTGATCGTGAGCGTCATTGCGCTGCCGGAAGTCGTGTCTACCCTGAACCGGCTGCGCCGCGAGGGGAGGCTTACCGAGAGCGAGTATGCGACGATGAAGCAGGAGGTAGTGGATGACTTGACTGAGGCAATCACAATGGATGTGTCGCCCTCCATAGTGGAGAAGGCGCTCGTTCGCCTAGAGCGCTCGCCTCTCCGGGCGTCGGACGCGCTGCACATTGCCTCTGCGCAGGAGGCCGGCCCGGACCTCTTCCTGACCGGCGACCGGCGTCAGCGCGGGGGGGCATCGGATGCGGGGCTGAGAGTAGAGGGCGTGGGAATCTGAGGGAGTGGGGCGCGCCGCAAGGGGCTGTTCCCGGCAATGGGGAGACCGACATGGGTTTCCTGGACCTCGGCAGGATTCCGGAACGCCAGTTGTTCGGGTGCAAGGCCCGCGTGGTTCACTCGCTGCACATGACGTTCGTCCACTGGCACTTCGCGGCGGGCGACGTGATCGCGGGCCACGCCCACCCGCACGAGCAGGTGGCGAACGTGATCGAGGGGGAGATGGACCTGACGGTAGGCGACGAGACGCGACGGGTCGGCCCGGGGGCCGTGGTCATCATCCCGCCCAACACGCCGCACTCAGCCAGGGCGGTGACGGACTGCTACGTGATCGACGTGTTCTACCCAACAAGGCAGGACTACCGCTAACCCCTGAGGGGGATGAATGGATGGGTGGATGAATGGATGAATGAAAGAGCGGCTGTGCTCTGACATTCATCCAGACATCCATTCGTCCAACCATCCAGTCTCCCCTTCGGTTGCGGCGGGGCTCTCAGTCCCCAAAGTGGATGTGCATGTACTGGTTGAAGGCGTAGTTGATGATGTTGATGCCGAGGCGGTATGCCTGCATCGCCTGGGCCTCGGTGGCGCCGGAGTGGCCGGTCTTCCAGGCGTCGTTGATGTCGCCCTGGTGGTAGAAGACGACCCAGCGCTCGTTGTACTTGAGGCCCAGGGCGCGCATGCCGGAGTGGTGCCAGAGAGGCGGGGCGCCGTTGGGGAACACGAACGGCTGCTGGTAGAGGATGTCGTCGTTCGCAATGTCAGTCCACGGGTGCAGTTCGGGGAAGCATTGGCGCATCAGCTTGCGGAAGTGGTAGTCGAAGTTGCCCCCGCCGTTGTCCGCGAAGATCATGCCGCCCTCCTCGAGGCAGTACCAGCGGAGGGTGTCCACCTCCTTCTTGTTGGCCGAGATGGCCTTGCTGCCGGTGATGAAGACGAATGGCGGGGCGCGGTGCTTGCGGAAGCGCCGCAACTCCATGATCGGGATGTGGTCCGTGTTGTCCGCGATCTTGAAGCCGGTGATCTTGTGGAACTGCACGAGCAGGTTGTAGTCGGCGTTGACGCCCATGTCCTGGTCCCAGTCGCCCCCCTTGTATTCGAGGCGAATGAAGCCGACCTTTGCGCCTTCCATGCCTGAGGGCCAGCCGCCGGTGTCGCCGCCCCCCTTGCCCAGCTTGCCGGTGAACGACGTTGGGCGGTACGGGTCCAGCGTCTCCTTCTCCAACTGCTCGCGTATCTGGCTCTCGTCGATGTTGGGGATGTAGAAGATGATCGGGCTGTCCATGTTGAGGACGAACTTCTTCTTCTTGGGCTTCTCCTTCCTCTCGACCCGCTTGACCTTGACCATTTGCACGATGGGGTTCCCGCTGCCCTTCGGGACTCCATAGACCCTCTCGCGCCCCCAGGCGTGGGTGAGGAGCGGAAAGAGCAGGATGACGGCGAAGTGGATGAAGGCTGCCCAGTAGGAGGACGAGCGCCAGCGGGGGTCGCGGGGGGACTTGAGGGAGGCGACCACGCGGTCGCCCAGAAGGGGAGCACCTGCATCTTGTGGTGGCACAGGCATCTTGCCTGTGGCACTCACAGGCGGGACGCCTGTGCCACCAGAGCCTTTGCCACAGTAGAAGGCGGCGACGGAGCGGAGGCAGAGGGCGATGAGGAACAGGGCGGCCAGGAGCGCGGGCGGGGTCCAGAGCCAGCCGCCGGCCACCCAGAGGTCGTTCCGCATGCTCTTGTCGAAGGTCTTGGCGTCCGCGAGGTGGAGCGCGCTGGGCGCGGCGACGGCGAAGAAGGCCAGGTACGCCCAGACCACGGCGAAGGCGGCGCCGCCCGCCTTGAGGAGCCAGAGGGCAAGCCTGTGGCGCACAAATGCCCCAACAGCGGCCGCGGCCAGCAGCAGGCTGGCGCAGCGGGCCACCGCGCTCAGCCCGCGGAACGACGCCACAAGCCCCTGCTCCGTGAGGGTCCTGGCCTGCTTGGGGTCGAACTCGGCGGCGCGGAGCAGCCAGTCGTGGCCGTAGAAGCCGAGCCAGAGCGCGAGGATGGCCAGCGCCGCGGCCATGGCCCCGAGGCGGCAGGACCAGGGGAAAGGACGGATGAGCCAGGCTCCGCCCCAGCCGAACCGGGAGAGGAGCCAGGCGGCGGCGGAGTGGATGTGGGCGAAGAACCAGAATGCGCCGGAGACCAAGTTATCCGCGAAGCGCGGTTGCGTGCCGCGTGCCGCGTGCCGCGTGAAGAATGACGCGTGGCGCGTGACGCGTGAGAAACGCCGGTGGACGGGACCGGCCGGGCTTTGGCGAGTGGGCAGTGGGGATTGCGGATTGAAATCCGAAATCCGAAATCCGGAATCCGAGATTGGGCGGCGGCTCATGGCGAATCCAGCTCGTTGAGCTTGAGGGAGGACTCCTTTGGCCGCTCGCCGGACTTGGCCTTGAGCTCCTTAGGGATTTTGCCGGGCTCGGGCTCGCCTTTCGGCTCGGGGGCGCCCTTCTCGGGCGCGCCCTTCTCCTGGGCCTTCGCCTTCTCCTGCTCCTTGAGGAACTTCTCGAGGGCGGCCTTGCGCTTGGCATCCTCTTCCCGCTCGCGCTGTTCCTTGACGGCCTCCTTCATCTTGAGGCGCGGGTGCCACGACTTGTATTGGCGCATCAGGCGCATGTAGCCGATAGAGGTGCCGAAGATGGCGACCAGGTGGACCGCCAGCGACACCACCAGGAGGAGGACGAACGAGTGGCGCTTCACCCCGGCCATCAGGTCGTCGGGGTTGATTGATTCGGGCAGATAGGGATCAGGCATGGCTGACAGTTCCTTCAGGGGGATGGGTGGATGAATGGATGGATGGATGGGTGGCAGAGCAGGCGCACTCTCTTACATTCATCCACTCATCCACCCATCCATTCATCCAGTGGCCATCCACGTGCTCATTCCTTGTCTTTCTGGCCGATGAGGGCGAGTTCGGCCCCGGCCCGGCTGAGGGCGAGGAAGACGGGGCCGTACTTCTCCTGGCGAGTGTCCTTGTCTATCTTCAGCATCACGGTCTTCTGGCCGAGCTCGGCGATGAGGGCCTTGACCGCGGCCTCGAGGACCCCGACGGGGCAGAGCTTGCCCTGGAGCCACAGCTCGCCGTTGCGGTCGAGGGCCACCGAAATCTGGCTCTCCTTCATCGCCTGGATTTCCGGGGAGTGGGGCTGGGTGAGCTTGATGTGGCCCTCCTTGATGAAGTTGGACGTGACCATGAAGAAGATGTTGAGGAGGAAGGCGATGTCGGCGAACGAGGCGGTGGGCACGATGGCCTTCATGCGTTTCTTGCGTCGGACGCTCACTTCTTGGCCTTCTCTTCCTCTTCGAGGAGTGCCAGGACGCCGTCGGCGGCGTGGATGGCCATGACGACCTCGAAGTAGAGCTCGTAGGGGACGTCGGGCCTGGCGTTGACGATAACGATGCGCTGGCTTGGGGGCCTGGCGCGGAAGTTGCGGCCGAGGAGGTTGCGGCGGAGCTGCTCGATGCTCACCCGCTCGCCCCTTGGGCCGAAGTGGATTTCCTGGCCCGCGAGGCTGACGGTGAGCTGCTTGTCCTCGGCCTTGGCGGGGTCGGCGGAGGCGGCCGGGATGTCGAGCTTCTGCCCCGCCGGCACCACGAACGTGGTGGTGAGGATGAAGAAGATGATGAGC
>VGYW01000382.1 GCA_016872875.1 Planctomycetota bacterium | reverse complement strand
CACCAGAATTCTGGTATCCTTGATCTTCACTCGAAATGCCCTTTCCTGAGGGAAGAAGCGTTTTCCGTCAAACATATTCTACCCACAGGGATCGGGCATTTCGAGCCATTTTTCGCGGGTTCCGCAAGAAAAATACGCTTGAGTTGGGACTAGAGAAGGCGGCGGAGGATGGCCGAGCAGGATGGGCCGGCCATCGGGCCATCCCATCCAAAAAGAGCTTTCCGCAACAAGAACTATATAGGCTCTGTTGCGGAAAGTGGTTCTGCGCACACGCCCAAACAAGTTTGGGCGTGGCACCCACGATTCCCCTCCAAGCAAGAGGGGGTGCCACGGACAAACTCGTTTGTCCGTGTCTTCCGCTCCCGTCGATCTCGGCTTCTGCCCCCTCCCACAGGCAGAGGAATCGAGGACGAGGACGACTGGCTGGCGATAGAAGGCGCCCCAGGAGGGTGTCCTGGGGCGCCGTGCGAGGGCCGACGGGGCCGAGACCCCGTCGGGTCCCGTCCCCCTCCGTGGGTCACTTGCCCGGCTTCCGCATGTCGTGGGGGACAGTGACGGCAACGGTGGCGGTGGCCCTGTTCCCGCTGGCGTCGCGGGCCTCGACGGAGATGGTGTAGATACGGCCGCTCTTGCTGGTACGCTTCGCTCGCAGGAGGAGCGTGTGAGCGCCGGTGATGGTCCAGTCGGGCTTCTTGCTGCCTGGGCCGAGGATGGGCTCGTTGGACGTGACGCGGACGATGCGGTAGGTGGGCTCAGGGTCGCAGGCGTCGGCTACGACGGCGCTCACGGCCACCTCGGCCATCTTGTTGTTCGGCGGCCAGAGGATGCTGGGGCTGGCCTGAAGGCTCAGGAGTTGGGGCGGGGTGGTGTCCACCACCGTCACGCGCTGGGTGGCAGTGGCGGCGTTGCCGCTGGCGTCCACGGCACGCCAGGTGACGAGTGTGGTGCCTTGCGGGAAGAGGGCGGGGGCGTCGTTGGTGATCGCCACCGCCGCGTCGCAGCGGTCGAGCGCCGCCGCTTCGCCCAGGTCCACCGGGGTGCCCCCGGGGCTGGTCTGCTCCACCCTGAGGTCCTCTGGCGGCACGAGGACGGGTGGCGTGGTGTCGGCAACGGTCACTCGGAAGCTGCCCTCCGCCCGGTTGCCGGCCGCGTCGGTGGCGGTGCAGGCCACGATGGTGGTGCCGAGGGGGAAGACAGTGCCCGATGGCGGGTCGCAGACGACGGCTGGGGCGGGGTCCTGGTCGTCCTGCGCCGTGGCCGCGAACTCCACGCTCGTGCCCGCCGCGTCCTGCTGCTCCACCGTGATGTCGGCGGGGCAGGTGAGGGTGGGCGGGGTGGTGTCGGACGGCGGCGCGCCGCCCAGGCAGCCGGTGTTCCGGGCGTCGTGGTGGAACTTCGGCCACGAGCCGCCCGCCAGCCCGAAGGAGTCGCTCGTGAGGGCGTAGACCAGGTAGTCGTTGGAGCCGACGTAGACGGTGCCGTCGGGCGCGATGGTGGGCGAGGAGTAGATGCAGTCGCCGGTGGCGAACGCCCAGCGCTCTGCGCCGCTGGGGCTGATGGCGCGGAGCTTGTGGTCGAAGGAGCCGACGTAGAGGGTGCCATCCGCGCCGACGGCGGGGGACGACCAGCCGCCGTTGCCGGTCCAGACCCGCCACTTCATCGCGCCGCTCGGGCTCAGGGCGTAGGTGTAGCAGTCGTTGGACGCGACGTAGATCGTGCCGTCGGGGCCGATGGCGGCGGAGTTGGCGATGTCCTCCCCGGTCGGGAAGACCCACTTGAGCGAGCCATCGGGGTTCAGGGCGTAGAAGTTGTGGTCGGCCGAGCCGATGTAGACAGTGCCATCGGCGCCGATGGAGGGGCCGCCGACGATGATGTTGCCGGTCGCGAAGTCCCACTTCCGGGCACCGCTCGGGCTCAGGGCGTAGAGCCGCGTGTCGTACGAGCCGACGTAGATGGTGCCGTCTGGGGCGATGGCGGGCGAGGAGTGGACCTCCCAGCCCGTGGCGAACTGCCACTTGAGCGAGCCGTCGGGCCTCAGGGCGAAGACCTTGCCGTTCATCGCGCCGACGTAGACCGTGCCGTCTGCGCCGATGGCGGGCGTGGAGGCGGTGGCGGCCCCCAGGGGGAACTGCCATCTCTGCGTGCCGTCGGGGTTGACGGCGTAGAGGCTCCCGTTGTCCGAGGCCGCGTAGATCGTGCCGTCGGCGGCAACGGCGGGCGAGGAGCGCATCTGCCCGCTCGCGAACGCCCACCGCTCCGTCCCGTCGGGGTTGATGGCATAGAGGTGCCCGTCCCACGACCCGATGTAGATGGTCCCGTCGTCTGCCAGAGCGGGGGAGGACGAGACCCATTTGTTGGTGGGGAAGACCCACTTGAGCGAGCCGAGCTGCGGGCCTTCTCTGAGCACGTAGGCATCGTTCATCAGGAAGACGCCGGCGTTTGGCTGGAAGCCGCCGAAGAAGTAAGCGGAGCGGGTCGCCGCCTCGTGCGCCATGCCGCTCTGCCAGCGCGTGGTGAGGAAGGCGCAGGTGTAGCCGGTGTTCGAGATGGCCCCTGAGGCAGTGTCATAGGCCCACACCTGGGCACTGTCCACCCCCCGAGCCATGTAGATGAGGCTGCCCGGCCCCGGCCAGAAGTACTCCATGTGGTGCGGCAGCCGCGTCGGGGCGACCACGCAGGTGTTGGTGCTGGGGTTGTAGATGTCTATGTGGAGCTTCGCCTGGCCCATGTACTGGCCGCCCATGACGTAGACTCGCCCGTCGGCGCCCAGCACCGCGTTGGCGTTCCTCGGCCCGCCGGCCAGGTTGCACACGTGCGCTATTGTGTCGGCGGCAGGGTCGTAGCGCCATATCTTGCTCTCCTGGCCGATGCCGCAGGCGCCGAACCAGTAGATGTAACTGCCGATGGTGACGGGGCTTACGCCCCACACGGTTGCGCCGAACGACGCCCGCTCGCGGGCCGTCTCGGTCGCGGGGTCGAACTCGATGACACGCTGGTGCCGGCCCCAGCCGTTGCTGCGGGTCGGGCCGATGCCGGGGCTGATGTAGACCTTCCCGTTCCAGACCGCCACGCCGTTCGGGAAGCCGTCAACCGCGTAGGGCATCCTGCCCGCCGCCTCGCGCCAGGAGTTCGCGCCGATGTCGTACACGAAGATCGTGTCCACCAGCGCCTCCAAGCTGCCGAGGTAGCCGCCGAAGACGTAGCACTTGCCGCCGAGCGCCACCGCCCCGCTGCCGAAGCGGGCGGCCGGCATGTCCGCGATGCGGGCCTCGCTGAACGCCGCTCCCGCCCCGGCCGCCACCGCGGCGGCCAGAGCGACGCACGCCACCACGACCGCTCTTTGCCACTTGCCCATCGCCGTCGCCTCCTGTGCCTCCCTGTCCATCGGGTCACACGCCGCTTCACTGATAGGGTATATGCGGTCGGCGCAGAAGATCTGTCTCACCACTGTCAGGAAACGGTGACAGGCCGTTCATCTCGGCCCGGGCTCAGCGCATCTTCGTGGAGGGGAATCGCCAGACGGCAGGTCGCGGACGGCAGGGGAGGGTTCCATGCCCCTCAGGCGCGGGGGTGGGCGCGCTTGTAGACGCTCTTGAGCTTCTCGGTGGTGACGTGGGTGTAGACCTGAGTGGAGGCGAGTGAGGCGTGGCCGAGGAGCTCCTGGACGGCGCGGAGGTCGGCGCCGCGGTTGAGCATGTGGGTGGCGAAGCTGTGGCGCAGGGAGTGCGGGGTGGCCTCCGCGCGCAGGCCGGCGGCGCGGGCGTGCTTCTCGAAGAGGCGTCTGATGCCGCGGTCGGAGAGCCGGCCGCCGGCCTTGTTGACGAAGACCGGCCTGGCGCTCGCCCGCCGCCCAGAGGCCACGGAGGTGCGCACCGCCAGGTAGTCCTCGATGGCCTGGACTGCCGGGCGGCCGAGGGGGACGAGGCGCTCCTTCTTCCCCTTCCCCCGCGCCTTGAGGGTCTCGCCGATGAGGTCGAGGTCCTCCATGTTCGCCGCGGCGAGCTCGCCGATGCGCATGCCCGTGCTGTAGAGGACCTCGAGGATGGCGCGGTCGCGGCGGCCGGCCACGTCGGCGGTGTCGGGGGCATCGAGGAGGCGTGCGACCTCGGCCTCGTCGAGGACGCCTGGGAGTCGCTTCTCGCGGCGCGGCACGCGGAGGTCGGCGGCGGGATTGTGGTTGACGAGTCCCTCGCGGAGCAGGAAGCGGAAGAGGCTGCGGAGCGAGGCGACCTTTCGGGCGAGGGTGGCGCGCCCCGCGCCCTCGGCGCGCAGGCGGGCCAGGTAGCCGCGCAGTTGCACGGTCGTGACGGCCCCCGGCGCGAAATCGTCCTGGCCGGGGGCGGCGAAGCTCACGAAGTCGGCCAGGTCGCCCGCGTAGGCCCGCACCGTGTGCGCCGAGCAGCCCCGCTCGGTCTCCATATATGCCAGGAATCTGTCCACGAATACCGACATGGTTCGCTGATCCGATCGCTCCCTGGCCCAAGAGCGCCCAAGAGAGGGGCTGGGTTAGTAGTGCGGGCTTCAGCCCGTGCCGTAGCGCCAGCGTCCCGCTGGCCCTCCGTTGCCGCCGGGACGGCGGCGCTACATGAAGACGGCCTGAAGGCCGCACTACAAACAGCTTCCTACGAAGGGTCCCCGGGACGGGCTCACTCGCCTGGGGGGCGTGCGAAGAGGAAGCAGTGGCGCGAGCAGCGGATTTCGTTGATGCGGACTTCGGTGAGGATGGCCATGACGACGGGGAGCTCGCGGCGGGCCTTGGCGGCCCACCAGAGGATGTCGGCGTTCTCGGCCCCGCGGCGGACGAGGTCGGCGACCTCAGCCACGAGGGCCTCGTGCGTGGGGAAGAGGGTGCGGAGGCGGCCGAAGCGCCAGGGCTCCAGCTCTTCCCAGCAGCGGAGGCCCAGGAGGTGTTCGAGCCAGTGGTAGCGGAACCAGGGGGTCCAGAAGCGCCGCTGCCAGTCGTCTATCCCCTCGATGCCGAGGTCGCGCCCCGCCCTCTGGCTCTCGAGGTATTTGTGCTTCTGCGCCTCGCGGAGGGCCTCCTGGAACAGGCTTTCCTGTTCCAGGGAGCGGAGCTGGTCGGCGGGTGGGCGTTCGGCGGGGGTGCTCATGATGGGCGTCTCTGTGGGCGGCCGGCCTCGTCGAGGGTGGCGAGGAGGAGTTCGAGGTTTCGCAGGGCGGCCTGGGCGTCCACCAGGGGCTTGCCCTCGCGGCGCGCGGCGCGGCAGAAGCGCTCGATCGAGGTCTTCATGAAGTCGTCGCAGAGCCGCTCGCGGTCGCCGAGGCGGACGTAGCCGCGGTAGACGCCCTGCTGGTCGGGCTTGGTGCCGACCTCGGCGAGGAGGCCGTTGAGCCCGAAGCGGCGTGGGAAGGGCGGCTCGGGGAGCTTCGCGATGCGGACCGCGACGGCGCAGGTGCGCCCGCCGGCGGCCACGTCGAACTGAATGCTCGACTGTTCGGGCTCGGTGGCGGCTCGCACACTGCCGGGCCGCAGCTCGGCCTCGGGCAGGAGCGCCAGCACCATGCTCAGCGGATGGGGCAGAAGGTCCACCACGATGTCGCGGCCGCGCGGGCCGCCCGGCTTCAGCTTCGAGGTCATCTCCGCGAAGAAGCGCTCGGGCGCCTGGGCCGCCTGGGGGACGAGTTGGCGGTACTCCTCAGCCGCCGCTGCGTACTGGGTGTTGAGCGCGAGGGCCACCCCCTTGCGCTCGGCGGCGCGCAGCAGCCGCGCCGCCTCGCCCAGGAGCGTGGCCGAGGCCACGCCGGGCCGCCACACGAACGGCTTCTCGCAGAGCACGGCGCAGCCCGCCTCGATGGCTGCGAGGGCGTGCTCGCCGTGGAGTGGGGCCGGCGTGCACACGCTCACCGCCTCCGGCTGCTCGCCCGCAAGGAGGGCGTCGAGGGACGTGTAGCCGCGCCCGCGGAAGCCGATGGCCTCGGCCAGGCCGCGAGCCGTGGCCTCCACGCTCCTCGGCGACGAGCCGAGGAACGCCGCCACCTCGCAGCCCAGCTCGGCGAACCACTTGGCGTGGTAGCGCCCGAACCCCGACGCGCCCAGCACCGCCACCCGAAGCCCCATGATGACCCCAGCCAACCTTCCCAGCTTTCCATGAGGGGGATGAGTGGATGATTGGATGGGTGGATGGATGTCAGGCAATCATCCATTCATCCAGCCATCCATTGATCCCCTTCAGATGCGGCCCACGGCCGCATCGAGCGTTCATTTCAGCGCGCAGAGGCCCCAGACCACGGCGGCCACGGCCGCGACCACGCCGAGCATGCAGGCGAACACGAACGCGGCGTCGCGTGCGATGGCGCGCAGGCCCTGCTTGCGCGTGGCGCTGTAGGCCGCCGCCACCACCGCGCACAGCACCAACCCGGCTACGTAGCGCAGCAGCGTCTCGCTCATGGCGTCTCGGACCTGTCGTGAGACATCAGGAGGGTTCGTAGTGCGGGCTTCAGCCCGTCGCTGGGACGAAAGACACGGCCTGAAGGCCGCACTACAAACTCCCCCTTCCTTCGGTTCAAGGCTGAGGCCTGTCCTCATCTGGCGCGGCCTGGGCCGGCGCCTCGGCCGGACGGTCCGCGAGGTAGAAGGCGTCGGCCATCACCAGAACGTTGAAGGCGGCCGACGCGAGGGTGAAGGTCATGCCCAGGTCCGTCAGCGGCGAGGGCGCCGGGGCCACCAGGCGCTTCAGCCAGGCCGCGGCGTCGGGAGCCGTCGCAGCCGGCCGCGCGAGGTGTTCCACCACCCCTGCGGCCAGCGCCAGCGGGCCATCGAACACCTGGAGGAGGAACGCCCACTTGTGGTCGTACGCCGACACCGTGGCCAGGCCCCCCATCAGGATGCCGGCCACGAGGATGCCGATGACCGAGGCGCCGTAGAGGAGCCCGCGCCAGCGCAGGCCTATGAACCAGTGCCCCGCGCCGGGCAGCAGCCACGCCAGCAGGAGCGCCCTGCCGGGGTCCTTCCCGCCGGCGTCCAACTCGCCGCAGACTGATGCCATGGTCCTCCTTTCACGCTCCAATCTGGCATGTTACACCAAGCTCCCCGTGAAGTCAACAGCCGAAAACTGGAAGCAGACATGAAGAGTCCAGAGGTTTGGCGGCCAGTGGGCGGGGCGTCTCTGCCCCGCGGGGCACGGAGGCCCCGCCCACAAACACCAAGAATCGTGGCGAGCTATTTAGCTTGAGCGCCTTCTCCGCCTTTCGGAGCTCACGGCGGCGACGACCTTCCGCTGCCTTTCGCAGATTTCGCTCACGAGCCGTTTCAGCCGGCGAAACTCCTGATTCCACGCTCGCACGTCCTCGACAAGGGCCACGGGAATGTAGAGCGAGTGGGTCTTGCGCCCCACCTTACGCGTGAGATAGTGCGCTGGGTGTTTCTCGCCCCGGGTGCAGCGGCAGCCTGGGTTCCCGCACCGCCGGCGGACCACCACCAGGGAGCCGTCCACCATGGGGCCGAAGGCGGCGAGCTTCTTGAGACGAGCGGCCACCTCCCTGCGATGGCTACTGACGTTCTTCTCGAAGGGCATGGGCTTTTCTCCTTCCTTGTTGCTGAATCGTATATCACATATTCCGATAACGTCAAGAAAAATCCCCTCCCGAAGGATATTTTCTTCGATTGAAGGGGGGAAGAATCGGCCCGCGGCCTATCCGCCTGCTGCTAAGGGCCTCTCAAACCGCCCGAAGAATCCGCATTCTTCATGCCTGCGGCCCGGCCCGAGCGAAGCCGGACGGCTCGGTGCCGGCGCCTGCCCGATGCGGCCCCACGGGTGCGTGGGGCCGCGGGCGGGGCGCCGTGAGTTGTACACAGACTAGCCCGCATTTCTCACGAAATGCGGGAAATCCCAAGAGCCAAACGCCAAGCACCAAACAATCTCCAAGCCCGGAATGCTCAATGACCAAAGCAAGCCCCCAGGGTCGCGGGCAACACCACGTAGTCT
>VGYW01000381.1 GCA_016872875.1 Planctomycetota bacterium | reverse complement strand
TCCGCGCAATCCGCGGTTGGACCCTCCCCCTGCGCCCCGGAAGAGCGACTCGACCGCGGATTCCGCGGCTCGCCGCGGATAACAGCAGCAGAACGACAGGGGAATGTGGGGCAGGGGAATCGGAAAACAGAGACATGAGCCACCCGGAGCGAAATCTGCGCTTGACATGGTGTAGGGGGGGGCTATAATTGCCCCTGTCCACATAACCCGCTCGCGGGCGGCATGGGGACCCCTTCCACTCAACTCGGCTTCTCTCCAACCGGCTTGTGGTGCCCCTTCGGCCCTGAACAGTGACCGCGGAGCATCCTGGCGAAAGGAGGACGACAATGGACCTCCCTCTTTGGCAACGGTCGGTGATAGCGCGATCTGCTGCCCTTGCCCTTCTTCTGGCGAATTCAGCGTTTGGCGCCGGATTCGTGGACGATTTTGAGTCGTACCAACCCGGCGCTTGGCCGTCCTCCTGGATTGCATCAGGCAACTCCAACGGCTACATTGACAACAGCGTCTCCTATCAAGGGACCCAGGCCTTCCGGCTCTACGGCATACCGGGTGCGGCCTGGTCCACCCATGCGTTCCACCCCCTCGGAGCCCAGGCACCATACGAGATAGAGGTCGCGGTGCGCACTGGCAACGAGTTCATTCCAGACACCGGTCACCAGTACAGGGCGGTGATCTGCAACTGGGATATGAGCGTGCCGGGGACGTATGACGGTCTTGGAAGGTGGCTCATGGCATTCCACAAGAACGGCACAATCTACGGGGCCGGAGGCGCGCTCTGCACATACCAGCCCTTCACCTGGTATCTCGTGAAAATCCGCTACGAGAGACCCTCGGCCTCGGAGGCGAGGTGGACCTGTTGGGTCAATGGGGCTTACGAAACCAGCGTAACTCTTGATGCTCTACCCTACGAAGACACACTGACGTACCTGAACCTTGTGGGAATGTCAGGAACCGTGTGGTACGATGCGGTTCGTGTGACCGGCATCGCAGTCGAACCTCCGCCAGGCCCACCAGAGCCTTCGGCGGGAAAAATCGTCTTTGAACGGGGCGAGGTTGGGAGTCGCGAAATATGCATCATGAATCCCGATGGCACCGGGCTTCTTAATCTGACACAGAATCCGGCCGAAGACAAAGCACCAACACCATCGCCCGATGGCAGATGGATAGCCTTCGTCTCCAATAGGGATGGAAGGCAGGACATTTGGGTCATGCGTCCTGATGGAAGCGGCTTGACGAAGATCACTACGGACGGACGCACCGTCATGTCGGACTGGGCCTTTCCGATCGCCTGGTCCCCCGACTCGCGCACGATCGCCGTCTCGCGCTACCGGCTTGGCTCTCCCGGCAAGGTCATTCAGGTCGCCACGCTGGAAGGAGAGGTCACTGAAATACTGGCGGCTGATGGCTGGAACGATGAGGGACCGATGTGGTCCCCGGCGGGCGACAAGGTAACCTTCAGCTCAGACCTTTCCAACCGGAACGGGTGGTTCGGCACCTACCGAGTAAACCCTGATGGGACGGGGCTCCAGGCGATCTCCTCCTCGTCTCCAATGGAGATATATGCCTGCTGGCGGCCTGACGCAGCCGCGATCGTGTTCTCCCGCAGCGCGGACTGCAACACCCCGGCCACATTCATGATTATGAACCCCGACGGCAGCAACAAACGCGTCGTCTGCCAAAGCGGCCTGACCCAAGGCGGCGCGTTCGCGTGGTCCCCGGACATGCAGACGATAGCCTTTAGCTTCTGGAACCCGTCTCAGCAAACTTACAGCCCCCTGATGGGAGGCGTGGTGGGAATCATGGATGCGGTGGGAGCCAACCTGCGTTACCTCACCCCAATGTCAGGGGCTGACGCATGGCTCGTTCGCGCGCTCGCCTGGAGCCCGGACGGTACACGTTTCTGCTTCGCCTCGAACGAGGCTGGAGAATATCACATCTACACGGTGTCAAGGGAGGGGACTGGCAAGACAAACGTTACAGCGAACATCGGAGGGCCTTGCAGACACCCGGCGTGGTTCAAGGTCCCCAACACCGCGCCCATCGCCAACGCCGGCCCCGACCAGACCGTCGAGCAGACTTCCGCCGCGGGCACGCAGGTGACGCTCTACGGCTCTGGCTCGTCCGACCCCGACGGCGATCCGCTGACCTATCAGTGGACTTGGCCTGGCGGCTCGGCCACCGGCGTCAGGCCCACGGTCACTTTGCCCCTCGGCACCACCACCGTCACCCTCGTGGTCAACGACGGCCAGGCGGACTCCGACCCGGATACGGTGGACATCACTGTGGAGGACAAGACGCCGCCGGAGCTGGTCGTGCCCTCCCCCATCGTGGTCGAGCAGGCAACCGGGGATGGGACGCGGGTGGAGTGGGAATGCATCGCCGCCGACATTTGCGATGCCGAGGTGGATGTGATGTGCGTGCCGCCTTCGGGCAGCGTGTTCCCACTCGGCGTGACGACTGTGACTTGCACGGCGACCGATGATTCGGGCAACCAGACGGTGAGGTCGTTCACCGTGACGGTGCGGGACACGACGGCGCCGGTCATCGAGAGCGCGTGGGCGACGCCGAACGTGCTCTGGCCGCCAAACCACAAGATGGCGGACGTCGCCGTCGGTGCGGTGGTGGGCGACATCTGCGACGCTGCGCCCTCGTGGAAGATCGTGGGCGTGGCGAGCAATGAGCCTGTCAACGGCCTGGGCGATGGCGATACTGCGCCCGATTGGGCCATCACGGTCGAGCACTCGCTCAAGCTCCGGGCCGAGCGCTCGGGTAAGGGCTCAGGCCGCGTCTACACGATCACAATTCAGGCCACCGACGCGAGCGGCAACACCGCGACGGCGAATGTGGTGGTGACGGTGCCGCACGATCGGAAGAAGTGACCGATCGCTGTGGCCAGAAGGACCAGGCAAGGCCCCGGGCGGCGAAGGCGGCCCGGGGCCTTTGCATGGGGAAGAAGGGACATAAGGGACGACAGGGACCAAAGGGACCTAAGGCGGCCTATGGCCGCAACCAAAGAGGATGATTGGATGGGTGGATGAATGGATCATTGTCTGACACCCATCCACCCATCCATTCATCCATCCATCCCCCGGCATGCGCGCAAAGCGCGCACAGGTGGCGACGGAACAATCTAACGGCCAAGCCACACAGACCTGTGGGCCGGCTGAGATTGTCCCTTGGGTCCCTTTGGTCCCTTTCGTCCCTTAGGTCTCTTGAAGCCGGGCCTCAGCGCGGGCGGCGGGCGCGGAGGGCGTGGTCGGTGCCGTGGTCCGGGCGGTCGGAGGGGTACTCCACGCGGGCGTGGTACATGGAGCAGAGGACTCGGAAGAGGGCGTTCTCGATGAGGCGGACCTCGCTGAGGGTGAGGCGGGAGTCTTCGAGCTGGCCGTCGAGGAGCTTGGCCTCGGTGATGCGGTGGACGAGGGCCTTGATGCGGGAGGGGACGGGCTGGCCGAGGGTGCGGGATGCGGCCTCGACGGAGTCGGCGATCATGACGATGGCGGCCTCCTTCGTGGCGGGCTTTGGCCCCGGGTAGCGGAAGAAGGCGGCGTCGAGCACCGCCCGGTCGCCTGCCTCCTTGAGGTAGCGGTCGTAGAAGAACTCGATGGCCGAGGTGCCGTGGTGCTGCTCGATGATGGCGGCGACGGCGCGGGGCAGTTTGTTCTCGCAGGCGAGCTCGACGCCGTCCTTGACGTGGCTGGCGATGATGAGGCCGCTCATGGAGGGGCGAAGGCGGTCGTGGGGGTTCTCGCCGTCCATCTGGTTCTCGATGTAGTATTCGGGCTTGGCCATCTTGCCGATGTCGTGGTAGTAGGAGCCGACGAGGGTGAGGAGTGCGTTGGCGCCGATGGCTTCGGCGGCGGCCTCGCCGAGGCGGGCGACGCGGCGCGAGTGGTTGTCGGTGCTCGGGGCGAGGGTGACGAGGCTGCGGAGGAGGGGCTGGTCCTGGTCGGTGAGCTCGAGGAGGCGGATGTCGGTCGCCACGTCGAAGGCGAGCTCGATGAGGGGGAGAAGGACGGTCATGAGGATTCCGCCGCCGAGGCCGTTGGCGAGGCCCCAGAGGGGCTCGAAGGGGGGGCGGGCGTCGAGGCGCAGCTTGCCGCGCACCATGTAGAAGCTGAGCAGGAGCGCCGCCTGGATGAGGCCGACGAGGAGGCCGACGTTGAGGAGCTTGGTCCGCTTGCGAATGACGCGCGAGGCGAGGGCGGCGACGAGCGCGCCGGCCATGAGGACGGCAATGACGGGCAGGGGGTCGGGGGCCGAGGCGTCCGGCGGCAGAAGGTCCGCCTTCTCCTTTTCCGCGGCGCGGGCGGCCGCCCTTTCGGCCTTCTCGGCCCCCGTGGTGTAGACGGCGAGTCCGACGAGCATGGAGAGGATGATGCCCGCGGCGACGGCCTCGCGCTGGCCGTAGACGACGGCGAAGAAGACGGCGAAGGCGGCGACGGGTGTGAGGTAGACGAGGCCCTGCCACTCCTGGGCGAGGCGCTTGTCGAGGCCGAGGAGCCCTTTTGCCGCGGCCACGCAGCCCAGGCAGCAGACGCCGAAGACGAGGAGCTGGCGCCGCGTGCTGACGAGGCGCCGCTGGAAGCGCGCCAGGTAGACCAGCCCCAGAGCGGTCAGCCCGCCCACCACGGCCAGGGTGCCGATGAGGCGCTGGAGCGCCGCGCCGTCAACCTTGCCCCGCGCCGCACGGGCCAGCGTCGCGAAGTCCAGCAGGGCGACGACCGCGACGACGAAGGCTGCTCCCACGATGGCCTCGGCGAACGACATGGCCGGGCGCAGCGCGCGCCGCAGCCGGCCCCGGGGCGACACCCCGAGCCGCTCGATCAGCGTGCGGCGGCGATGCGGCGTCCTGCGACCCACTGGCCCGCTCCTGTCGGATCAGGAAATCTCAAGTGCCAATCACCAACCACCAAACAACCCTCAAGCCCCAAAGACTCAATGACCGAAACGGCACCCAGACCTTCGAGGAGAGCACAGTGTCCTCTCGGTCTGGGTGATTGGGGATTGGAGCTTGGACCCTGTTTGGTTCTTGGTGCTTGTCCTTTGGTGCTTCCCGTATTCCCCACCAATCGTTGGTGAGAAATGCGGGCTAGCCGCGCTCGGCCGCGTCGCGCTCGTAGGCGGCCACGATCTCCTGCACGAGGCGGTGGCGCACGATGTCGCCCTTGGTCAGGTGGACGAACGCGATGCCCTCGATGGCGGCCAGGATGCGCTCGGCGTGGACGAGGCCAGACAGCTCGTCCGGCGGCAGGTCCACCTGCGTGATGTCGCCCGTGATGACGCCCTGCGACCTGTTGCCGAGCCGCGTGAGGAACATCATCATCTGGCCCACCGTGGTGTTCTGGGCCTCGTCGAGGATCACGAAGGCGTGGTTGAGGGTGCGGCCGCGCATGAAGGCCAACGGCACCACCTCGATGACGTCGCGCTCGACGTACTTGCGCACCTGCGCGAAGTCCAGCATGTCGTTCAGAGCGTCGTAGAGGGGCCTGAGGTAGGGGTTCACCTTCTCCTCTAGGTCGCCTGGGAGGAAGCCGAGCTTCTCGCCGGCCTCGACCGCCGGGCGTGCGAGGATGAGCTTCTTCACGCGCCCGTTGCGCAGCGCGGAGAGCGCCATGGCGACCGCGAGATAGGTCTTCCCCGTCCCCGCCGGGCCGATGGCGAACACGATGTCGTGGGTGCGGATGGCCTCGAGGTAGGCGGCCTGGCCCTTCGAGCGCGGGGTCACGTAGGTGCCGCCGCGGACGTCCACCCGCACCTCGTCGCTGAACCCCGGGTCGCGCGCCACGGCCTCCACGATGTCCTCCACCTCGAAGAGGCGGAGGCGGCGCCCCTCCTCGGCACGGCGCACCATGAGCTGAAGGGATTGTAGGGCCGAGCCGACGGCGGCCTCGCCGCCCTCGACCACCACCGCGCCCTCGCGGGCCATGACCTTCACCCCGAACACGTCGCGCACCAGGCGCAGATGGCTGTCCTGCTCCCCATACAGGAGCCGGGCGACCTCCGGGTCAGGGACTACAAGCCGTTCTTGAGCCACTTTTCGCCCTCAGCGGGGCCTCCGCCGCAACCGAAGAGGATGATTGGATGGCTGGATGAATGGATGATTGTCTGACACCCATCCACCCATCCATTCATCCAATCATCCTCTGTTCGCACGCGCATCACGTCCATGAACACCCTAGCAAACGAGCAGCCAGAACGCCACCGGCGCGGCCATCAGGGGCGAGTCCACCACGTCGAGCACGCCGCCGAAGGCGGGCAGGAGGGTGCCGGAGTCCTTCGCCCCGGCCGCCCGCTTGATGGCGCTGCCCACGAGGTCGCCGAGCTGCGCGGCCGCGCCGACGAGGAGCCCGAAGAGCGCCCAGAAGCCCAGGCCGCCCTCCAGGCCGAAGAGGGGCGCGATGAGGAACGAAGCGAGGACGCTGACGGCGAGGCCGCCCGCGGCGCCCTCGACCGTCTTGTTGGGGCTGGTGCGCGGCGCGAGCTTGTGGCGCCCCCAGCGGGTGCCCACGAAGTACGCCCCGGTGTCCCCCAGCTTGGATGCGGCGAGCAGCGCCAGAACGTAGCCCATGCCCATGTCCCGGACCGGGAAGACGTGAGCGCCTGCGAGCCAGACGTAGAGGAAGCCGAAGAGCGTGGCCGGGGCGCCGTTCAGCCAGCGATACGGGTCGCGCGCGAAGAGGTGAACGATGGCCAGCACCCAGAGGGCGACGGCCGCGGCCAGCCCAGTCGGGGCGTAGAAGGCCCAGAGCGCATCGGCCTGGCCCGGCACGAGCGCGTTGAGCCAGGGCGCGCTCCGCACCCGCGCCGCGTAGTCCCAGGCCACGAAGCCGACCACGAGCGCCAGCGGGGCCACGCACAGCGGCTCGTCCCCGTGCTGCGCCGCCAGGGCGTAGACCTCGAGGAGCGTGGCTGCCAGGGTGAGGCCGACGAAGAGGTGGAAGAGCGGCCCGCCGGCGAACGCGGTGTCGAGCCAGGCGAGCGCGAGGAAGCCGGCGGAGACCCCGAGGCCGAGCGCGACCCGCTTGCGCATCATGGGCTATCCTCGATCTCTCACTCGACCAGGCCGAAGGTGCGCTTGCGCTCCGCGTAGGCGCGCAGGGCCTCGTGGAACTGCTCCACGCGGAAGTCGGGCCAGCACACAGGGGTGACGTAGAGCTCGGCGTAGGAGATTTGCCAGAGGAGGAAGTTGCTCACCCGCATCTCCCCCGCCGTGCGCACCAGCAGGTCGGGGTCGGGCATGCCCGCCGTGTAGAGGCGCGAGCTGATGAGCGCCTCGTTCACCCGCGCCGGGCGCAGCTTGCCCGCGGCCGCGTCGGCCGCGATGGAGCGGGCGGCGTCCGCTATCTCCTCGCGGCCGCCGTAGTTGAGCGCCAGGCACATGGTCATGCCCCTGTGTCCGCGGCAGAGCTCCTCGGTGGCCTCGAGCTCGCGGCGGACGGCGCGCGGCAGCCCCTCGCGCCGCCCGATGGCCACGAAACGGATGTCGTTCTCGCGGAGCAGGCCGCGCTCGCTCACGAGGTACTTGCGGAGCATGCGCATGAGGCCGCCGACCTCGAGGCGGGGCCGGCCCCAGTTCTGGGACGAGAAGGCGTAGAGGGTGAGCTGTCGGAGGCCCAGGCGCGCGGCCTCCTCGGTGACGGCTCGGACGCTCTCGGCCCCCGCCTCGTGGCCGCGGATGCGCGGCAGCCCGCGCTGCCGCGCCCAGCGACCGTTCCCGTCCATGATGATCGCCACGTGCTGGGGGAGCCTGTCCAGGTGCAACCCGCTCGCCGTGGTCTTCGCCATGCCCTGCTCGCTAGCTTGGAGCGCCCGAGAGGACCGCGAAGTTCGTAGTGCGGGCTTCGGCCCGTGCCGCTCGGATACGGCCTGAAGGCCGCACTACAAACAGGTTAGCGCCCTGAGCCCCAAGGGGGGCCAGGCCCATCCTCCTAGGCGCCGTTAGAACTCGCTCATCC
>VGYW01000380.1 GCA_016872875.1 Planctomycetota bacterium | reverse complement strand
GAGGTTGATGCCCTGGAACGTGGAGTCGCGCGGGCCAGTGAGGGGCACGCGGTAGCGGGTCGCATGGCAGGTGAAGTAGAGGTCAACCTTGGCGTCGGGGGCGAGCTTGATGTCGAAGGAGAGGGTGGGGTGGTCGAAGGCGGAGAAGACGCGCGGGCGGAGTGCGGCGGCGAAGTGTCCGCCGGAGGCGACGTTGACGACTTCGTGCTCGGAGCCGCTGGGCGTGACGCGCGTGGTGGCGTCGCCGTAGTCGTTGGAGATGGCGGCGCTGGCGAAGACGGGCGCGGAGCGGAGGACGGGCTTGGGGGCGGAGAGGCGGTCGGCGGCCAGGCGCGCCTTGGCCACCATCACCCCGTTGTCCACGCTCCAGACCGCGGCGTGGCCGCCGGGCAGGGGGTTGGGGTCCTCGTAGGTGAGGACGAGGTTGTCCCAGAGGTGGACTCGGATGGTGTTGGCGTGCTTGGCGAGGCGGACGTGGACCCATCCGCGGTGCTGGCTGTGGAGTTCGTCGCGGCCGTACCAGCGGGTGCTGGGGAGGAGAGCGCGGGGGTTGCTGGTGGAGGCGACCTGTTTGCCGCGGCGGTAGAGGATGGTGCGCTCGTTCTGGTAGGCGCCGACGATGACGGCGTAGCCGCTGGCGAGGTCCTGGTTGTCGGCGCAGAGGGAGACGCCGATGTCGCGCATGTTCTCGTAGCGGCCGGAGCGCTCCATCATCATCACGCCGGCGTCAACCTCCACCGAGCAGTTGCCGTCGAGGCGCCGCTTGTTCCAGATGGCGAGGAGCCCGTCGTCGTTCCGCCCCCCGAAGAACGACCAGGTGGGGTTGCAGACCCAGCGGTTCATCACCTCCCATTGGCCGGCCACGACGTGCCAGTCGGTCGGGCAGGCGTTGAAGTAGTCCTCGACGACGTTGGGGGATTCGACCTTGACGTCAGCCGGGAGCGCGCCGGCGGCGCCGACGAGTGCGCCGGCGAGGGGCGCGGGGTCGGTGAAATGCAGGCACGGCTTGCCGTCGAGCAAGGCGCTGATGCGGTTGCCCTGGCGGGCGAGTGTGACCCGTCTGGCGTCGCGGTTGCCGCGGATTTCCTTGGCGATGGTCTTGCCTGCGCGCTGAAGGAGAGCCGGCCCCGCATCCTCGGGCAGGATGAAGGTGTAGCCTGTGTCGGCCCCGCGCTCGGGGGCGGAGACCGTGAGGCCGAGGCGCTGGCCGCTGGGGACGGGTGCGGTGACCGTGACGTCGCCCGGGAAGGCGGCCTTGTGCCAGTATTGGATGCCGCTGTAGGCCCACTGGTAGCTTGGGTCGGCCCAGTAGCGCATCGTGGGGTCGTAGAGCTGGGCGACGGAGCGGGTGCCGCGCGGGGCGCGGGGGCGGAGGCGGCGCCCCTCGCCGAGGGCGACGTCGTCGAAGCAGGCGACGCCTGGGGCCTCGGCCCAGAGGCCGATGCGGCCGGGCACGATGGCGTCGTCGGCCGCGGTGAGGACGGGTTCGCTGTCCACGTAGCAGGTGGCGGCGAGCTTGCCGAGCTCGTCGCCGCCGACCTCCACGCCGAGTGCGAAGAAGTCGTTGGGCCAGAAGCCGCCGTTGCGGGCGGCGAGGAGCTCGGTGCGGCCGTCGCGGACGCGTTCGAGGCGCCACTGGCCGCAGCGGTCGGGCGCCTTGTCGGCGCCGAGCCAGCGGAAGAGGTGGTAGTCCCTCGGCCCGAGGTAGGCGAAGACGATGCCGACGGCTCCCGCCCCCTGGCTGCGGACGGCGACGCGGAGGTTGTAGTCGGTCCAATACGCCTCGCCCCGCGTGATGAGCGCCACGCCGTCCTGGGCGAAGGGCAGGATGGGCACCTGCCGCTTGCTCTTGCCCCAGACGACCACCTCGCGGGCGAGCTCGACCTTGCGGGTCTTTCCGCCGCTCTCGACGGCCAGGGCGACTTGCTTGCCGACCTCGCCCTGGAGGAGCTCCGTGGCCTCCGAGATGCTGCGGACCCGCGAGCCGTCCACCTCGCGGATGAGGTCGCCCACGCGCAGGCCGGCGCGCTCGGCGGGCGAGTCGTCGGCCACGAGCGCGACCTGCGGCAGGTAGCCCTCGCCGAAGTGGACTCCGATGCCGACGGCGTACTCGCGGGTGCGGCCGCGCGAGGCGACGTCCTCGAGCCTGTCGAAGATGGCGGCCAGCTCGGCGGGGTTGGCGCTCTTGTCGGTATACGTCACCGACAGGCGCGCCCACTGGCCCCGCTCTGGCCGCCACAGCTCCACGCTCGGCTCGGGGTCCGGGAAGTCGTCCTCGAACCCCACCGGCTCGCAGGCCACGAGCTGGAAGGACCTGACATCGAGCTCCTGCGACGTGCCGACGGCGACCTCAGGCGCGGCCTCGCCCCTTGGGAGCCGGCAACCGTAGAGCCAGCGCCCGTTCGCGGCCAGGAGGAGCGACGCGGGCGCCCGCTTGACGTGGAAGCTGCGGGGGCTATCCCCATCGAGGGTGCCTTCGGCGGCCTGCCTGCCCCCCGCGAGCACTGTCCACCGCTCGCCCTCGGCGTGAAGTTCAAGCCCTTCGGTGGGGCAGGAGAGAACAGCTTGCCCAGGCTCCTTGCCGGCCTGGGTGAGTGCGATGGCCGCCACGTAGCCCGTCTCCGGCGCCTTAGGCAGGGAGCGCTTGCGCCACTTCAGGCCGTCTGATGACGGCCCGCAGAGCGCCGCCCCGGCGCCAAGCGCGAGGACGAGGCATGCGCGCCAGCGATTTTTGATTTTTGATCTTTGATTTTTGATTTCAGCCATCACGGAGCTCGGCTCCCGCTCTGCCTCCCAGCCAATCAGCAATCAGAGATCAGCAATCAGGAATCTCATTCATCTACCGGCACGCGGCGAGCGATGAGGGTGACTTTCATCTCGGTCTTCTCGTCGCCGCGCTGGACGGTGAGGGCGATGATGTCGTTTGGCTTCTTGCCTTCGAGCGCCTTCTTCATGTCCTGGAAGGACTTGATCTCGGCCTTGTCGAAGGCCACGACGACGTCGTTCTTCCTGAGGCCGGCGACGGCGGCGGGGGAGCCTTCTCGCACCTCGGTCACGAGCACGCCGGCCTTCGTCTTGAGCTCGAGGAGCTTGGCCACGTCGGGCTCGATGTCCTGCCCGTCGAAGCCCATGTAGGGCTTCTCCTCGAAGCGCGCCGGCGGCCGGGCGACGCCAGGCTGTGGGAAGAAGCGGCCCCTGCGGCCCTGGAGCTCCTGCTGCACGAGGTCGGGCACGCGGGCCTCGAGGTCCTTGCGCGCGTTGGCCACCGTCTTCTCCAGGTGGTCGTGGCCGATGTCCAGCTTGTCCACCTTGGCCACGAGCGGGAGGAGCTCAGCACTGAGCTTCTCCACCTTCTCCTTGAGCGCCTTGTTCTCCTCCTTCAGCTCCCGCACCTCATGGCGCAGGCTCGCCGAGTCCCCGGAGCAACCCCCGAGGACCGCCGCGGCACCGCAGGCGAGGAGCGCCTTCACTATGGCCCAGGTCTTCACGTCCGTGTCCCCCTTAGGCGGCGCTTTGCCGCAATCAAAGAGGATGACTGGATGATTGGATGAATGGATGAAGGCAAGAGTCACGAGCGCTTCTCTCCCTCATCCATCCAGCCATCCACCCATCCATTCATCCGCCCACTGATTCAGTCTCCCTTCAATATACCATTCTCGGCGGCGCGTTTCAAGGAACGCCGCGCGAGCCACAGGAAGAGCAGGACGAAGGCCACGCCGAGGAACAGCGAGCCGAGGGCGAGCGCGGCCGCGGCCGACCGCTCGATCGTCCGCCAGAGCTCCGACGGTGCCTGTGGGCCGGGCGGCAGCTTGGCACCCCGCATGCTGATGTCGAACCAGCACAGCCCCGCGAACGCCCCCACGAGCATCAGGTAGCCCGTCAGGAGCAGCCGCACGCGGTCGCGCCCGCCGAGGCGCCACTGCCAGGCCCCGAGCACGAAGGCCACCAGGGCCAGGCACCCGAGGGCGGAGCCGAGGATGAAGGCGTCGCCCGCCTGTGGCTGCGCCGAGCGGCTCCCCCACTGGCACACCCCCGAGCGCACCAGCAGCCAGCCCACCAGCGCCGCCAGAGCCACCTCGGCGGCGGCCAGCCCGATCACCGTCGCGCGGGCCTCCCGTGGGGCCTCGGGCCTCTCGTCTCGCCGCTTCCTGGCGATGGCGCTGCCTCCTTACACACTTTCAGACACCGCGCGTGGCCCAAATGCTGCATGCGCAGCCTCGGTCCTCAATCGTCCTCGTCCCTCGTCCCTCGTCCTTCGTCCTCGACTCTTCTCCTTTCCCGCGAGGCAGGACAACCGAGGACGAGGACGATGGACGAGGACGAGGACGATTGAGGAGGACGGGTCAGAACTGGGCGTCCTTCCCCCCTTCCTTCTTGGGCGGGGCCTGCGGCTCCTCGAGCCCGGGGATGCCGCCGAGCTGGACGTTCGGCATGCCGCCCCAGGTGGCCGCCGGCTGCATGCCGGGCACCGCGCGGTCGGCCACCAGCGTGCCGTCCTCGCTGGCCTGCACGCGCAGGGTAGCGGCCGGGCCTCGGGGCTTCTCGGCCTTCTCCTTGCCGGCCGCGTCGTCGCCGCCCAGCTCGATCTGCGCGCCGTTGACCTCCAGCTTCACCGCCCCGCCCTGCACGGTGATGCCCTGCACCTGGGCGGCGCCGCCGGCCGCCACTGCGCCGTCCATCGCGATCATCACGTTCCCGCCCATCGGCCCGCCGAGCAGGAAGGCGGGGAACTTCTCCAGGTTCTGCATCAGGTTGCTCAGCGCCTTCTTCGGCCGCTCGACGCCCTTCTCGTCCTTCTCAGTGGCGTACTGGACGGGCACCTCCTGGCCGAGCGCGGTACCCGCCCCCTTCGCCTGGTTTCCCTCGACGAGTGTGATGGAGCGGATGAAAAGGATGGCGCCCGCCTTCTCCCGCTTCACCACGTCGCCGGCCAGAAACCCCTTGAAGCCCTTGAGTGCCTCGCGGAGCTGCTCCTCCGTCACGGCCTCCTTCTTCGGCTCGCCGGCCCACCCGAGCCCGATCATGGCCACCGCGGCCAACGCTCGCATCGCGTTCATTCACGGCCTCCTTTCTGGGATCTGGAATGTGAAATCTGGAATCTGAAATCTGGAATCTGAAATCGAAAGTCGAAAGTCAAAAGTCAAAAGTCAAAAGTCAAAAGTCAGAAATCCCCCGAGCTCGCGTAAGAGATCGGGTCCCTCACGCCCGCCTCCCGGAAGCCCCGCAGGCGGAGCAGGCAACTGTCGCACCGACCGCACGCCGCATCCTCGGCCTGGTAGCACGACCAGGTGAGGTGGAAGGGCGCGCCGAGGCGCGTCCCCAGCCGCACCACGTCCGCCTTCGTCAGGTGGAGGAGCGGCGCGACGACCTCGAGCCGCGTCTCCGGGCGCGTCCCCGCCGCGATCAGGCGGTTGAACGCCTCGACGAACACGCCGCGGCAATCCGGGTAGCCCGAGCTGTCCTCCTCCATCGCCCCGAAGAAGATGCTCGTCGCCCCCAGCACCTCGCCCCACGAGACCGCGGCCGCAAGCAGGTTCGCGTTGCGGAACGGGACATACGAGATGGGGATTCCTTCGCGGTCCAGCTTCCCCTCCGGCACGGGAATCGAGGTGTCGGTGAGCGCTGAGCCGCCGATGGCCGCAAGGTGTCCCAGGCCAACCGTCAGCCTGCGGCCTGGCGGCACCTGGTAGAAGTCCGCGATGGCGTCGAACGCCTGCTTCTCGCGCCGCAGCGTCCGCTGGCCGTAGTCTGCGTGGAGCATGGCCGGCTCGTGCTCCTGCGCCGCGAGCGCCACGAGGACGCAGCTATCCATCCCCCCGCTCGCGAGCACCACCGCGATTGGCCGCCGGGCCATTCCGCTCTCCTGCATGCCGCCCGTCCAGCATACGGCGCGTCCCCACGGTAGTCAAACGAGGGGCCGTAAGGCCTGATCGTCCTCGTCCTCGTCCCTCGTCCTCGTCCTCGACTCTTCTCCCCCCACGAGAATCGAGGACGAGGGACGAGGACGAGGACGAGGGACGAGGACGATAGGAAGCCCGGCTAGAACCCCTCCCTCTTGACGATTGGCGGGAGCGAGTATTCCGCGTGTTGGACGCGCCAACTGCCCTCGGCCTTGCGGAGGCGCAGGCGCACGAGGCTCTGGTGGCGCCAGGGCGGCTGGCTCCCCTCGCGGCCCTCCGCCGTCACGTGGCCCGAGAACTCCGCCCGCGCCGCGTCGCCCGACACCTCGACCTCAAGGGCCTCGAGCCGGACACCCACGCGGGCCAACTGCGGCAGGCCGCGCGTCAGGAACGCCCTCAGCGACAGGCGGTTGAACCCGTTCCCGTCCGAGTAGTCCTCGGCGAGCAACTGGCAGAAGCCGGCTGGGTCGCGGGCCTCGAGGCGGCGGCCGAGGCGGCGGACCACCCGCTCCACCCGCTGGCGCTCCGTCGTCAGCAGCTCGCCCACCAGGTAGGCCGCGGCCCCCAGCGCCGCCACCGCGCCAACGCCGATGAGAACCTTCCTCATCCCTCGAACCTCCAGGCAGAGCAAAGCGTTCGTAGTGCGGGCTTCAGCCCGTGTCTGGGGCGCAAGGTTCGCTCACGTCCCTCCGGGCACCCAAGCGATCAGCTATCTGGTCTTGGGCACGCGGATGCAGTCGTGGGCAACGTTCGCAGCGAACCCCCAGCAGAGCCACTCGGGGGTCCTGGGGTTGCCTCCGATATAGCGATCTTTGCGCTCCCACTTGCCATCCCATTCCCACCTGGAACCCGCGGGTGGGAAGTACGAGCTATGGTAAGGGTACGGCCGGCCTTGCGAGTCGACAACCGGGTAAGGCCGAGTCTTCGAGTAGGTCTCACCCGTTCTCGGGTCCTTGAAGTTCACGTCTACGAACTGACCGTTGCCGCGTTCCACCGTGACGTGTGTCGGCGGGTTGCCCCAGAAAGTAACCGTGCCCGGGGGACGCATGGCGGGGTTCGGCTCGTTCTTGTGCCAATAGCCGTCCTGCGTGATGCTGGCGACCGTGCCATTGTAGTCGTTCAGCTTGTTCGGCGGCGGGGTGGACGGCTTGACGTATCGCACCACGGGCGGCGGGGTGGGGGGTGGAGGGGTGACTGTGACCGGGCCGCGGGGCGGCGGGACGGTGCTGGGCGGGAGGACCACCGTGCCGGGGCGCGGCGTCCTGCCCGTCTGTGGCGGGTCGGAGCGGCCCGGCGAACGCCCGCCCCAGTCGCTGCCCCCGCTGTGCCCGTGGTGGTCTTCCCGCTTGAACTTCTTGACGGTCAGGTTGCCCCGCGACGGGTCGCGCGGGCCCGCAGTGCCATCCGACCACGTGTAACCGTTCGCGGGATAGGCCAGGCCGCCCGACACGACGACGTGCGGCGCGCCGCGGGGCACGTTCTTGCCGTACTTCGGGTTCTTGTAGTAGTCGCCCCAGTCGTGGGCCAGCTCGGGCACGCACGCCGTCAGGCTCGCCGCGCCGACGACGACCCCGATCGCCCCCATGACCGCCAACGCCCAGGTCTGCCAACGCATCGCGCGCTTCCTCTGCCCTGTCGCGGCCTCCCGGCCTTGCCACGCCCCAGCATTCTACACCCTGCCGCCGCAGAGTCAAGCGCGCCACGCGTGCCGAGCATGGCCCCTGATCCTGGAGCTCCCAACCATCGTCGTCGTCGTCGTCCTCGTCGTCGTCGAATCCCCTGATGCCGAACAGTGCCATTGGACTCGACGACGACGACGAGGACGACGACGAGCACGAGAAGAAGCACGGGGGGCCTGCGCCAATACCGGAAGCCATAGCCGGGCCAGACAGGGTGCGTGTAATCTCCTACGGACCAGTTTCCGCTTTTCTTCTTTGGCCGTATGTGATATAAGTGTATACGCTTATGTTATATGGAGTCCGACGTGGAAGACTCGGCCCAACGTAGCCTGGAACGCACGCGGAAGGCCCTCATGGGGAAACTCGCCTCTTGGGGGAGCTTCGTGCGAGGGTCTGTGGTGCTCATGAAGCGGCGATGCATGTATCCGCGTTGCCGCAAGTGCGCCGCGGGG
>VGYW01000379.1 GCA_016872875.1 Planctomycetota bacterium | reverse complement strand
GGCACGTGAAGTTCACGGACACGATGCGCCCGATTCGTGTCGGGAAGATGACCACGCGCTGGCGCTGGACCTCGTTGTGAGCCGTGAGCCGGAAGTGCATCTCGATGCCCGTCTGGTCGCCAATCGCGAGCTCTCGCTTGGCTACGAGCTTCGCCCCAGTCTTGGGCCACTCCTGCTGGACCCTGCTGGCTACGGCTGCCGCGTCGAGCGGCCCGGCCTCTGGGAGGAGATAGATGGTCACGGAGGCGAGGCCGGGGCGCTCGAAGGAGTGGCGTCCCCCGCGGCCGCTGGCCGGGGTGTAGCGCCAGCCCTTCGGCACGCTGACCGTGAGTTCCTCGCCCCGGAGGAGATGGGTCTCGAGCTCGCCGCCGATGAGGGAGCGCCATTCGGAGGCCCTGGCGTGGCGGGCAGCCATGGTGAGCGAGCCGATGATGCCGAGCGCCGCGGCTGCCGAGGCGAGCGATGCGAAGGCTTCGCCGAAGGCGCCCGCCTTGCCGAGGGCGCGCGCGGGCCGCAGCACGACCGCGGCCACGGCGCCCGCCGCAAGCCCACCAACCACCTCTGCGTTGCCGATGGAGGGCAGGGCGATGCCCAGCACGATGTTGAGGGCGAGGACGATGCCCAGGCCGATGAGGAGCCTGATGCGGGCGGGGCGCGTCAGGATGTCGCGGTGGCGGACCAGGAGCGTGCCGAGCGCGCCGAGGAGGCCGAAGACTGCGCCCGTGGCGCCGACGGTGGTGCCCTGGGTCTCTGCCAGGGCCGCCGCGTTGCCGCACACCAGCGCCGCGGCATAGACGGCCAGGAAGCGCCTGTGGCCCCACAGCCCCTCCACCGAGCGCCCCAGGGCGAAGATGGCGTAGAGGTTGATGAGCAGGTGAAGGAGGTCTGAGTGGAGGAAGCCCGCGCTCGCCAGGCGCCACCACTGGCGCGAGCCGACGACGAGTGCGCGGCTGCTCGCCCCGCAGGCGATGAGCGTGGCCTCATCCAGCCCCTCGCCGAAGAGGTAAGAGGCGGCGAAGCCGCCGCCGCAGGCGAGAAGGAGGGCTAAGGTGAGGATGGGCTTCGCGGGACGCGGGGGTGAGGGAACGGCTTCGGCTGTGGCCATGGCGCACCTCGGCGCGCGGCTAGGGGCCCAGGCCCAGCCAGTCGTGCAGCAGGAACCGCATGCGGCCGATGAGGAGGGACACGCGGCCCATGACCGTGTTGCCGAACGACGCCCCGAAGGCGACCATGAGGAACCAGATGCCGAGCTGTGAGACGAAGCTGCCCGCGCCCTTGTGCTCGACGGAGAAGAAGAAGTAGAACAGCACGCTGACGATGCCGGCAAGGATGATGACGTCGCCCAGGATGGGGAGGGCAGCGCTCCAGAGGTCCGCCTGCTGGCCGGCGGGGGTATCGCCGAGGGCCTTGCTGATCAGGCCGAGAGACGGCTTGAGCTGCTGGAGGACGTAGGTGTGGATGGTGACCGGGATGCCGAGGCCGGCCCCCCAGCCGACCATGATGGTGTAGGAGTAGCGGCTGAGCCACGAGGCGCGGCGCGACAGGCGCGTCAGCAGCAGTATGCCCAGCACGATCGGCGCGCTCCGCCGCGCCAGCTCCATCCAGAAGGCGTGAATGTGCGGCGGGTCCACGAACAACGGGTCAATGATCTCCGGCCGCAGGGACTGGCGCCAGGTGAGGATGACCCCGTAGCCTAGCGCGACGCCGACGAAGAGGTTCTCGCCGATCTTGAAGAGCGGGTTGTCGCGGTAGAGGAAGCTGTACATGATGAGGGTGAGTCCCGCGGCGACGACGACGCCGAGGCGGGCGAGCCACCAGTCGTCGGGCGCGCCGACCGGCCGCCCCTTGGCGGCGCTGGCCGCGAGGAAGGCGAAGAACAACACGACGAGCACGACAAGCTCGGCCGTGCGGCGGGTGGGGCTGGTTGTCTCTTGCGGTGCGGCCACAGGCTTAGCCCTTCTCGTTCGGCCGCGTGCGGCGCCACAGGTAGTGGGCGTTCGCGCCGAGAATCAAGAGGATGATGAGGACGTGTGTGAGCGACTGTGCCTGCATGCCCTTCGTGGCGCGGTCGGCGCGCTTGACCAGCTTCTCGTAGTCCGCGGCGCCGCGCAGGCCGCCGAGCACGCCGATTAGCTGGCCGGAGTTCAGGAAGGGGTAGAGGTCAGGGGTGATGACTGCGGTGCAGCCGGCGCCCAGGTCGAAGCCGAAGCGGTCGCGCCCGTAGGCGATCCACATCTCGGTGGTGGCGCCGGCCGCGAGGCCAACGACGAGTGAGATGTCCTTGAGTGAGCGAACGCCCTCGAGTGCTGGCATGCCCGCGGTGGGCTGATTGTAGAAATCCCTGCTGAACGCGCCCTGGAGGCTCTCACCCATGTTGAGGACGAGGTTCGAGTAGCCGGGCTTGAAGGCGAGGAAGACGTAGTCCCTGCCGGGGAGCTTGTCGCGCTCCTTGGCCGCCTTCTCGATGATCTGCTTGCTGATGCCCACGCCGCCGGGCCAGTGGGTCATCAGGATGGGGTGGAGGTCGTTCTGGAAGCAGTGGCGCAGGAGGGCGAGGCCCATCGGGTAGAGCTCCTCCATCGCCGCAGGGTCGAAGTCGAACGAGAGGAGGATGGGGGAGCCGGGCTTGAGGGACTCGACCTTCTTGAAGATCTTCTCGACCCAGGGCGAGGGCTTGAATTCGCACCCGAGATCGCAGAAGGAAGGCACGGCCACGGCCACCGCGACGAGCAGGTAGATGATCCGCCGCGTGACGGCGAGGCGGCGCAGTGCGGCCTGGGTCGGCGGGGCGCCCATCAGCTTCCCCCTCCGAGATAGGAGCGTTCGATGCCGAAGAGGACGCGGAGCGACTGGGAGATGGCCCCCAGGCTGATGCCGAGGAAAATGGCGCGCTTGACGGCCATGTTCGGATACTCCATCAACCAATCGGCCGCGCGGGGAAAGGTGTCCCACGCGCCGAGCATGCGGCCCACCTCCTCGCTGATGGGAACTCGGCCGAACATGACAACGACCGCGGAGACGAGGAGGAGCGCGGCCCCGACGTTGCGCGCGCGGAACGTGCGGAACGCCGCGCTGGCCATGAAGAAGGCCAGGATCGAGAAGATCGTCGCCTGGCACGGCACCTGCACGTAGTCATACAGCCAGTCGAAGGGCGAGAAGGCGCCCTCCGGCACGTCGCGCACGGCGGCCCGAATCTCCTCGAAGACGCCTGCGCCGATGGTGAGGACGGCGCCGAGGAATACGAAGGCGCTGTAGGCCCAGCCCGCCTGCTGGCGGCGGATGCGCGTGACGTGCAGGTGCAGCAGGGCGTACAGCCCGATGAACATGGCGAAGCCGCCCATGATGCGGAACCAGGTGGTCATCTCCTCGCGGAACGCCGCCGCCCAGGGGTGCGGCACGAACTCGTGCACGAAGGCCACCAGCCCCATCGCGAAGCACATTACCAGCGGGATTGTGAGCTTATACCACACGGGCTAGAATGCCTCGAAGAGCTTCTGGATGATGGACCAGTCGTGGCCCAGGGCGCTGGCGAGCGTGAGGGCCAGCGTACCGGCGACGAGGACGAGCATGACCACCGCCTTGCCAACGTCCTGCCCCCGCAGGCTGCCGAGCATCCGCGGCTCGCGCGAGAGGTAGGCGGAGGCCGCGAAGATCTCCTCCCCGATCAGCGTGTAGTCGCACGCCGTGATGAAGAAGGGGATCTGCGTGTAGCTGTCGGTGCCCGCGATCTGAATGGCGCCGGTGGACGCCCCGGTCTCGGCGAGGAGGAGCGACTCGGCGGCGAAGGAGCCCATGAGGAAGATGGTGGCCGGCTGCTCGCGCACCATGAGGCCGTTGACGGCCGCGGCGTAGCTGAACTGGTCGGGGGCCACCAGCGGCACGTCGTCCGCGTTGTAGGCGTCGGGGCGGCCGGCCTCCGTGTGCGACTGCTTGACCACCTCCTGGCTCACCGCCTGGACTATTGGGTCGTTGTTCATCACCCGCACGCGGGTGTCGTATTCTGCGGAGCGGCGGGCGACGCGAGCGAGGATGCTCACGGCGGCGATGGTGGAGAGGTCGCCCATGCCGCCGAGGCCGTGGACGAAGAAGACCGGGCGCCCCATCTCGGTGGCTCGCCCTATCGCCTCCTCCACCGCCTCGAGGCCGGCGATCTTGCGGATGAAGAGGTTCGGGTTCCGGCGGGCCAGGCCGATGAAGGCATAGACGACCGCGCAGAAGGAAAGGGAGAGGATGATGTTGTTGAGCTTGAACCACTTGACACCGTTGGGCCGGGCCGCGCCCATCGCTTCCTTCGGCTTGCCGTCCTGTTGGATGTAGAGCGTCTCGTCCCCGCGGCGGATGCCCACCTGGAAGGCGTAGAGCTTCCGGCTGGCCTTCCGCCTCGCATCCTTGAGGGCTTCGGCGAGCCGGCGCTCGACATGGGCCTCGAAGCGCCGCAGGCGCTCGCCGTAGGCCCGGTAGCGGGCCAGCTCGGGCAGGAAGCCCTTGTCAGCCTCGCGGAGCCTGGGGGCCTGGCGTCCCTCGAGCGCCTCCACGCCGCCGCAGATGCCCTTCGCAACCTCGATGTAGGCCGCCAGCGGCTTCATCAGGGGGTAGAGGTGCTGTGGGAAGTCCGTGTCCGGTGCCCAGTCCTTGGGCATCCAGGCCATCTGCTCCTCGACCACTTTCTGGCGAAGCGCCAACTCGTCGGGCGGGAAGACTGCCGCGGGCTGAATGGTCACGCAATGGAGCTTCTTGTTGGCCGAAGCGAAGCCGAAGAACTTGGGCTGCTCCGACTTCTCGGCGCCAAGCGAGGGGACCTCCGCGGCCTTCTTGAAAGCCCCGTAAACGCCATTCTCGACCTGCGCTATCTCGACGATGTAGGTGGTTCGCCCGTTCTCGCTCGGGGAGCGGCGCCACTCGACCGCGATGGCCGCGCCATCGTCGCTCGGCAGGTCGAAGGCCCTGAAGCCATCAGCCTCGGGCCGGACAAGCGGCGGCAGCGACGCCCGCGCCTTCACCACCTTGGGCGCGCCGCCCTCCGACACGAAGGCCGGCTCGCCGTCCTTCTCGACCTCGACCACTTCTTCTTCGACACGCGGCCTGTCGTTCTTGCGCTTCTCCTCGGCCTCTTTCTCGGCCGCCGCGACCTCCTTCTTCCAGTCCGCGACATCCTGCTTCAGGGCCTCAGGCCCGCGCCGCACGAGCTCGCGGTCGAGCGCGCGCAGCTCATCGAGGCACTCATCGTGGAGGACCATAACCTTCGCGATCTTCGCCTCGATGTCGGACACGAGCGGGAGATACGAGGCGGTGGTCAGGGTCGGGCGCTTCTCCTCGATGGTCTCGCCGGCCTTGCCGAGGGCCTTCTGGAGCGCCTGGAGCTGTTCGAGGAAGTCCTTGCTCTTCTCCGTCGCTGCGGCCAGGAGGGGCATCCTGGGCTTCTTCTCAGGCTCTTCGGGCCGCGGCTCGGGGGGCTTGGGCCGTTTCTCCGTCGCCAGGCGGGTGCCCACTATCGCCAGGCGGAAGTAGTAGTCGCGGTCGCGCACGGTCTTGGCGTCCGCGGGGTAGACGCTGGCGGGCTCCACGGCGAGGTAGTGGAGGCGCTTGTTCGCGCGGTTGGCCGCCTCGTCGTCGTAGTCGCGGAGCCGTTTCTCGTCGGACTTCAGCTTGGCAAGGGAGGCAACGCGGGCGACTCGGCGGAAGCGGCCGGCCTTGAAATCCTCCTCGGAGGCGATCTCGACGACGTAATAGGTGCCGGTCGCCTCGTCTGGGGAGCGGCCCCATTCGAGGTTGATCGTCTGGCCGTCGTCGCTGGGGTGGGCGAATGCTCGGAAGCTCGCCGCGTCGGGCGGGGCCAGGGGACGCTCCGCCGCGGCGAGGAGGCCGCAGGCAAGGGCGATGCAGGTTGCGGCGACGGGTCGGCTCAAGACTCAATCGCCTCGAGGTTGGCCCGCGGCACGGTGAGGGCGGTGCCGTCGGGGAACTCTATCTCGGCCACGCGCACGCGCGACTCGCTCTCGATCTGCACGGCGCCGGGCGGCAGGCTCCTCACGAGGCCGATACGCCCGAAGCCAGGCTCCCGAATGATACGCACCCGGCTCCCCTGCGTCAAGCCCACCATCGCGATGCCCGCCACGGCGGGGGCCGAGGCCGCCGCCTGGGTAGGGATGATTATCTCTGGGCGCAGGACGCCTGCTCGGATCTGCGTGGCGCCGTTGGCCGAGGCACGCTGGCCCGCGTGGGCCTTCAGGAGCTCGAAGGTGGCCTCGGCCATCGCCATCGGCCCGAAGCCCTCGGTGATGATGAGGATCGGCTGGATCTCCTCGTGGCCCGTGATGGCCACGCCGAGGTCGTAGCCGAGGAGGCGCCGCAGGTCGCGGTCGTGGAACCCGCCGCAGACGAGCGCCTTGATGCCGAGTGCGGAGGCCCGCTCGTAGACCTCGCTGGTGACCAGTTGGCCCGCGACGGCGACCTTGCCCTTGAGCTCCGCGCCCAGGTCGCCTGGCCCGATCGCCGCGTCGGGGCGGTCAACCGCCAGAGCGATCTCGCCGTAGACCTCGCCGCCGACGCCGAAGATGCCCTGGACGAACGCTCCGTGCGTCTCCACCGCCACCCCCTCCCGCTCGATGACCTCGGCCACCACGCCATCCACGTAGGCGGTCAGCTCCACAGGGCGCGGCGCCGTCCGCACGAGCACCTGCCCCGTTATCGAGGAGACGGTCTCAATGGTGCCCGCGACGGGGGAGCGAGCGACGGTCTTGAGCCACTTGAGCCAGGGGCGGGTCTCGGCGATCACCTCGTCGCGTTCCACCCTGTCGCCCTGGCGCTTGAGCATGTACTGCTCGATCTCGGCGGGGGCGATGCCGAGGATGTTGACCACGTTCACCGTCGCAACGTCGCCTGGCAGCTCGGCGCGGGCCACGATGTCTTCCGCCCGTACGCGCGCGCCCTTTTCGGCAAGCACCTGCCCGGCGATGGGCAGGCGGCGCTCCTTGCGCACCGTGGCTCGCCCTGTGACCCGCAGGCCAGGGGTGTAGGCGTGCGCCATGTGTGGCTCTCACCTTCTTCGATCAGCTCGATTCGATCGATTCGATCGATTCGATCGATTCGACCGAATCGATCGAATCGAGTGATTCGAGTGATCCTGCCTATCCAGGATAGGCGTTCAGCGCCTTCGCCCAGCCATTCACGGCCTGCGCCCTGTCCTTCTCGGGCACCACGAGGGAGCGGCCGCGGGCGTCGAAGACCACGCCCACCACGCCGCCGTGGACCGTGGCCTCTAGCTGGCGGCCGCGGCCGGCGCCCAGGTCAATGCCGCGGGCGGGGCTTGCCGTGACCTTCGCGGTCTCGCCCACTCCGAGCGGTTCGAGCTTCATCTCGCCCACGGCGAGCGAGCCGCGGCGGGTCTGGCCGCCGGCCTCAAGGGCGTAGTCGAAGGCGGCAGCCCCCGGCTTGCCCTGGCTGGCCATCGCCACGCAGGTGCCGAGGTTGATCAGGCAATCGCGGACGAATACCTCCTCCGCCGCCTTCTCGTGGACCTGTGCCAGGACGCCCAGGTGCGGCATCATGAAAATGCTGTCCACCGCGAGGCGCGTCACCCCCTCGGGCTGGAAGGCGTCAACGAGCATCATGGCGGCCTGGTGGCGGCGCGGGGCGTGGGAGAGCACCCCCCCGCTGCCGACCAGCAGGTCGAGCCGCCGCATGTCGATCAGCGTCTCGCCCGCCATCGTCTCGTCGAAGCTCTCCGAGATGCTCCGCTCGCGCTGGACTCCCTTGAGGCCCACGGCGAGCGCCTTGTGCTGCGCGAAGGCCAGGCGGAGCGCCTCCCGCGAGATCGCCTGCTCGATCTTCAGCTCGGACAGGAGCTGCGGCACGGTCGTCGGGCGGATCATCTTGTTCTTGATGCGGTCGCGGAGGTCCGTTTCGTCTATCTCGAACGGCACCCAGCGGAGGATGTTGGCCAGGCCCGCCTCGGCCAGGACGTTCGAGATGCTGTAGCTCATCCCGAGGTTGGCGCTCACCGTGCGATTGAAGGTGCCGTCGAAGACGCTGAAGACGTCGGTCGTCGC
>VGYW01000378.1 GCA_016872875.1 Planctomycetota bacterium | reverse complement strand
CTTCGGGGGCTCTACGCTGGCGGGGCCTTTTCCCAGGGCTCCCTTCGGTCGCCCTGGGCTACGGCTCAAACGCCCCCATTCGGGGGCTAAACCCCAGCCCCCAGAAGATGTGGGCAAAGATCAGGGCTTCGCCCTGGGCTGATATAGTACGCTCCATTCGGAGCTTCGGAACCCAAGAAGGTTACCACGACTGGCGGCCATGCTCGGAGCTTGCCCGCGAGTTGACTCTGCTCCACCGTCAGCTTAGAATGCTGGCCATCCCTCTTGGCGAAAGGAGAGCGTGCATGCGGTGTGGCATTGTGGCCCTCGGATTGGGGGCCGTCGTGTCGGTGGTCGCGACTCTGGCCTCTGCCGCGGAAGGAGAGAAAGCCATCGCTAACCCAGTCGTCGTCATCAAGACCTCGGAAGGCACGATCAAGGTGGAGCTCTGGGCCGACAAGGCGCCGCTCACCGTGAAGAACTTCCTCCGCTACACCGACGAGAAGTTCTTCGACGGCACCGTCTTCCACCGCGTGATCAGCAACTTCATGATCCAGGGCGGCGGCATGACAGCGGACATGCGCCGCAAGGAGACCCACGAGCCGATCAAGAACGAGGCCAAGGCCGACCTCAAGAACAACCGCGGCACCATCGCCATGGCTCGCACCAACGAGCTCCACTCCGCGACCTCCCAGTTCTTCATCAACGTCAAGGACAACCCCGGCCTCGACCACAGGGGCGAGACGGAGGACGACTTCGGCTACTGCGTCTTCGGGAAGGTCACGGAGGGGATGGACGTGGTGGACAAGATTCGCGCGGTGAAGACCGGCGCGATGGCCGGCCACCGCGACGTCCCCCTCAAGCCCGTCACCATCGAGAGCATCAGGCGCGAGGCGAAGGAATAGCCGCGCCTCCCCTCCTGGCCGCTCCGCTCGAATCCAAAGCGGCGACTTCGTCGCCGCACTCCACAGGAGTGCCCTTTTGGAGTGCGGCATCTGCGATGCCGCTTTCGTAGTCAGCGGAGCGGTGGAACAGGGAGACACATCGGTGACCAGACTTGCGGCGTTCGTCGTTCTGTGTGCCGGTCAAGCCCTCGGCGGGGCAGCCTGGGAGGGGGTGGTCGAGCTGCCCAGGGCGCCCAGGACGCAGGGCTTCGGGGTGTGCGCCTGGGCGCCGAAGGGCGATGCTGCGCTTGTCTGCCAGCAGGGCGACTACGTGACGCGGCAGGACGGCAGCCAAGGCTATCTGCTGTCCGCCTACTTCGTCGTTGACGCTGCGGCGGGCAAGGCCGCGCCCCTGTGCCGCGCCCACGAGTGCTCCTGGACGCCTGACGGGCGCATCCTCGCCCGCGGCTACGCGCCGCGCACCACGAAGGACGTCGAGGCCCTGACCTTCAGCCCCACCCAGCACGGCGACCGAGCCGTCTGCACCATCCTCGAGCGCGACGGCCGCGTGGCCGGCGAGCTGGCCTCGCGCGGCATCGAGTGCGTCGCGTCGCCCGACGGCAAGCGCTTCCTGGTGAGCCAGGAGCTTGCGGGGCGGAACAACTACCATTGCCTCAAGAAGCTCGTCATCGAGGTCCTCGGCGGCAGGCCCGTGACCATCCAGCCGCCCTTCGCGGAGCGGCCCGGCCGCCTCGTGGGCTTCCGATACGGCGCCCGATGGCTCGCTCCCGGCCGCTTCCGCATCGCCGTGGTGGACATGGACGCGCAGGAGGCCGCCCGCGCCCAGCCGGGCCTCTGGCTCAACGTCACGCCCGAGTGCTTCGACTACGACCTTGCGAAGGGCGCCTGGGAGAAGCTGGAGGGCCAGGCGCTCGAGGACGCCCGCGCCGAGCGTTACCCCCTCGGCGCCGATGGCGAGGTGCTCGTGAAGCCGGGCCGCATTGACACGTTGGTGGCCGGCAAGCGCCTCACACTCGCGTGGCCCGAGGCAAAGGAACTGCACATCACCGTCCGCGCCGCCTCGCCTGACGGCTTGCGACTCTTCGTCCACGTCGAGGAGCACCAGATCGGCAAGGGCGGCCAGGGCTTCGGCGGCAGGGACGGCGCGCCCGGCGCCGCGCCCAGCGGCGCACCAAAGCCGCCAGCCCTCCAACTCGGCTACTACGCCCTTGACCTCGCCAAGGGCACAAAGACCCGCATCGAGGTCAAGCCCGAGGTAATCTGGAACTTCAACTACTCGGTGTGCAGTTACCTCGAGGACGGCGCGCTGCTCATCATCCCCGACGACAGCCCCGCCGCGACCCTCGACGAGGCGACCGGGCGGCTGGCCCCGCTCAAGGTGCCGGGCTACCCGTGGGAGAAGTTCATCATCTCGAAGTGGGCCACGCCGGCCCGCGACAGCTACGGCCGCGGCCAGCCGATGGGCGGCGCACGCGTGGCCGTCCTCGCGCGGCAGAGGCGCTTCGTCAAGACGCCTCACGCCCTCGCCGTGCTTCGCGGGAAGGCGGCGGCCGGCTGCCTCGCCGTGCCCGAGGGCTTCGCCCTCGGCGACAGTTGCTTCCTTCACTGGGCGCCCGACGGCTCCGCCCTCCTCGTGACCGCCAACGACGGCGCCAAGCTCTGGCTCACCCGCGCCGTCCCGGGCGGGCATCTGTGAACCGTGTCGGCGCCACGCCGTGGTGGCCGCAGTACTCCAGCACCTTGTCGGCGGTGAGCATGCGCGTGTCGCCCTCGCGCTCGCGGGCGACCTGGCCGGGTGCGAGGCCCGCGTGGCCGAGGCGGCGCATCTCGGCGGTGTCGTGGCCCGGGTGCGCGACGATGAGATAGGTGCCCGGCCCCGCCGCCTCGAGCCGCGCGATCAGGTCGTCCGCCCGATCGTCGAAGCGCCAGGGGGACGGCGGCAGGTGGTCGTAGCCCCGGCCCCCGTGCAGCAGGCCCTCGCGCTGCATCAGAGCGTCCAGCCGCTCCCGCACGCCTGGCAGCCAACTGAAGCCCATGTGTTCGTCGAGGTAGGCGATCTTCAGGCCGACCGCGCGGGCGCGGGCGAACTGGGCCTCGATTTCGGCGACCACCTCCTCGGCCTTGCCCCCGTGCTCGTGCGTGACGTTCGGCGTGGGGTGCAAGTGGCCATTCGCGTCCACCAGCGTCGGCACCCGCTCCGGCGGCAGCACCGGTCCCCACTTCACCGCGTCCCATTCGGCGTTGATCGTGGCGTGGAGGCCCACGCACACGTCCTTGCGCTCCGTGAGCATCGAGGCCACCTCGTCGAGGAAGGGGCAGCAGGCCATCACGCCCACGTTGAGCGCCAGCCCCGCCTCCACGCACTCCATGATCGCCTCGTTCGCCGTGTGGCACGAGCCCGCGTCGTCCGCACGGGCGAGGAGATGGATGCGGATGCCCTGCATCAGTGGCCTCCGTCGCCGAGCCTGACCCTCACGCCGTTGGGGTACTCGTATTGGACGTGGAACTTCTCCCCCTCGCGCCGCCACTCGACACGGATGGGGCCTTTGGGGTGGGGGTAAGCCCCCTTCGCCCACTGAAGCGTGCCGAACTGCGGGAGGATGCGAACGAGGTCGGGGTTGCCCGGCTCAGGGAGCTGGACGCCGAGGACCGCCGAGGAGAGATACCAGGTTGGGGCGGAGGACCAGGCGTGGCAGAGGCTGTCGGTCTGCGGCCAGTTCTCCCAACAGGTCCACGCGCCCCGTTCGAGGAGCCAGCCCCAGGAGCGGCGGATGAACTCCTCGGCCTCGACGGCGCGGCCGTGGTGGTAGAGGGCGCCGAGGGCGTAGAAGGCGAAGTAGGAGCCGATGGTTGCGATTGTCTCGCCCTTCGGGCCGGACGGCGTGAGGTTGTTGTGCAGGGCGGCGATGAGCCAGTCGAGCGCGGGCGCCACCTGGTCGCACTCGGCGATGTCGTAGAGGAGCGCCAGGGCGTTGGCGGTGACGGACGGCGGTGCGTCGGGCACGGCAGAGCGCAGGTGCTCGGCGAACGCCTGCTCGTCCTCGCTCCAGAAGGCGTCGCGCATGGCGGCGGCGAGGCAGTCGGCCCGCTCGCGCCAGAGCTCGGCCAGGGCCGGCTCGCCGACGAGGTCGAGCACGCGGGCGCCGTCGCTGAAGGCGCGCTGGATGAAGCAGTTGAGGCCGCACGTGATGCGGCTGCCCTTGGCTTGCGGGCCGTCCACGTAGGGGTGGAGGGACGAGCCGTCGCACAGCTCGCTCCCCTCGGTCCTGAGGGCGTCGAGCCCCGCAAGCAGACGCTTGAGGCCGGGCCTCATCTCGCGGAGGAAGGCGGCGTCGCCCGTCCACGCCCAGTAGTGCCAGAGGCATTGGGCGAGGATGGCCGAGTAGTCAGGGTGGCGTCCCGGCGGGAGGCCGTGGGGGCAGGGGCGGATGAGGCCGTTGTCGCCCTGCGACGTGAAGAAGAGCTCGATGCAGCGGCGGAAGAGCGCGGTGTCGCCGAACGCCGCGAGGTTCAAGTAGAACTCGACGAAGAAGTCGCCCGTGTAGAGTCCGCGCTCGCGCCAGGGGCAGTCGAGATAGGCGTCCTCCATGCAGGCCCGCAGCGTGGGCGGCCCGAGCGCCCAGATGCGGTTGAGGGTGGGGTCTGAGCACTCGAACGAGCCGAGTGCCTTGACCGGATAGGCGGCGCGGGTGAGGGCCACGCCGTGAAGCTGGAAGGAGTGGAGCTCGCCCTTGACCAGCACCTCGAGGTATCGGAAGCCGCGCGGGTGAAAGGTCTGCCACGTCTGGCGGCCCTCGCGCGCGACGTAGCGCTCCATCATGTCCACGAAGTAGCGCCGGTGCACGTCGGCTGTGCCGTCGGGCTTCAGCCGTTCGGTGTAGGCCAGGTCCACCACGGTGCCTGCCTTCGCCGTAAGGTCGAGCATCGGCCGCCCGAGCACCTCGCCGCCGAAGTCGAAGAGCAGCGCGAGGGACGCGGGCTGCGACCTCTCCCTCGGGGAGAGGTCGCCCGCCGACGGCGGGCGGGTGAGGGTGCCTTCGCTCGCACGCGCGGGCAACCAGGCACCCTCACCCCTGCCCTCTCCCCGAGGGAGAGGGAGAAGAGAAGCACCCTCACCCCTGCCCTCTCCCCGAGGGAGAGGGAGAAGAGAAGCACCCTCACCCCTGCCCTCTCCCCGAGGGAGAGGGAGAAGAGAAGCACCCTCACCCCCGCCCTCTCCCCGAGGGAGAGGGAGAAGAGAAGCACCCTCACCCCTGCCCTCTCCCCGAGGGAGAGGGAGAAGAGAAGCACCCTCACCCCCGCCCTCTCCCCGAGGGAGAGGGAGAAGAGAAGCACCCTCACCCCTGCCCTCTCCCCGAGGGAGAGGGAGAAGAGAAGCACCCTCACCCCTGCCCTCTCCCCGAGGGAGAGGGAGGCAGCTTCTCTCTTGGAAGGTCATCCACGCCCTCTCGCGGCAGGGGGTGTCGGCCCTCCGGCCGCGCGGCCAGGGCTTCCACGGCTTCAGGGCCTGGGGCAGGTCGTCGGGCGAGGCGATGGGCCAGGCCACGCGGTCGGCCTCCTCCGCGAGGGCATCTTCCCACAGGCCGCCGACGAGGAAGGTATGGGGCGAGCCGGGCCGCCGCTCGGCGCTCAGCTCCAGGCCCGCCTCGCGCGGCAGGGCGAGGTAGAAGTCCCACCAGTCGTGCCTCACGGTCTCATAGACGAGTAGCGTGTTCCAGCCCTTGCGGAGGCGGAGCGGGAAGTCGCGGCGGAGATGGCCATCGCGGCGGCTGGTGGGCGGGACGGCTTCGCCGTTGACCCAGTACTTGCCCCACCAGGCGCCGAAGGTCGTCTCCTGGTCGCGGGGCGAGTGGATGAAGGTCATGACGACCGCGCGAGCATTCGTGTGAAGGCTCTTGCCGCCCTCTGCCACGGCCATCAGCGAGTAGACGTCTTCATCGGGGAATTCGCGTGCGGCCCAGGCGCCGAGGCAGCGGACGGGCAGTTGGCGGCTCTCGTCGAGGAGCGGGATGGAGCGGTGCCGCAGCGGCCCCCAGTGCTCGGGGTGGGTGTGGAGAGCGGCGCGGGGCCAGGCCGAATCGTCGAAGTCCGGGAGTTCCCAGCCCTGCGGCATCAGGCGGGCGTCGAGGAACTCAGCGGGGTTGAGGGCGAAGGACATATAGTGGGTGTCGGGGCGGTGGCCGGGCGACTTCATCGCGCGCCACGACTCGCCGGTCGCAATGGTCGCCACGTTGCCCGCCTCGTCGCGGGCTTCGCCCCAGGCGATGAGGCCGCCTACGCTCGGCGCCGAGTGAAACGTCACCCCGCCCGTGCTGTTGACGATAACGGCGATGACGTTTCGGCCGCGGCGGAGCGCAGGCGAGAGGTCAATCGTGTCGTATTCGGGTCCCTTTGGGAAGAAGCGCGCCGGGCCGTGGCCGAGCACCTGGCCGTTCACGGCGAGCCGGTAGCGCGTGTCGGCGAAGATATTGAGGTGCCCGCTGGCCGGCATCGCAGGCAGCTCGAAGGCCGTGCGCAACAGCGCCCAGCGGTTCCGGCCGCGGCCCTCAGTATCAACCCAGATGAACTTAGCGTTCGCCATCGGAGAACTCGCTGGCCGGGACGAGCGGCAATGCTACACCGGCGCGCGGGCGCAGTCAAGGCCGCGTTGGCGGCTTTTTGACGGCTCGCCCCTCTGCGGCTAGAATGGACGCGTCTCCTGCTGTCCGAGAAGCCGCATCCTCCAAAGGAGCCACGAATGCGGAACGTCGCCGGGTCGTTCATCGTTGCTGTGTTGCTCTCCGCCTGTCTGGCCAGCGCGACTGAGACCGAGAACCTGGGCATCCAGGTGCTCCCCGCGCCAGGCAAGGTGGTGATTGACGGGAAGGCGGATGACTGGGACCTCACGGGCGGAGTGTTCGCCTGCGGCGACGTGGAACACCTCCGCGACAAGCTGGCCTGCTGGTTCCACCTGATGTACGACGCGGAGAACCTGTATCTGCTGGCCAGGTGGCTCGACGAGACTCCGATGAACAACCCCGGCAGCTCGCGGGGCGACTACGGCTTCGCGGGCGACTGCCTCCAGGCTCGCGTCATCACCGCGCCCGACACCCCCCAGGAGCGCTGCACCCACGTCACCGCCTGGCTCGACCGCGACGGGATTGACGTGGTGCACTTCGAGATCGGGCGGAAGTTCGACGGCGGCACTGTGAAGGACGCCCAGGCGCTCGGCGCCGCCCAGGAGTTCTCGAAGAACCCCGACGGCAAGGGCTACGTCCAGGAGATCGCAATCCCCTGGAAGCTCCTGTGCAAGGAAGGGGTCGCAGCGCCCAAAGCGGGCGACCAGATCACCGTGACCCTTGAGCCCAACTTCTGCACCGAGGCGCGCTTCCGCATCACGATCAAGGACATCTTCAAGGCGGGCGTGGTGCCCGACCGCGTGTTCACCTTCATGGGCAGCTCCTGCTGGGGCACAGGCACGCTCGAGGCCAAGGGCAACGTGGCGCCCCGAAAGCTCCGCCTCGCCGATGGCCGCGAGTTCACGACCACGATGCAGAAGGGCATCCCCGTCATTGACTGGACGGGGCTGATCAAGGTCAAGGAGCTTCAGGGCTTCGAGGAGGTCACGTTCCGAATGCCCGAGGACGGCTTCATCTCCCTCAATATCCGCAGCACTGTGGGCGGGACGTCCCCGTCCCGCGACACGCGGCGTGGGGACACGCCGCCCACAATCCCACTTGCCGAGGGCTGCGTCGTCCGACAGCTCCTCAACTGCGAGTTCCGAACAAAGGGCAGGCACACTGTGAAGTGGGACGGGCTGACCACCCCCAATTGGCGTCGGCCCGGCGAGCCCGTGCCCGCCGGCACCTACACGTGGGACGCCCTCTGGCACAAGGGGATCGGCCTGCGACTCGTCGGCTGGGCACATAACGGCGGCTCCGCCCCCTGGGACGGCCCGAGCGGCAAGACCAACTGGGGCGGCGACCACGGCGTCCCCTTCGCCTGCGACGCCGACAAGGACAAGGTCTACCTCGGCTGGTCCGGCGCCGAGGCGGGGAAGGCACTCGTCGCCTGCGACCTCGACGGAGCCGTCCAGTGGAAGCTCAGCCGCGGCGGAATGAGCGGCGCTGAGCTGGTCACGGTTGATGGAGGCACGGTCTACGCGATGAACTGGGACGGCTTGCTCTTCCG
>VGYW01000377.1 GCA_016872875.1 Planctomycetota bacterium | reverse complement strand
CCGACGCCATCGAGCTCAACACCTCCTGCCCCCACGGCTCCATCACCTTCCGCGGCAAGGCCGTCGAGGAGACCATCTTCCAGACCGTCGCCGCCGTCCGCCAGGCCGTCAAGCTCCCCATCATCGCCAAGCTCAGCCCCATGCTCACTTCTCCGCTCGGCGTCGCCAAAGGCGTCGAGGCCGCCGGCGCCAACGCCGTCACCATCTTCAACCGCATGACCGCCCTGGAGATAGACATCCAGGAGGAACGCCCCGTGATGCACGGCGGCTACGCCGGACACGGCGGCCCCTGGGCCATCCAATACCCCCTCCGCTGGATCAGCGCCATCCGCCCACAACTGGCCATTGACATCGCCGGCTCCGGCGGCGTCACCTCCTGGCAGGACGTCGTCAAGTACCTCCTCGTCGGCGCGAACGCCGTCCAGACCTGCACCGCCGTCATCATGAACGGCTACGGCGTGCTCCGCGAACTGCGCGACGGCCTTGAGCGCTGGATGGATGGCCGCGGCTACGGAAGGCTCGACGACTTCCGTGGGAAGGTGAACCCGCGCATCCTGAGCGCCCAGCAGGTTGACCGCCGCAAGCGGTTCCGCGCCCACAAGCGCTACGAGGTCCTCGCCCCGTGCAGGGCCGCCTGCCCCATCGGCGTGTCCGCCCAGTCCTATGTCCGCCTCGTTGCCGAAGGCCGCTTCGAGGAGGCCGTGCGGGTCGTCCGCGCCAGCGACCCCTTCCAGTCAATCTGCGGGCGGGTCTGCTACGCCCCTTGCGAGGACTCCTGCACCCGCACCCCCCTCGGCGGCCCAATCGCCATCCGCGCCATCAAGCGATTCGTGGACGAGTGGGGCCGCCGCCATATCCCCTTGCTGAAGCAGGAGATAGCCACTCCGACCCCGACGGGCAAGCGCGTCGCCATCGTCGGCAGCGGACCCGCCGGCCTCACCGCGGCCCACGACCTCGCACTCCTCGGGCACGAGGCCACGGTCTTTGAAGCCCTCGACACCCCCGGCGGAATGCTCCGCGTCGGAATCCCTGACTACCGCCTCCCCAAGCACCTCGTGGACGAGGAGATCGAGGCGATCAAGCGCCTCGGGGTGACGATCCTCACGGGAAAGGCGCTTGGACGTGGCTTCTCCCTAACATCCCTTCGCTCCGATGGTTACGACGCCATCCTCGTCGCCACCGGCGCCCACAAGTCCGCCCCGCTCCGCATCCCCGGCGAGGACGCCAAGGGGGTGGTTGACGCCATCGGCTTCCTTCGACAGGTCAACCTCGGCCACCGTCCCGACGTTGGCAAGCACGTGGCCGTCGTGGGCGGCGGCAACACCACGCTCGACGCCGCCCGCTGCGCCCTAAGGCTCGGTGCGGACGTGGCTTACGTCGTCTACCGCCGCACCCGCGCCGAGATGCCCGCCCACGAGCGCGAGATCGCCGACGCCGAGGCCGAAGGCGTCCGCATCATGTACCTCTCCATCCCGCACAGTATAGTGGTTGACGATGGCCGCGTGGCCGGCCTCCGCTGCCTGGCGGGCTACCTGGCCCGCGAGCCCGTCGCCGGGCGCCGCCCGAGCAGTCCCGTGAGCCACGCAGAGTTCATCCTCCAGGTGGACACTGTCCTCGTCGCCGCCGGCCAGCGGCCTGACACGCATCTCCTGACAGAGCAAGGACTTTCGACGAACGCGAGCCACTGGGCAATCGCCGACGAGGCGACGCGCGCCACCCGCCTCCCCGGCGTGTTTGCCGGGGGTGACGTGAGGGGGGGCTATGGCTCCGTCGTCCACGCCATCGCCGATGGCCGCCGCGCCGCAAATGCCATTCAGAACTACCTTTGTGGCGAGGAGGCCGTGGGCGGCGTGTCCCCACGCCGCGACACGCCTGAGCCTCGCGCCCTCGACACCCGGATGGCCCTCGCCCGCCACATCGAGAAGCCCGCCGAGCCGCGCGTCACCCTCCCCCTCCGCGAGCCCTCCGTTCGCCTGAACGAGTTTGCGGAGGTAGAGCTTGACCTCGACGAGACGTCTGCCCGCCGCGAGGCTGCCCGCTGCCTCGCCTGCGGCTGCGGCGTCGGCTGCGGCCTCTGCGAGAAGGTCTGCATCTACTCAGCCATCGAGCCGAGGGGCGGCTCCTTCGCCATAAATGCCGACAAGTGCGATGGTTGCGGCCTCTGCACCGTCCGCTGCGCCAACAACGCCATCGAGCTTGTCCCCCTCCCCGTGCCACTTGGTGCAGACCCCGACAAATGAGGGGACAAGACCGCAGTCCCGAAGGGACGGCAGAAGCTCACCGGGAAGCTGGCCGGCACGAGTCCTGAGGGCCAAGCACCGTCAGCGCAAGCACTTATGGACATGACTCAGCGAAGCCGTCACATACTGGATCACCTCCCCGGCCATCATACTTGATCCAGTATGGGCGCTTTGGCGATCCGGACGCTTCCGGGGCGGTCCCGCCATACTGGATCAACTGTGCGCGCCTGGTGTTTGATCCACTATGGGTGTTTTGGCGATCCGGACGCGTCCCGGGCGGTCTTTCCCATACTGGATCAACCGCGCGCGGTCACTTGATCCACTATGGGCGCTTTGGCGATCCGGGCGGCTCCGTGGCCTTCCGGCCATTCTGGATCACCCCGCGCGCCGCGGCGGGGCATTGATCCAGAATGGGCAGCCGGCCGCCCCCCCGTGATAAGGACTCCGGGAGTCCTTCCCGCGAGAGCTCTCCTTGCACGCCGACGACGAGCGGCGGGGCGAACGGACCCGGAATCGCTAGGAGGGCGGGCCATGGCCCAAAGCTATTCCGACTGCCACTTCTGCGGTGGCGAGGCCAAGGAGCAACGAATCACCAGGCATCTGTGGCAGCACGGTAAGCTGCACCTTATCGAAAACGTCCCCGTCGGCGTCTGCCAGCAGTGCTCCCAGAAAGTCATCCTCCCGCAAGTCGCCAAAGCGATTGACCGTATCGTCGCCGGCGAAACGCCCCCCGACCACGTCATCCAGGTCCCCGCCTACCGCCTCCCCGAACCGGAGCCAGCCCGTTGAGCGGCCCGCCCCTTACCCAGGCTATGCGAGGCCGGGCGGCTTCACTCGAAACAAGTGAGGCCTGGGCCCCGCGGAACACGATGGAGAAGGCTCGACCGTCAAAAACGTATCCCAAGCAACCCGCCGTCAGTGGTTGCATCAGTGAGTCGCAACCTGACATATGGATCCAGAGAAAAGCCGGAGGAGAACTCGCTCCACGGAACGCGATCCGAGTTCAAGGCGCACAGGTACTGAAAACCGCCCGCCGCTGACTTCGCGGCAGCGAGTTCAAGCGCGTGCGCAATCTGCCTCTCGTCCACTCCGTCGAAGATGGTGCTATCGTGAACCAGAATGCCCGGCGTGGCCTCGCGCCCTGCCCATAGCTCCGCGAGCATCAGGTCATAGCAGAAGATCTTCATACTGCCTACGCCATGACTCCTCGAACGCTCGATCCGTACGTCGAACCTGAATCCAGTCTGCGTTACATCAATGACTAGCGTGCCCGTTAAGCTGTGCAGGGCCTGCGAGTTAGCATTGAACAACTCGATCGCTCGCCGGCGGGCCTCCGCGCGCTCACGATAGTCGGCGTCCGCCCTCTGGTAGAGGGCCTCCTTCTCCATACGAAGTGAACTCGCACCTTCATTGAACCTGTGCAGGTTGTCAATGCGCGCCGTCACGTCTCTCAGTTCGGCCTCCGTGGCCGTTGCTCGCGACTGAAGCCGCGAGTGCTCCTCCAGCGCGCCGTGAGTCCTCAGAATCCCCATATGTTCGGCTCGCCTGTCCGATTTCTCCCGAATGGCTTCTTCGCGGGACTGGATGGCGTGAAGGAGACGTTCGATCTCGCGGGCCAGGAACGACCGCCTGTTCGAGAGGAGTGTCGTATGAAAGGCGAGCACATCCTCAAGCCGCCGTCTCAGGGCGGACGAGAACACAACACCGGCCTCTTCATACACTCTAGCAACGTCATCCTGGCTCGGAGGGTGCTCTTCCTCCACGCTTGACTGGTACAACGCAAGTAGCTGCCTGTCCTGGGCGTTGTCATTCGAGAGATCGTGGATCTCCTGTGTCAGCGCATTCGCGGTTTGCTCGATCTCCCTGTACTGTGGGTGAACTCTGAACCCACTCAGGGCGTCTCGCTGCTCCCGAAGCTGGCTCTGGAGCTGCACCTTCCTCGCTTCGAGTTCACCCATGGTGCCGAGCATATCAGGCATCATGCCTGCGGCTGCGGCCCGCTTCAGGTCATTGAGCACTTTCTCCTTATCCTTAAGTACCTGCCAGTCCCGGGCGTCTTCCCAAGCCAAGCCCAGGAGGAAAGCATTGTGGAGTTGTTTGTCCCACTCGCTGTGTTTCCTGTGATGGTCAAACGGAGAGCTGAATGCGTCCCTTCCTCGGCGGATGAAGTAGGAGATGAGGCTACGGTACGACGGCTTGTACTTAGCCTCTGGTGCCTCGCGAGGGAGCGCAAACAGAAGGTGCCCAAGCAGCGCATTCCATTCGCTTACATTGACGACCGTTTCTGTCCCCAGCCCCTCCAGCGTCCTAGCCCCGCTGCCTGGGAACCAGTCGGCCGTGTCGCCCCGCAAGAGGACTTGGTTCCGCTCCGCTGTATTGCGGCTGACGGACAGTTCCCTTCCCGCGAGGGTCAGATCCAACGTGAATGTCCAGCCCCTCAATGGCTCCTGGCCCAGGCTCTCCCCTTGTTCCAGCGTAGAGCCAAGGCAGAAGTGGATGATCTCGATGAGGCTCGACTTCCCCAGACCATTTCTGGTATCCTGTTTCGTGGATTCCTTGGTGCGGTCGGCCATGATGACGTTGAAGCCGGGGGACAGGTGGACATCCCGGAAGCTGGGCTGGTCGCAGCGGACCGCTCGGATCATGGCCTGCGCCTCCTCAGCAGTCCATCCTCGTAGTCAACGGCACCAAGCGCGAAGAGCATATCCAGCACCAGGACGAAGCGCTGGAAGGTCCGCACCTCCGGACGTGCCCGAACGCGGTGCCACAAGCGAGAGACAGTGCATGGTTCACCTAGCTCCGCGAGGAGCATGGCGCCCACGGCTATGAGCGAGTGCGGCGGCGTGACGTGTTTCGTCGGCAGGATCATCTCTCGAACACCTCGCACTTCTCGAAGAGATACGTCAACACTGCGACACCCGCCGCCTGTTGCCGAGGTTCAGACGACCCTCGACCCGCGAAACCGACAAGTAGGTCGAAGAGGTCGTCCCCGCTTTCCCCCTGCTCCACCAACCGATTGTACTCCTGCGTGAACCGCGCTTTCAAGCGCTCAGGGAAGCCTGGATCTAGGGCGGCCTCTCCATCCACGAACCGCTGCACTTCCTTCGCCTTCGCCAGGCCCGTGGTCAGGAGGAATCCGGACCGGTTAGTGAGTCTATTGCGGTCCATCTTCTCGCGCGGGGTGGCCAAAGAGAGGTCCACGACTTCCGGTGCCGGCGCGCCAAGGAGCGCATCGCAAACTACCTGAAGCTCGGCAAACCCGACACTCGGCATCTCGCTGCTCAGGCGCTTGGTCCCCCTGTCCGCCTGTGCTGCTTTCCATGACCGCAAGTCCTCAGTCGTATACGTGCTGTCCTGCGCGTCAACGATTGCGTGGTGATTCGCGCACAGCAGGATTAGGTTCTCGTGCCTGTCCCTGAGTTCGTTGGGGAAGTCTGGGTCACACCTCGGCCCCCGGTCACCATGCGCCACGATGTGCGCGATTTCGCCGAATATGGCTTCACGGTCCATCTCGGTGGCATTGGCGATACACCGAGTCCCACAATTGGGGAATGCGCAGTAGCCAGCCGAATATGCGAAGAGCAGGTTCAGATCGCGTTGGCGATAGCGCCTGCGTCTAACCAAGGCTCCACCTCACAGTCCGATGCTACGAACCGCGCGGACCGCGGCCCCGCCGCTGTTCGTGCCTCAATATAGCAGGGCCGAGAACCGTTTTCAATAGATTCTGCGCCCATTCTTGGAACCTCACGCGATCGAGGCCAGTTTCTCGCGGTAGTGGAGGAAGTTGGGCCAGGAGATGTCGGGCGGGATGGCGTGGCCGCAGCCGGGGAAGTAGCCGCCATCGAGCATCAGGTCGCGTCTGGCAGAGCTGTGCTGCTCCTGCGCTGGCCTCCAGCATACTTGCCCCGCACAGGTGTGAGTGTCTCAGGTCGGCGCTTGTTCCGACCATTGCTGCCGCGGGCCATCCAGCAGCAGGGCAGCGTGGTTGAGAACATCACGACCCAGGATGCCGTGCTCTTGCGCGATCAGGAGATAGCGGCCCCGGAACGCCCTGCCAAGGAAGACCATGTCCAGCTCGACCACGGGTGCGAAGCTCGTGGTCCCGTCGAAGGCGGCCAACTCGTAGCGCAGGCCGGGTATCGGGAGAACGCCAAGGCGCTCGACTGCCGCGGAGGGCAGCAGTGTGACGTCTGCCCCGGTGTCCACCAGCATCGGAACCCCTGGGACGGAGTTCCTCTGGCCGGGGTTGATCAGCCTCACTTCGGCAACCGGCGCTGGGGGATCGAAGCGCGAGGCGTCATACCTTGGCATCGGGCGCGACCCTAATGACCTGCTTTGCAAAGTCCCTGGCTTGCTGCGGGTGGGCGAGCCGCGGGCTGCGCACGCGCGCTCGGGGGCCGGCCTCCGCATCGGGGATGATCACGTAGACCCTCGTCTTCTCGGGGAGGGTCAGATTGCCGGGGAGCCGAATCGCGCCCTTCTCGACTATGCCCTCAAACGTCTGGATGCTCATGTCAAGCGTCCCGTGATTGCCGCGCGATGGCGGCAGCCATCGTGCACATCCCCCTTGCCGGAATTGTAGCAAGAGGGTATCGGGCAGTCAAGCAAGAGGCGGCCCAGACATCTCAGGCAATCGAGACCAGCTTGTCGCGGTAGTGGAGGAAGTTGGCCCAGGAGATGTCGGGCGGGATGGCGTGGTCGCAGCCGGGGATGTAGCCGCCGCCGAGGATGAGGTCGCGCTTTTCGTCAATCATGGCGTCAATGGCCGCGCGGTCGCCCCAGGCGAGGACGCGCTTGTCCATGCCGCCGCCGATGATGAGGTCGCGGCCGAACTTCTTCCGCAAGGCCACAACGTCCATCCCCGCCGCAACCTCCATCGGGTAAATGTAGTTCACGCCGGCCTCGAGCCAGAGGGGGATGAGCTCCTCCACGTTGCCGTCGCTGTCGAGCATCACGGTGTCAACTCCCGCCTTGTGGAGGAGGTCGGTGATCTTGCGGTAGTTGGGCAGCATCATCGCGCGGACGTGGCGCGGGGAGATGAGCGAGGCGGTCTTGTAGGCCATGTCCTCCCACATCACGGCGAAGTCGAACTGCACGTCGAAGACGACCTTCTTGAGGACCTCGACCACGAGGTCGCCGATGGTGTCCATCATCTCCTGGACGAATGCGGGGTCGTCGTAGAGCATGACGGCGACGTTTTCGACGCCCATCCAGTTTCGAATCCAGCCGAAGATGGAGCCTGCGGAGACGCCGAGGGGGAAGTCGCGGACGGCGTACTGCTTGACCAGCGACGCCCAGTGCATGGAGATGCGGTTCGGGCTGTCGGGGTTCAGGCGGGGGAGGAAGATGGTCTTCCACGTCTCGCGGTCCTTGAGGGGGAACTCGACGTATTGGGGCATGGCGGGGGGCGGGACGTCGCGGAGCTTCTTCTTGATCACCCCGTCGCCGTCGCGGTAGACCTCGTATTCGGCGGTCGTTTGGAGCGTCTCGTAATCGAAGCCCCAGGCGAGGCCGACGTTGACGGGCGCGGTCTCGAAGCGGTCGTAGCCTGCGATGCGCTGGTAGGAGTCGTCGCGTGGCAGGCCCTCGTTCTGCCAGCGTTTCAGCGTTTCTGGGTAAGGCCCCATCTCGTGGCGGAAGAGGCGGTCGAAGCGCTGGTAGTGCGTCACGGCCCGATAGCGTTCCTGGCTGGTCATTGCGGTCCTCTCCTACAAAGACATGGGGAACGTCCTAAGTTCTTGAGCCTCCCCGGGCGACGCTCTCCGCGCCGCGGGAACGCAAAGGCGAACTCGCCTCTGGGGGACCAGTCCCCCAGACCCCCTGGGATTTATCGCAT
>VGYW01000376.1 GCA_016872875.1 Planctomycetota bacterium | reverse complement strand
GAGGAGGGGGCTCGGCAATGATCGTGTCCGGCCACAGTCCAGCGGTCGGCCCAGCCCGAAGGGCGGCAGGGGATGGCAGCGGAATGCCCACGATACGCGATAGATTTACGCTCAACCCAGCCCGAAGGGCGGCAGGGGATGGCAGCGGAATGCCCACGATACGCGATAGATTTGCGCTCAACCCAGCCCGAAGGGCGGCAGGGGATAGCCACGGGCGTAAGCCCGTGGGCCGCGGCGGCCCCATCCCCAGCCCCCGCAGGGGGCGGCAGAACGGCTGGTCCGCGCCGTTCCCGCGGTTTCTGCCGCCCCCTGCGGGGGCTGGGCTCAGGGGCGCCGCCCGTCCCCACGGGCTTACGCCCGTGGCTACCTCCTGTCGCCCTGACGGGCTCGGGTCGGCGGCGGTCGGTGCTCCTCTGCGTACCCTCCCGGAGGTATTGGAACCTTCGGGAGGGAAGCGGGGCCCGCGTGCAGAGCCTGGCCCGAGGCTTCCGAGGGCTATGCACGCCCTACTCCTGCTGGCGTTGGCGGGATGCGGGGGGTCGGGCGACCCGGAGCTGAAGTTCAGCGAGATACGCTCGTGGATGCTGCCGCCCGACGGTTCGACCCTTCCCGCCCCGCGCGCGCTGGCCATCGGGCATAAGGACGAGTTGCTGGCCGTGGACACCGCTGGCCGCATCCTGGTCTACGACGCGAACGCGGAACTCCTCCGGCAGTGGCGCATGCCCGACACCACGGCGGGCCGGCCCGAGGGCATCTGCGTCCTCAAGGACGGCCGCATCGCCGTGGCCGACACCCATTACCACCGCGTCGTCTTCTTCGACCAGCAGGGCAAGCTCCTCAGCACCCTCGGCTCCGAGGGCAAAGGCCCAGGCCACTTCATCTACCCCGTCGCCCTGACGCAGGATGACAAGGGCTGGCTGTATGTGGCCGAGTACGGCGGGAACGACAGGGTGCAGGTGTTCAACTCCGATGGGAAGCGCCTATGGTCCTTGGGTGCCTTTGGAACAGGCGACATGGACTTCCAGCGCCCTTCGGGCGTTGCATGGCATGGTCAGTATCTCTTCGTTGCGGACGCGTTCAACAATCGAGTCCTGGCGTTTCCTACGAACTACTCGATGGTGGGTGGCAAGCTCCACCGAAGCGGTGGGGACCCACTCACACTCCACTTCCCCTATGGCATCGCCGCTGGCAAGGAAGGCGTGCTGTACATCATCGAGTATGGCGCAGGGCGCCTGACAAGCCTGTCGTTCCTGGGACATGACCCGTTGCCCTGCGATGTTTGGCGCTTCGGCTCTTCGGGTCGGGGGGAGGGGCAGTTTCTGACGCCGTGGGGGGTGGCGGTGGACTCCAAGGGGCGGGTGTTCGTGGCCGACACGGGGAATCGGCGGATTGTGAGGCTGACCCCATGAAGACGGGTGTTCGGTGTTCGGTTTTCGGTTTTCGGGGTCTGAAATCGGAAATCGGAAATCGGAAATCGGAAATGCGGGCAGGAGGCGGCTCATTCTGAAGCGCGTGCTCGCAAACCTGTTCCCTCCGCCGCGGCGAGACGCGGGGCAGAGACGCCCCGCCCACAGGGCCATTCCGTTAGTCGTGTTTCTCGTGGCGTTCCTGGGCGGGTGCCTGTGGCTGGACGCGACGAATCGGGTGGTCTTCACGTCGCCCTGGGCGTTCGCGCTCACGCTGGCCGCGCCCTGGGTGTGGTGGCTGCACATGGCGGGCTACAGCGGGCTGCGAGGCGTCCGGGCGCTCGTGGCGCTCGCGGTCCGCTTCGTGGTGCTGGGCGTGTTCATCATGGCCCTGGCCGACCCTCGGGCGGTGCGGACGAGCAATGTGCTTTCGGTGCTCTACGCCCTCGACGTGTCCGATTCGATGGGCGACACGGCCTCGAAGAAGGCGATGGAGTTCATCCTCCGCACCGCGGGCGAGGAGAAGCCTGAGAAGGACGAGGCTGGGCTGCTCGTGTTCGCCCGCCAGGCGATGGTCGAGCTGCCGCCGCGCGTGACCTTCCCCTTCGAGGCCATCAACTCGCGCGTGGCCCGCGACGGCACGAACATCGAGAAGGCGCTCTCCCTCGCCTCGGCCATGCTGCCCGACACTAAGCAGGGGCGCATCGTCCTCGTGACCGACGGCGCGGCGACCGAGGGCGACCTGACCCGCGTGCTCGACGACCTGGCCGCACGCCAGGTGCCGGTGGACGTGTTGCCGGTCGAGTACGACCACGACCGCGAGGTGTGGCTCGAAAAACTGGAGGTGCCCCGCACCGTGAGGCTGGGCGAGACGTATGAGGCCGCGGTCATCCTCTCCTCGCTCAAGGCCGGCTCGGGCACGCTCGTCCTCACCGAGAACGGCCAAAAGATCGCCGAGGAGAAGGTGAGCTTCGAGGCGGGGAAGAACCGCTACGCCCTCAAGCTCTCGCTCCGCGAGCCGGGCCTCTACGAGTACGTGGCGACCATCGAGGTGCCGCCCGGCGAGGACGGCTGGCAGAAGAACAACCTGGCCGTGAACCACATCTACCTGAAGGGCAAGGGCAAGGTGCTCATCGTGGCCGCGCCCGACGAGCAGCGGGACGTGGTGCCGATGGTGCGGGCGCTCCGCCGCGGGCAGCGCGAGGTCGAGGTCATCAGCGGCGAGGCCTTCCCCCGCGACGTGCTGGCCCTCCTGCCCTACGACGGCATCGTGTTCGTGAACGTGCCGGCCGACGCCTTCGACGTGGTGCAGCTCAAGGCCCTTCACGACGCGGTCTACCACCAGGGCACGGGCTTCCTGATGGTCGGGGGCAAGGACAGCTTCGGGCCGGGCGGCTACCACCGCACGCCGGTCGAGGAGGCGTTGCCCGTCACGATGGAGCCGAGCCAGAAGAAGGTGCTGCCCAAGGGCGCGCTGGTCATCATCCTGCATACCTGCGAGTTCCCCGAGGGCAACACCTGGGCGAAACGCATCACGAAGGAAGCCATCCGCGTGCTGAGCGCGAAGGACGACGTGGGGGTGCTCCTCTACGGCATGGGCGAGCAATGGCTCTTCCAGCTCACACCCGCGGGCGAGTACGAGCGGCTCGTCCTCCTCATCAACAAGGCCGAGCCGGGCGACATGCCGACCTTCCAGGGCACGATGAAGATGGGCTTCGACGGCCTGAAGGCGAACGACGCGAGCCAGAAGCACATGATCATCATCTCGGACGGCGATCCCTCGCCGCCCACGCCCGCGCTCCTCGCCGACTTCCAGAAGTCCCAGATCAGCGTCTCCACCATCGCCGTCTTCCCCCACGAGGGGCTCGCGAGCACGGACCTCTTGCGGCGGATAGCGACCGCGACCGGCGGCCGATTCTACCACCCGCAGGACCCCAATCTCCTCCCCTCGATCTTCATCAAGGAGGCCAAGACCCTCAAGCGCTCGATGATAGACAACAAGACGTTTGTGCCCCTGGTGGACTTCCCGTCACCCATCCTCAAGGGCATCAGCTCCTTCCCGCCCCTTCGCGGATTGGTCCTCACGTCGGCCAAGCCCAGGGCCAACCTGGTCCTCCGTGTGCCCGAGGAGGAGGACATTGATCCCGTCCTGGCCGTCTGGCGCTATGGCGTGGGCAAGACCGCGGCGTTCACGTCCGACCTGACGACGAACTGGGGGGCCGACTGGGTGAACGCGCCCCTCTACGAGCCGTTCGTGAACCAGCTCCTCACCGACATCGTGCGGCCGGCGCAGCAGGGGCGGCTGCGGCTCCACACCTACGCCGAGGGGAGCACGGGGGTCATTGTGGTCGAGGACTTTCATCCCGAGGCATCGTTCCTGGAGGTGGCGGCGCAGGTCGGCGGGCCGCAGGACAAGTCGGCCACCGTCCCCCTTCGCCAGGTGGGGCCGCGGCGCTACCAGGGTGACTTCCCGCTCTGGGGCAACGGCCAGTACCACATCATGGTCTCGGGCGTCGGCACGGGGCGGAACGAGCGGGAGCTTGGCCGCTTCGTCGTGCCCTACTCGCCCGAATACCTGCGGTTCCGCTCCAACCCCATCGCCATCGAGCAAATCGTCAAACGCACGGGCGGGCGGCTGCTGACGAGTGCCGAGAAGGGCAAGGACATCTTCCTCAAGCAGAAGAAGCCCCGGGCCAGCTCGGAGTCGGTCGTGGACTGGTTTCTCCTTGCCCTTGCCTGCTTGATCCCCCTCGATGTCGCCGTACGGCGGGTGCAGCTTGACTGGCTGGTGATACGCAGTTGGCTGGGCCTGGGCCGCCGCCGGGCCGCCTCGGGCGCCACGATGGGCGCGCTCCTCAAGCGCAAGGAGGCCATCAAGTTCCCCGTCCACGAACGCGAGCGCCCCCTCGTTCCACCGCCCGTCCCGTCGGAGCGCCGTGCGGCGCAGCCGCCTCCGGCTGTAGCGCCCAAACCCAGGCCTGCCCCGAAGCCCGAGCCGCCGAAGCCAGCCGGGCCGCCGCCCACGAGCACCACCGGGCGGCTGCTCGAGGCGAAGAAGAAATGGAAGAAGGAATGAAAGGAAGCCCCAATGCCTGAGATGACTGAGCTTGTGGCCGAGGCCAATCAGTTCCGCGAGGACTTCGCCCGCATCAGGGCCGAGGTCGCCAAGATCATCGTCGGCCAGGAGCGGGTCGTCGCCGCCACGCTCACGGCCATCGTGTGCGGCGGGAACGTGTTGCTCGAGGGCGTGCCCGGCCTCGGCAAGACCGAGCTGGTCAAGACCCTCGGCCGCGCACTCGACCTCCAGTTCCGCCGCGTCCAGTTCACCCCCGACCTCATGCCCGCCGACATCGTGGGCACGACGGTGATGACGGCCGACCCCGACGGGCGCTACCGCTTCGAGTTCCGCAAGGGGCCAATCTTCACCCAACTGCTCCTCGCCGACGAGATCAACCGCGCCACGCCAAAGACCCAATCCGCCCTCCTTGAAACCATGCAGGAGGGCTCCGTCACCACAGGCGGCACCACCTATCACCTCGTGCAGCCCTTCTTCGTCCTCGCCACGCAGAACCCCATCGAGCAAGAGGGCACCTATCCGCTCCCCGAGGCCCAGCTCGACCGCTTCATGTTCAAAGTGAACGTTCCATTCCTCAGCCGCGCTGAACTCAATGACGTGATGAGCCGCACGATCCTCAAGCAACACGTCGAGGTGGCGAAGGTGATGGATGGCCCGCGCATACTGTATCTGCGGGAGATACTTGAGAAGGTGGTCGTGGCCGAGCCGATCCGCGACTACGCCTGCCGCATCGTCCTGGCTACGCATCCCGATTCGGAGTTCGCGCCCGAGCCGGTCCGCAAGTACGTGCGTTGGGGCGCCAGCCCGCGGGCGAGCCAGGCGTTCCTGCGGGGCGCACGCGTGCGCGCGCTCGCCGAGGGCCGCGCCCACATCGCCTTCGCCGACATCCGCCACTTCTCCGAAGAAGTCCTCCAGCACCGCGTCCTCCTCAACTACGACGGCCAGGCAGAGAACATCAAGGTGCCGGAACTCGTGAGGGAGGTGGTGGCTTCGGTGCCGGAGCAGGCCCAATGACCAAGGGGGGTGAATGGATGAATGGATGATTGGATGAATGACAGAGCAGGAGAGGCTTGCGGCCTTTCATTCATCCATCCATCCACCCATCCATTCATCCTCTCCCGCGAGTAGGGACGACATGGAAGCAGCCGCCGCCAAAGCCCAAGTCACGTCGCTCTTCTCCAACAGCGTCCTCAGCCGCCTTGAGCGCATGCGCCTAGTCTTCGCCCGCCGCGCCACCAACCGCGCCCACGGCGAACACCTCTTCGGACGCGGCGGGTCGAGCACCGAGTTCTCGGACTTCCGCGACTACGTGGCCGGCGACGACGTGCGGTTCGTGGACTGGAATGTCTTCGCCCGCCTGAACCGCCCCTATATAAAACTCTTCGAGCTGGAGGAGGAGATGCACGTGGCGGTTCTGGTGGACGCCTCGGGCTCGATGCTCTTCGAGGAGAAGCTCCACCGCGCGAAGCAACTCGCCGCCGCCTTCGGCGTCATGGGCCTCCTCGGCGTCGAGCGGGTGAGCGTGAGCGCCTTCAGCGAGAAGGGGATGGAGCGATTGCCCCCGTGCACGGGCCGCGCCAGCCTGCTCAAGCTCTTCACCTTTCTCGAGCGCCTGGAAGGCGGGGGCGAGGCACCCCTGGAGCGCGGCATCGAGGAGTTCCTCAAGCGCCACGTCGGGAAGGGCGTGGCCATCATACTGTCCGACTTTCTGACATTCGGCGACATCCGCCGCGGCTGCAACCTCCTCTTCAGCGCGGGGCTGGACGTCCAGGGCGTCCAAGTCCTCGGCCCCAGCGAGATCGAGCCAGAACTCACAACTGACTCTAGACTTGTAGACACCGAGTCCCAGACGACACTCGACATCACGGCGGCGGCAGACATCTTGGCCATCTACCAGGAGCATCGCGAGGGCTTCGCCCGCGAGCTTGCCACGCTCTGCCGCCAGCGTCAGGGCCGCTTCGCCGCCATCAGCGCCGCCGACCCGCTCGACGACGTGCTCTTCGACCTGCTGCGCAGGAAGGGGTGGATAGAGTGAGGCACTACGCCACAGCCTTCCAGCCACCGTGTCAGAATTTGACTCGCGCCCTTTTCCTACCCACCAGGGGCGCGAGTCAATTCCACCGAACGCCCCTGACCCAGCATAGCCATAACCATCCTAATAGCAGACATTTGCGTCATCCGTCTTCCGCCCTTATCCCGCTTCGAGGTTTGACTCGCGCCCTTCTCCGCCCTCAGGGGCGCGAGTCAAACCATGGGGGGTTGGATGATGAGTAGCCTCGGCTTCCACGTCCTCAGTTCCGCCATCCTCTTCGCCCTCATCGTGCCGCTCGTGGCGTTCTACTTCCTCAAGCTCAAGCGCCCACGCCTCGAGGTGCCCTCCCTCTACCTGTGGCGGCAGGTGGTGAACGACAGCCGGGTGAACTCCCCCTTCCAGAGGTTCAAGCGGAACCTGCTCCTGCTGCTCCAACTCCTTGTCCTTATTGCGCTTGTGTTCGCGGCGATGCAGCCCTACTGGCGTGGGCGCGAGAGCCGCGCCCACCGCCTGCCCGTGCTCGTGGACTGCTCGGCCTCGATGGCTGCGCTCGACAAGGCGGGGGGCCGCTCCCGCCTCGACGAGGCGAAGGGGCGCGTCCGAAAGCTCATTGACGAGATGCTCCCCGACCAGGAGCTCTGCCTCGTCGCCTTCTCCCGCACCGCCCGCCGCTGCACGAGCTTCACGAACGACCGCCGCCTCCTCCGCGCCGCCCTCGACGCCATCGCCATCGAGGACGTGCCGAGCGACATCGAGGCCCCGCTCCGCCTGGCCCAGGCCCTGGGCCGCGCCGCCAGCTTCGACGAGGTGCTGCTCCTGACCGACGGCAATCTCCCCGCGCGGGCCGATTTCGAGCTGTCTTTCACCATTGACTACCAGCGCCTGCCCCCCGCCGGCCCCAACATCGGCCTCACAGCCTTCAACGCCACCCGCGCCAGCGGGGGGGACTGGCAGGTCTTCGTCGGCATCGAGGGGTCGCCCGACGCCGATCTCTCTGCCACCCTTGAACTTACCGAGGAGCCTTCCGCCCCGGAGGGGCGGACTCCGGAGTCCGCGTCTCCGACGCGGATGCCTTCCGCCCCGGAGGGGCGGACTCCGGAGTCCGCGTCTCCGACGCGGATGCCTTCCGCCCCGGAGGGGCGGACTCCGGAGTCCGCGTCTCCGACGCGGATGCCTTCCGCCCCGGAGGGGCGGACTCCGGGCGGCGCCAGGCCCCTCGGCTCCGAGCGCATCGTCATCACGAAGGGTCGGGCAGAGCGCATTACTTTCTCAGTCTCCGGCGACAAGGCGGTGGGCCTCACGGCCAAGCTCGTGCCCGATGGCTTCGATTCCCTGGCCTCGGACAACGTGGCGTATCTCGACTTGCCCCGCTCGCGCCCCCTCTGGGTCTACGCCGCCCCCTCGCTCGCCGCCTGGCGCCACGCTCTGGCCGCGATGCCCACCGTCAGCCTCTTTCCCCTGCCGGAGTCCGCGTCTCCGACGCGGATGCCTTCCGCCCCGGAGGGGCGGACTCCGGAGTCCGCATCTCCGACGCGGATGCCTTCCGCCCCGGAGGGGCGGACTCCGGAGTCCGAGTCT
>VGYW01000375.1 GCA_016872875.1 Planctomycetota bacterium | reverse complement strand
GCTACCATAGAGGTCCTCCGGTTCGTGAGTGGTTGCGGCGCTTCGGCGCCGCAGGGCGTGTCCATTGAACCGCCCCATACTACTCCGAACCGGATTTCCTTCAAGAGCTATCTTGGACAAGAGTGATTCAGCATTCAATATTCAACATTCGGCTTTCCCTCCTCTACATGCGCGCAAAACGCGCACGAGACACGACGGGAGGTTCTACGCCTCGTCGGAACCCCGCGCCTCCGCGATCCCCTCCACCTCCAGCGCTATCTGCCTCGCGCGGTCGCGCAGCCGCACCCGCGTCTCCACCACGGTGCGGGTCTCATCTGCTATCCGCTGGCGCAAGCCCTTGTCCCTGGGGACAGGGAGCACCACCTCGAAGAGCCGCTTGCCCAGGGTGTCAATGATGTCCCGCGTGAACTGCTTGGCCCGCATCTGCCGCCGAGCGATGGGCGTGTTCAGCAGCGCCAGCAGCAGATACGGGTCCATTCCGTTCCTGTCAACCACCCGCAGCCTGTAGAGCCCGCCGCAGTCGAGGATCCGCGTGTCTTGCGCCGTCAGAATGTACGACGAGCCGACATGGCTCTCAGTCTTGCACATCGCGCGGGGTTCAACGGCCCTACGAGCCGCCTGCCTCATCCGGAAGCCCGATTGCGAACGGCACACCGTTGAGCGTACCCTTCAGCCAAGTGCGAGTCTGCTCGCTGATCCCCAGCTTCCCATGTTCGAGCTCCTTATGATGGTTTGGGCACAGAACCAATAGGTTACCGAGGCGGCTGCGCCCACCCGCATGCACAGGGGTAACGTGTGCGACCTCAATGTAGTAGCCGCCATCACGCTTTGGTATCCTCACGCCGCAGCCAGGGAACTGGCACCTGTACCCACAGGCCTCCTTCAACGCCCTGATGAGTGGTGTGTCGTTGCGCCTTGTCACATTGACCACTGCGATGACACGTTCAGGAGCAACATCTCGCATCTTCTCGTCCAGTATTCGAAGCCTTTCAGCCAGTGCGCCGGAGGGGGCCAGATCATCAAGGGTCACGTCTTGGGGTTCGGGGGGAGGAAGTTGCCATCCGAGCGCTTGCGCCTCGCCCAATCGCATCCACCCTTTCCGCGGGAACCGGCAACCGATCGGTATGGGAACGTCAAGACGCAACGCCTTGTCCACGCGCCAGGCGAGGCAGTAACCGCTTTCGCGACAGCCCTCGATGTAAGCATAGTCCGCCGGGGGAAGCTCTCCATGGAAACTCACCAGCCTTGAAACCGCTCCCTGCTTGCTTGCATACTCGAATCTGTCCACGGATGCCACGCGTGTCCGCCACAAGACTCTCTTCCTCTGGCGCTGGCGCTGAGCCTGGTACCAGAAGAGCGTATCCCCTTGCATGAGCTCAGCGTACGGCCAGTTCCACGTCTGCCACATGGTGAACCAAGTTCCGGTGTGCATGGCATCTGCTGATGCAGGGAGCTGGTAGGGCCGGCTCACGATGAATGCCCGACACGCCCGTGTCGCCTCTGGGTCCGAGATGGCCGCCTGCCCAGGCACTATGGTGGGAAGCATCTGTGAGCTCCGAATACTCCTGCGGGGGTGAAGGACGCTACTGGAGCCTTCTTCATGGCTGGACCCGAGATCGTGCCCTCAGAACTCGACGAACTCAGAGGGATAGTGGGAGAGGTCGAGCGTCTCAGTCTCCGGGACGAGGCGTATGCCCCACTGCTGCATGGCCAGGGCGCCGAACAGGACTTCGATGGGCTTGCCATCCTCGTCCGAACCGATGCGGTCTACCACCATTGCCTCGGTGTGAAACGCCTTCCCCTCGATTTCGCCCACGAGCACTGCGGCGAGCGTAGACGTCTTCGTCTCCCCGCCCAGCTTGGTCTTCGTAGGATGCGGCAGCTCGGTCTTGTCCAGCAGTGCCGCCACCTCCGGCACAACATAGGTGTTCCGAGCACCCGAATCGAACAGAGTCCAGGCATCTCGCCCGTCAACACGGATCATCCGGCGTATCCTGCCCATCTGACATTCTCCGACCTCAGCCCTTACGGCGGCGCCTGCTGCCCAGCCGTGCTCTCCGCCCACTCCACCACGCGCCGCGCGAGGTCCACCGCGCTCCCGTACTCCTCCTCGCCGACCTCCTCGTCGAAGCCCGGGTATCGGGTGCCCACCGCGTAGCGCGTCAGAGCATCCGCGATCCTGACAGTCTCGGGCACCACGAGCCCAGCGCCTTCGATAAGGTCCATGAGGTAGACCAGCGAGGGAGTCTTGGGGAACTGGACGCCCAGGTGCACACAGACGGCCTTCAATGCCTTCTCTGCTGCCTGCTGAGCGTCGAAGCACAGGTCCTCCCAGAAGACCGATGGGTCGGGGCGACCGAACTCGGCGCGCCGGTAGTTGCTGCGCGCCCTGGCAAGCCAGGTACGGGGAACCGTCGGGTCAAGCCGCATAGACTTCGATCCCCTCGCGCAACGCAGGAGAGAGCACAGAACCGACCTTCGTGCCGTAGGCGGCTACGTCGTCCTCGGTCACGACGACCACGTCCACAGGCACATGAACCCCGCGAAGGCGCCGATAGATTCTGCCGGCCAGCTCGCCACGATGCGCCGGACCAGGGACGACCACAAGGAAATCCAGGTCACTGTCTGCCGTACTGTCCCCACGCGCCCCCGAGCCGAAAAGGACAACCCGGCTGGGCCGAGCTACGGCCACAATGCGCTCCACTATCGTCGCTACGACGGCGGGGTTCGCCACACGGACCATTTGGGCTACTCCAAGGCTTGCTGCCATTCACCATCCATAGTATAGCCCTGCCCACTGTGTGTGTCAATCGCCGACCCGCGAGAGGCTCCCGGAGTCTCCTTCCGCATGCCTCCCGGGGCAGAGACAATCCGCCTCGGAGAGGCGGGCTACGTCGGCGCGCCGTTCTCTGTCCGCTTCTCGCAACGGAGACTCAGTAGTGTACTTTGCCCACCTTCAGCCACAGGGTGCGCTGGAGGTTGATGGTGAAGACGGCCGAGGCGATGGAGAGGAGCTTCGACTCGGCACTGTCGGACCGGCTGGTGAGGACGACGGGGACCTTGGCGCCAACGAGCAGCCCAGCCAGCCGGCAGCCGCCGAGGTAGACGAGGGCCTTCGCAAGCATGTTCCCCGCCTCGATGCAGGGCACGAGCAACACGTCGGCCCAGCCCGCGACCGGCCCTGAAATCTTCTTGTGCTTCGCCGCCAGCTCGCTCACGGCGTTGTCGAGCGCGAACGGGCCGTCCACCTCGCAGTCAACCGAGAACTGCCTCCTGCGGCTCATCTGGGCGAGGGCGGCGGCGTCGAGCGTGGCCGACATCGCGGGGTTGATCAGCTCGACGGCGGCCATCACGGCCACCTTGGGGCGCATGATGCCGAACGCGGCGGCGATGTGCACGGTGTTGAGCAGGATCGCCGCCTTCTGCTCGAGGTTGGGCGCGATGTTCATCGCCCCGTCCGCGATGAACAGCAGCCTGTCCATCTCGCGGTTCTCCGCGATGAAGACGTGGCTCATGATGCACCCAGTGCGCAGGCCAGTCTCCTTGTTCAGGATCGCCCGCAGGAAGTCGTCCGTGTGGAGGTAGCCCTTCATCACCATGTCCGCCTCGCCGCGCGAGGCGAGCGTCACCGCCCCCAGCGCCGCCTTCACGGGGTCCGGCTCATGCACGATGGCGGCATCGCGCGGGGCGTAGTTCACCCGCCTAGCCACCTCCAGGATGCCGTCGCGGTCGCCGAACAGCACGCCCTCGATGAGGCCACGCTCCTCCGCGTCCTTCACCGCGTCGAGGACCGTGTGGTCCTGAGCGGCGGCCACGGCCAGGCGGCGGCGCGGCTGGCCCGCCACGAGCCTCAAGAGCGAATCGAAGTTCCTCACGGCCCACTCCTCCTGTGCTGAAGGGAAATGGTCCAACCCCCGGCCTCGGCGAGCGAGAATACGCCTTTGCGTCGTCTGGGTCAACAATGCACCGGAGTCTGGCCCGTCATCTTGGGGTTTGCCTCACGCGCCCACTCGTCCTCGTCGTCGTCCTCGTCGTCGTCGTCGAGTCCGATTGCCCTCTCCCCCATCAGGGGGTTCGACGACGAGGACGACGACGACAACGACGACGATTGTGAACCCCAAGATCAGGGGCCAGACTCAGTGCACCAAAACGACTTGACAAGGTGCCGCCGCTGAGTAGACTATGGGAAAGCCGCGATACCTGGGTGGCCGCGGCAGCTCTCAGGAAGGGGGTGAGGCCGGATGGGTCGGTTCTCTCTTGCCAGGATAGTCGCTCCGTGGCCGTTCATTCTGGCGGCCTGGCTGCCGCAGGCCGGGCTGGCGGAGCCGAAGCGGTGACTGCTCATGGAGTGTGCTCCGGCCCCGCCGCCGGCCAGTGTGCCGCGGCCGAGGCCCAGCACCACAGGAGGACTGGCGTTCTCCTACTCTGTCGTCCGCATCGCCGAGCCGAACTGCTGCGTCCGCTATGAGGTGGTCGAGACCCGCCAGTTCCGCGACCGCGAGAAGGCCATCCACGAGGCCTACATCAAGGCCGCGCGAGAGTGGAAGCCAGGAGCCTCCACCCAGCAGCCCCAGAAGCCGGAAGTGCGCATCTGGCGGACCGTCATGGGCGGACCCGACGCCTGGGACCGCGCCAACGCCGTGGCCGAGGACTGCCGGAAGAAGGAGCGGAACAAGGAGGCCCAGCCGCCGCCCGAGCCGGAGAAGTCCCCCCCGGAACCCCCCAGGAAGGTGCCAGGCCCGCTCGTGAAGTAGGCTGGATAGCCCGCCACGATTCTTGGTCAATCGCCGTGCTGTAGGCGGGGCGTCCCTGCCCCGCGTCCCCGATCTGCACGGGCCAGAGACGGCCCGCCTACGGCTTGAGGGCGGGCGCAGTCACGAGGCCGATGGCCTCCACCGCGAGGCCGCGCCGCCCGCAGAGGCCCACCACCTTCGCCCCCTTGCCATCAATCAGCCGCGTGGCGCGCCCCGTGGGCTTGCCGAGCCACTCGCTGCGGTACGAATCCGCAGGGGTCAACCTCTCCCCATCCAGCCGCATGAAGACGAGCTGGACAGCGTTCACGTGCGCCGCGGCATCCACCTCGATTGCGCCCACGGCGTAGCCCGGCTTCGCAAGCGCCATCGCCGGCCCCGCTGGGGCTTCCGCGAAGAGAGCCTCCAGCGTTCCAAGGCAGTCCTCGCGCAACCACTTCCGCGTGGTGCAGCGGACGCCGAGGAGCGGCTGGCCGGCGGGACTCACGATGCGGAATGGTGCGCCGCCCGCGCCGCCGACGAGTGGCGTGTCCACCTGCCCCGGCGTCGGCTGCTTGGCGAACGGCCCCTTGGGCTGCTGAGCCTTGGGGAAGGGGAGGGCGGGCCGCCCCATCCCGGTCGCCACCATTCCCAGTTGCCGCATCAGGGCGGCGAAGCGGACCTCGCCGACCGCCTCCACGCGCCCGTCGTAGAAGACCACGCACCGCTTGTCGGGCACGAACGCCGCCCTGTCCCACGCGAGAGGCAGTTGCGCGAGCTCGCGCGACGGGCGGCCCTGCGCACCGAAGCGGTCGAGGCTGCTCGCGTAGCTGCACGGCGTGCCGTCGCCGGCGGCGGGCGGCGCCTTGTCGAGTGGCGACACCAGGAGCGCCTTGTCGGCAAGGAGCCCGGCCGCCACGAGCTCCGTCAGGGCCTTCGGCAACTCCCCGTTCTGCGTCTCGTAAGCCACGCAGGCCAGGCCGATCTGCTTGAGGTCGGCCAGGTTCGCGGCGAGCTCGGCGCGCTCCTGGGAGCGGAGTAGGCCCGCCGCGAGCGGCCCCACGAGCGAGCTGGTCATCTGCTCGTCGAGCCGCGCCGTCGCGCACACCAGGGCGTCCTGTTGCGACACCCTCACGCTCCGCAGGAGCGCCAGCCCTTGCTCGGCGGCCTGGAGCGCCTCCCCCGCCAGCTTGGGCCGGGCGGCCTCGAGGTTCGCAATCCCCTCCCGCACGCCCTTCTGGAGGTCTGCGGTCAGCCTGGCCGCCTGGTCGGGGTAGGCGAGCTTGGCGCGGACCTCCAGGTCAATGGCCGCCCCCACCGAGAAGCCGATGCCGAGCGCCCGCACGCTCGCCAGGTCGGCCACCAGTTGCCGCGGCAGGACGAGCTCTGCCTTGCCCAACGCCCCCGCGAAGCCCGACAGCACGACGCAGTGGTCGAAGCGGCGAGCCGCCCTGAGGAGCTCTTCTAGCTCAGCGTTCAGCCCCGGCCACTCGCCGCCCCGCGCCTGGCGCAGGGCGGCCGCAAGCCCCTCGCGGCTCGGCGCGATGCACAGCACCCTGTCCGACACCCGCGCCACCGCGGCCGGCCTCAGGCCCTCGCCCACCAGGGCCGCCTCGTGGCCCTCCACCTGCTCCCTGCTCGCCCGCTCGGGCGAGGCAAGCACCTCGTCCAGGCTCCTCGCTCCCTGGGCCGTCCTCAGCGCGATCACCGCCGCCTCGTCCTCGCCGAGCGAACCGGCCGCCATCAGGCACTCCACATCCTCGAACCCCAGCTTCAGACACTCCAGCTCCGCCACCAGGCTCTCCTCCACCCCGCCCAGCTTCTCCCTCACCCGCTTGTAGAGCTCGCTCTGGCGGAGCATCGCGGCGTCAATGCACGCGACCAGCGTGGCGTCTGGGGGCGCGTATGCCAGGAGGTCCGGCGTCCCGCCGCCCCGCCTGAGCACAAGGAACCAGGCCGCTGCCCCGCCCGCGGCCAGCAGCAGGGCCACCGCAATCGCCCATACCGCCCATTTGCGGCCACCTGGCTTTGCGGTTGGCAGCCCGCCCTCCTGCGCCATCGCCGGCAGCGGCTCCGTTGCGGCAAGGGTCACTGGGGCAGGCGTCGCGGGGACTCTGAACACCGCCTGACACGCTCCGCAGCGCACCTGTCGCCCGACCAACCCCTGGGGAACGCTCAGCCCCTTGCCACACGCAGGACAGGCCACCGAAGGCACGGCGATACCCCTTGATGTTTGAGCCTCCGCGCACACAATACCCGTCTCCCTTCCCCCGGGTTTCACTGGCGCCGGCCGACAAAGTGCCCTGTCGTGGTGGGAGCAGAGGGGGGCGAGCGGCGTAAGTGCTTGCGGATAGTGAAGAAACAGCAACGCCCTGCGGCACGTGACAGGGGATGCCGCAAGGCGTGAGGTGGTGGGCCTGGAAGGAGTCGAACCTACAAGCGCCTCTCCGCAATGCCTTGCAAGCACACGACTTGCGATCCGCCCTTCCGCTGTTGACCACTCAGTTGACCACTGCTTCTACGTCCGGGGGCACTTCCGGGGCGTCCCGACCTGGCCGGCTTCCGCCCGTCCGTTGACCACTGCGCGGGACGGGCCGTGCGGCGGCCACGACGTTTCACGACGCCACGAGGGGGAGAGTCCGTGACCACGAGCGACGTTGCGCCACCACAATGCCCCACGGAGCGTCCAGGATGCCCGCAGAGCGACGCGGGCGCGTCCGATGGCGTCCTTGCTCTTTGGGCGCGGGAGCACTGCCCCCACGTGGAGCCTGACGGCAAGTGCCGGCACTTGGGCGGCCACTGCCGCCTTCTCGGGCCTGTGGTGAGGTCGTGCGAGTGGGCAGAGCACGATGCCGCGCTGCTGGCGGCGCCCGAACCCATCCTTGCGGCCTACGAAGCGGCGGTGCCTGGCGTGTGGTGGCGGCGGCGCCGGGCGAAGCCGGCGGGCGCTGCCGTCGCGCCAGTGCCGGCCCCGGAGCCGAAGCGGGCGGGCCGTGTCTGCCCGTCGTGCGGCCGGGCAGAACTGGCCCGAGGGCAGCGGCTGTGCGATGCTTGCCGACTGGCCCGACGGCGGGCGACGTGGCGCCAGGCTCAAGCCAAACGCCGTGAAAACAGGGCCGGAGCGTCAACAGTTGGGCAGGAAGGTGCTACCAGTCCAACGGGCGCGGCGCCGTGCGTGGGGCGGCTGTAGAAGGCACCTGGAGCGGCGTCCTGAGCACAAGAAAGGGGCGCTCCGCAACATCGGGGGCGGATTCGGAAAATTGCCTTCGCGGGCGCGCCGCCTGTTGTAGTTTCGGCTCGCGTCCGGGGAGAAATCTCGAGGACCGGCAACACATTGGGGGGAGTGGGGGGGGGCGTGAGGGGGGCGCG
>VGYW01000374.1 GCA_016872875.1 Planctomycetota bacterium | reverse complement strand
GCATCCTTGCCACCGACCTCGCCTACTTCCGCACCAATCGAGCCGGACTCCAATACCCCATCTTCCGCCAGCACGGCTGGCCCACCGGCTCCAGCATCATCGAGAGCACCGTCAAACAACTCGGCAAGCGAGTCAAGGGGACCGAAAAGTTCTGGAGCCTCCCAGGTGCCGAGCAAACCCTCCAGGTCGTTGCTCACCTCGCTTCCACCGACGGCTCCTGGGACCGCTTCTGGGATGCCCACCCCCTCACCTCAGCACCGTAGGAGATTACACGCACCCTACCTGAAGGAGTTCAGTGGGTTGCAGGCTTTGGACCTTAGGTGCACGCGGGTGACGGACGTTGGCCTGGCGCACCTGGGGGGGTTGAAGGACTTGCACGAGCTTTTCCTTGACGGCACACAGGTGACGGACGCTGGTGTGGCGCACCTGAAGGAGTTGAGGGCCTTGGAGACGCTTTCCCTTGACAGCACGCTAGTGACGGACGCCGGCGTGGTTCACCTGAAAGGGTTGAAGGGGTTGCAGACGCTTTGCCTTGGGCGCACGAAGGTGACAAACGCCGGCCTGGCCCACCTCAAGGAGTTGAAAGGGTTGCAGACGCTTGAGCTTGCGGGCACGGAGGTGACGAACGCCGGCATCGCCGACCTGGAGAGGTCGCTTCCCAACGCCAACGTGTCCCGATGAAGACAAAGGAGACGGGTTCGCTGTAGGGACAGCCCTTTCGTAGGCCGTGGGCCGTGGGGTCAGATCTACATTCTACACTTTAGGCATCTCGGCCACGTGGGGACGTCAAGACGCTTGCCCTCGCAATCCTGATTCTCCGCAACGGCTGCGCAAGCTCGTGTGGTCAGGGCAGATGGCTCGCCAGGAATCTGGAGCAATGTGGGCGGGGCCGGAGCCTGCCCGGAGCGAAGCCGAGGGGCGCGCCGCCCGACGCGGGGCAGAGACGCCCCGCCCACAGCAGAGACGCCCCGCCTACAGCGCAGGCGCCCGGCCCACAGGCTTCCACTTCGGCCCCGTCGTGGTGCCCGGACGGCCGCGAGAGTGTGCGGGCGACGTTCTCACATTCTCAAGAATGTTGGAAGGGCCCGCCCGCGCCCCCGGCCCCCTCAGCGGCGGTAGGCGGCCCCGCGTGGGCGGATGCGGTAAACCGAGACCACCTCAGCGGGGTCGTCGATCCTGTAGAGGATGCGGTACTCGCCGACTCGCACGCGCCAACCCTCGCCCTCGCGCCCGTGGAGCTTCAGGACCCCGGGCGGCCTTGGGTTGTGCGAGAGCGCCACGAGCTTGGCGTCCACAGCTCGAAGAACGTGGCCGGGCAACCGCCTGAGTTCGCGCTCCGCGCGGCCCTCGAGCCGCACGAGGTAGCTCACAGCCGCCCCTCCTTCTTCAACTCCGCGCGGATCTCGGCGTACGGCCGGAAGCGCTGCGCCGTGCGTACCGCCTCGTCGAGCGCTAAGGCGTCCTCCAGCGCGTCCACGTGGCGTAGGAGGCGACGGTAGGCCCGCAGGTCCAGCATCACGGCTGTGGGCCGCCCGTCGCCGCCCACCACGTACTTCTCCTTCAGAGCAACCATCGCGCGCACCTCCTGGGGCACTCTCACCACTCTCCAGATGTCAGCCGCTCCACCTGTGTGTATTGTACAGCCACCTCCCTTCTCTCACAAGGCGTCTTCGTTCCGGCGCGGGCGACGCAACGTCACTGGTGCCATCCTGCGGCGGCGACGGGGGAACGTCAAGCCGCTTGCCTTCGCAATCGTGCCTCTCCGCAAGACCTGCGGAATGTCGTGCGGTCGGGCCAGATGGCTCGCCAGAAATCTGGGGCAATGTGGGCGGGGCCGGAGCCTGCCGTCAGCGAAGCCGCGGGGCGCCCCGCGCGTTCGTTCGTCATTTGCTTTCTCGCCCGCATGCCGGCATAATGACGAGCGCGAGAAGTGAGTCCCTGACGCGCCATTCGGAGGCCAGGCTGTGATTCGGTTCAGTGCCCACTCGGATGGGAATGTGCTGGTGCCCGATGAGCCGGTGCGGCTTGCCAAGGGGCGGCGGTTTCTGGTGACGCTGGAGCCCGCTGAGGCGGCGCGCCCGAAGAAGGCTGCCCCCGCCCAATGGTTTCGGAAGGCCATGGAACTCTCCGAGCGCATGCCGAAGAACCTGCCCAAGGACCTGGCCGAGCAGCACGACCACTATATCCACGGGACGCCGAAGCGGTGAGCAGGGCCTTCGCCGACACGTTCTACTTCGTAGCCGTGCTGAATCCCGGGGATCAGCACCACGATCGCGCCTGCCAGCTTCAGCAAGAAGGCGACTTCGATCTTGTGACTACTCGTGCCGTGCTCCTTGAGGTCGGCGACGCGTTCGCGGACCCCAGCACCCGCCGCTTGGCCGCGGAGTTGCTTCGATCCATTGACAAAGACCCCCGGGTCGAGATTGTGTCGTTGGACGACGCTCTGTATCGCCGAGGACTCGATTCCTGCGGGAAGCGTGCCGACAAGAGTTGGAGCCTGACGGATTGCATCTCGTTCGTTGTCATGGCTGACCGCGGCCTCCGCGATGCCCTCACCGGGGACCACCACTTCGCGCAGGCTGGGTTCATCCCCCTACTCGGTCCGTGAACTCCGGCGACGCCAGCCGCAATCTCGAACACGCCGCCGTGGGGCGCTTGGGGTGTTGGTCGGTCGGCAATACCGCGCCACTGGTGCGATCCTACAGCGGCGACGGGGAGCGTCAGGGTGCTTGCCTCCGCAATCCTCCTTTCCCGCAACGCCTGCGGAATGTCGTGTGGTCGGGCCAGATGGCTCGCAAGGATTCTGGAGCAATGTGGGCGGGGGCTCTGTCCCCCGCGAAGACAGGAAGAGAAAGACGCGGGGCACGGAGGCCCCGCCCACAAGGCGGTCCGCGCCGAGCGACGCGGGGCAGAGACGCCCCGCCCACGGCAGAGACGCCCCGCCCACGGCAGAGACGCCCCGCCGATGGACATCCACTTCACCCCAGCTTTCCTGCCGGCCTCCGCTGGGGGAGCAGGTGATATTCAATCATTCTATAGAATGTTTGAACATCGCTTGCCACACGCCCAGCCCCGACTTCACTCTCGGCGCAGCCACCAGAGGCGTGTGCGCCCAGGGCTGCCTCCGCAGCCTCCCTGAACTCGTGCTGGCCATCGTGGCAATCGTGCCAGCCACTGAGCTCCCGCGTCGCGCCCGGCTGGTGGGGAGAGGCTCTTCATGATCCTGCGATCCTGTGCGACTGTGGCACGGCGGAAGCCGCCTGGCCGCCCCACCCCCCGGCGACCTCCACTCAGCAAGCGCGGGCGGTGTTCTCACATTCTATGGAATGTTGGGACGTCGCGACCCACGCCCCTGGCCCCGGCCGGGACGCGTTCCGCGTGCAGGTATGCACGCCTTACCCGGCCGGCTGCCGACTTTGGTTGAGCCTGTGGCGCCGCTCGATGCCCCGCCGTACGGGGTCCGACACGCGGCCCACGTGTCGCCAGGGCATTCGGGCCGGCGCCTTCAGCTCATCACGACCGGCCTGGCCGAGAAGAAGCCCTCGGCCGTCGGGCGCCAGCGCGCCGCCCTCCGCCGCGCGATCAAGCGGCTTGAGGCCGAGCAGGGGCAGGCTCCTGGGGGACACGTGCCCGCGATTGCCGCTTGACAAGCGCCGCTCGGCGCGCGAGAATATGCGAAGAGAAATGAAAAGGGCGGCCGGGTGACAGTTGGGGCTGGCCATGAGGGTTCCGGGTATTCACACGCGTTGGCTCGCAATGGCGGCCTATGCCGGGGTGTTGCTGGCGGGGCTGAGCGGCCACCGGCTCTGCGTGGGGCTGGACGGCCACATCGGGCTGGAGCTGCCCAACAGCCGCTGCTGCGGCGGGTGCGACCAGCCCGAGGCGAAGGACCCCAGCGGGGCGTCGGTGCAGCAGTGGCTGGTTTTCTCGGGCGATTGCGCCAGTTGTATGGACATTCCGCTGAGCTTCGCGGCCGACGACCACCAGGCCCCCCAGTCCGGCCGCACGCTGCCGCCTCCCCAGGTGGCGAGTGACAAGTGTCAAGGGGCGAGCGAGCAGACACTCGTCGCAGGCCACTGGACCCTCAGCGTCTGGCTCCAGGTTCCCGCCCGTTCGGCTCCCATCCTCTCTCTCCGCAGCGTCGTTCTCCGAATCTAGGCAGCTCCCCACGATTCTGGTTCGATGTAGCCACAAGCGTCCCGCTTGTGGAACGTGACGGGCAGCGCTCCATCGGCAAGCGGGACGCTTGCCGCTACGGGAATCGGCAACGGCAACTCAGTGTGCAAGGGTTCGGAGAGCGCCGAGATGAGGAGACTGCACGGGATTCGCTTAGGGTGGGTGCTGCTGGCGGCAGTGGCGGCGGGTTGTGCGCGGCCGATCGTGCCCCAGTTGGCGCCCGTGCCGCGCCGCCCGTTGGGCGCGGAGCTGAAGACGTATGATGCGCCGCGCGAGGCGCCCGAGGGCGCGGCGGCGCCAACTGCCGACGAGCCGAAGGCGGCGCTGGCGCTCCGCGAGGCCCTGGCGCTCGCCCTGCTGCACAGCCCGGAGCTGGCCGGGGCGTCGTGGGACCTCCGCGTGGCCGAGGCGAAGATGCTCCAGGCCGGGCTGCGCCCGAACCCTGAGCTGGAGGCCGGCTTCGAGGGCTTCGGCGGCACGGGCGACAAGCGGGGCCTCAAGGGCCTCGAGGCCACGCTTCAGCTAAGCCAGGTGATCGAGCTCGGCGGCAAACGCCTCAAGCGGGTGCGTGCCGCCGCCGCAGAGGGGCGGCTGGCCGCGTGGGACTACGAGGCGAAACGCCTCGACGTGCTGACCGACACGGCGAAGGCATTCGTGGAGGCAGTGGCGGCGCAGGAGCGGGTGAAGCTGGCCGAGGAGCTCGCCGCCCTTGCCGAGCGGGTGCTGGGCGTGGTGGCCGAGCGGGTGCGGGCGGGCAAGGTGGCGCCCCTTGAGGAGCACAAGGCGAAGGCGGAGCTCGCCACCGCCCGCATCGGGCTGGGCCAGGCCCGCCACAAGGCCGAGGCCGCAAGGCGCCGACTCGTCACGCTCTGGGGCGGCACCGTGCCGGCGTTTGAGCGGGTGCTCGGCGACCTTGCCGTCCCGGTTTCGGATTTCAATCCGCAATCGCAGTGGGCTGGCCTGGCGGCTCTGCTCAAGCAGAACCCTGACATCGCGCGGTGGGAGGACGAGATGCAGCAGCGGCAGGCCGCACTGGAGCTCGAGCGGGCGAACCGCATCCCGAACCTGAGCCTGAGCCCCGGCCTGGGCTACTTCGGGGAGTCTGAGGACGCGGCGATGCTCCTCGGGCTGGTGCTGCCGCTGCCGATCTTCGACCGCAACCAGGGGGGCATCCTGGAGGCGCGCTACCGCGCGGCCAAGGCCCTGGAGGAGAAGCGCGCGGCGGAGGCCAAGGCCCGCGCCGAGCTCGCCGTGGCCTATGGCGAGCTCGCCTCGGCCTTCGAGGAGGTCCGGGGCATCCAGGCCGAGGTGTTGCCCGCCTCGCAGGCGGCCTACGCACTGGCAAACGAGGGGTTCAAGGAAGGCAAGTTCGCCTTCCTCGACGTCCTCGATGCCCAGCGAACGCTCTTCGAGGCCCGGGGCGACCTGATCGCCGCCCTGGCCGAATACCATAAGGCTCTGGCCGAAGTCGAGCGGCTCATCGGCCAGAGCTTTGTTCCCACAGCGGCCGCGAGCCGCAAGGAAGGAGGATGAATGGATGGTTGGACGAATGGATGAATGAAAGAGCAGGCTGGTCACGAGTCTTCCATTCATCCACTCATCCAATCATCCAATCATCCAATCATCTTGGCCCAAAGAGAAAAGGAGCCATCAATGAGGAAAGTCCTGAGCGCGCTGAGCCACGCGGGCTGGGCGCTGTTCGTCTTCACCGCCCTCACCGGCGTCTTCCTGTGGCGCACGGGGAGCCTTCAGCTTCGTCTGGGCGCGGCCAAGCCGGCAGAGTCTGTGGCACAGCCGCCCGCGGCTGTAGAACGCGGGGCAGAGACGCCCCGCCCACAACCACCAGAGGGGGCGGACTGGTGTGCGGAACACGGCGTGCCGGAGTCGGCCTGCACGCGCTGCAACCCGGACCTCATCGCCAAGTTCAAGGCGAAGGGGGACTGGTGTGCCGAGCACGGCCTGCCGGAGTCGCGGTGCGTGAAGTGCAACCCGGAGGTCGCGGCCAAGCTCAAGCCGCCGGCCACCGGCAAAGCGGCCGCCGCCACTGGCTGCGGCGCGGGTGGTGTGGACTGGTGTGCGGGCCACGGCGTGCCCGAATCGGCCTGCACCCGCTGCAACCCCGGCCTCATCGAGAAGTTCAAGGCGAAGGGCGACTGGTGTGCCGAGCACAACCTGCCCGAATCGCAGTGCGTGAAGTGCAACCCGGACGTTGCGAAGACCCTCAAGCCGCCCGCCGCCGCAAAAGGGGCCGTCGGCAGGGAGAAGTGCGAGCACGGGGTGGCCAAGATCGACTGCGACGACTGCCGCTTCGAGGTCGGCGCCGTGAAGGTGCAGCCCGACGTTGCGAAGGCGCTCCTCAAGCCGGCCAAAGTCGAGCAGCGCGAGATCGTCCCAACCCTGCGCTTCACGGGCAGCGTGCAGCTCGACACTTCGCGGGTGACGGATGTGACGCCGCCGGCCGCGGGACGCCTCGTGAAGGTCAACGCCCGCCTGGGCCAGGCGGTGAAGAAGGGCGACATTCTGGCGGTGGTGCACTCCGGCGAGTTCGGGGAGGCCAAGGCGGCCTATCTCGACGCCTACACCAAGCTGGAGATCGCCCGCAAGGAGCAGGAGCGTCAGGCGGCGGTGGGGGCGGCGCTCGCCAAGCTCATCGCGCGGCTCGACAAGGCGGACGGCGGCGATCCGCTGGCCGACCCCAGGAAGCTCCAGGCCGCGTCGAAGGAGCCGCTCGGGGAGTGGAAGTCGAAGCTCCTGGGCGCCGCCGCGCGCCTGCGCCTCGCACGCTCCGTCCACGACCGCGAGAAGGCCCTACTCGACAAGCAGGTGTCCACCAGGGCCGAGTTCGAGCAGGCCGAGCAGGAGCTCCACACGACGGAGGCCGAGCTGGCGGCGCTTATCGAGGAGGCGCAGCTCAACCTCAAGCTCGACGCGCTCCGCGCCGAGACCGCGGTGCGGCAGGCCGAGGCCGCCGCCGACGCCGCCGAGCAGCGACTCCACATCTTCGGCGTTGACCACGAGCTCTGCGAGGGCATCCGCGCGCGTAAGGACAACGGCGACTTCGCCCAGCTCCCCGTCAAGGCCCCGATGGCGGGCACCGTCACCGCACAACACGTCACCGAGGGCCGATACGTTAAGGACGAGACGGCGCTCTTCACCCTCGCCGACCTCTCGAACCTGTGGGTCTGGTGCAACGTCTACGAGCGCGACCTCGCGGCGCTTCAAGCGGGCATGGCCGGCGGCAAGCCCCTCCAGGCCGCCGCGCGAGTGGCCGCCTTCGGCGACGAGTCCTTCTGCGGCACCATTGACCTCGTAGACAGCAGCGTGGACGAGCATACCCGCACCGTCCGCGTCCGCGTGCAACTGGACAACACGCAGGGGAAGCTCAAGGCCGGGATGTTCGCCACCGTGGAGGTGAAGCTGCCCAACGGCAAGCGGGCTGCCCTCGTCCCACGCGAGGCCGTCCTCGCCGACGACGGCAAGCAGTTCGTCTTCCAGGAGATCAAGGACGGCCTGTGGCTCCGGCGCGACGTTGTGACGGGCCGGAGCCAGGACGGCTTGGTCGAGGTGGTGAGCGGCCTCGATGCGGGCGCTACGGTGGCCGCCGGCGGCGCCTTCATGCTCAAGAGCGACATCCTCCGCGGCAAGATGGGCGCCGGGTGAGCAGACTAGCCGCCCGGGGGACAGTTCGCCCCCCAATCGTCCTCGTCCTCCTCGTCGTCGTCCTCGTCCTCGTCCTCGTCGTCGTCCTCGTCGTCGTCCTCGTCCTCGATCTTCTCTTGGGGCCTTCTGTATGCTCGACCACGCCCTCCAATTCGTCCTCCGCCAGCGCCTGCTGGTGATTCTCGCGGGCGCGCTGGTGCTGGGCGCAGGCTACATGGCCTGGCGCAGGCTGCCGATTGACGCCTTTCCCGACGTCACGAGCG
>VGYW01000373.1 GCA_016872875.1 Planctomycetota bacterium | reverse complement strand
CAACGCCTTCAGACGCCGTGCATCCATGGTCGTTCTCTCCGGGGCTCTCTGGCCTGAAAACAGTCCCCCCGGAGTACTTAATCGGGGAAATCCTCGAAAACTTTAGGCCTTTTTTAGCGTTGTAGTGCTAGAACCATCTCTGACTTCCCGTGGCCGCCCTACTCGACCGCCGGCAGGACTTTTGCGCCCCTAGCCTGCTCTTGCGTCTGCTCGTAGGCCCCGAAGAAGTTCGAGTTGCAGTCGATCCAGAGGGTCAGGCGGTGCAATTCTTCCGGCGACAACTTCACGTCGTGGTGGCCTTTCTCGAACATGGCTAGGAGGCCAGAAGCCCGGGCACCGATGCGTCCGGGCGTGGACCAGTTGCCGCCGCCCCCCCGGGGCATGCGCGTAAGCGTAAAATATGCTTCGCTCCAGCCACGTCGGTCGGCTTTGCGGCTGTCGTTCGGATCGATCGTGACCACATCGGCCTTCAGCGAAGGGGCCTTGGGCTCCTTGGCATGGCAGCCTGCACATCGCCGATCCAGCACCGGCTGCACCAGCCTGGGAAACGACAGCGGCCACGCGCCGTCGGCCTCGGGCTTCAGTCGCGAAGGGGCGCGACGCAACGCCGCCGGCACTGCGGCGGTGCCGATGGGCGCCCGATGGGCCGGCTCGTGGCACCCCTGGCACACCAGAAGCTCGCCCGCATGGACATAGGTGTCCGACATCATCGACTGCACGGCCAGGCCCCGCTCGTCCAGGGCCTGGAAATAGACGGCCTTGCCCGCCGGCAGGAAGAAGTGGGCGCTCCCATCCTCTTCCACGGGAACGGTGCCCAGCACGCCGCGCGCCAGTGCCATTGCTCCCCGTCCGATCTCCGGGTCGCTCAGGAGTGGCGTCGACCTCGGGAAGAGCTGCACAACCCGCAGGGCCGTGATCCTGGTGTCCTTGGGCCAGGGTCTTGACCCGTCGTAGACGTTCATCAGGGCGACCGTGCCTTCCTGCGCAAGGGCCTGCTCGGCTGGCAACGCAGCACCAGCCTCGCGCGCCGCAGCGATCCGGCGCCCGTGCGCGGTGCGCGGCGGCACCACCGGCGGCACGGGCCGGGGCTTGAGCGGGATGGGGTTCCAGCAGCGGGCTACCGGGTCGCGGTAGAGCAACTCCCGGTTCCCGAAGCTATCCACCAGGTACAGCCCGGGCGTGGGGCGCCGCCCGTCCTTGGGCGGCGCCGCGCAGCGCGGCTCGTACACGGCCAGATAGAAGTCCTCAGAGAGCGGCCACCCCGTGGCGAAATACCCTTTGGTCATGTCCTTGAAACTTTCCGATTCAGGGAACACCATCTCCGGCGTAATGCGCCTCACCGGCGCCATGGCGTGGTCGTCCTTGACCGCCGGATCGACCAGAATCAGCGATCCCTGAGACGCTCCGTGATGGGCACACGCCGTGGCCAGGTACCGGCGCGAGCCCGGCACCGCGCGCACGTGGGCCTCCATGAGCGGCCGGCGCTCCTGGTCCGGCGGGTAATTCCCGTGGATGACCCGCGCGTCGGTGCCGTCGGGTCGGGTGACCCACGGGTGATGGGCAACGCCGAAGCCGCGGTCCACATAGTCCCATCGCGTGTAGAGGACCATGCTGTCGTGGCTAACGCTCGGGTTCCACTCGTTTGTCTCGTGATAGCTCAGGCAAACGATGTCGCTGCCGTCGAGGTTCATGCTGTGCAGCGTGTAGGTGGGCACGGGCCGCCCGTGGCACCGTCCGAACCCGCCCCGCCGCTCCGAGATGAACACGACGCGTCCGTCCGGCATGAAACACGGGTCGAAGTCGTTCCATGGGCCGTCGGTCAATTGCTCCAACTGCGTGCCGTCGGCGTTGATCTTGAAGATGTGGAACGACCTGCCTTCGGACCACTTCGGCGCATTCGCCTGATTTTCGGCGTAGGCAAAGAGAATCGTCCGCGCGTCGTAGCTCAGGGCGGGTGAGAGAAACGCCTTGCGTGCGAGCTTCTGGCCCTTCAGTCGCCCGCGCAGGACCGTGGCTTCGGCCAGCAGGTCACGCAGCCGGGGATCGGGCCCGAAAGCGTTCTCCAGCACGAACAGCCCGCCGCCGACCCCGTTCTCGTGGCCGAAGTACTGATCGCAACAGTGGTCGGGTGCGCCCGTGCGCTTGATGAACACCACGTCGGCGAAATCCAGCAGCGGGTTGGCCAGCGCGATCCGCCTCCGGACCTCGCACAGCTTGACGAACAGCTCGTATCGCGCCCCGCCGTCTTCCGGCGAGGTCCGGCCGGCCTGGTCCTTCAGCCGGCGCAAGTCGGCGTCAGCGGCCGACAGATCGGCCTTCGGCCCCAGTCGCCGGATCTCCCGCAACAGCGCCTCGGTGCGGCGCAAGACGAGGTCCACTGCATCCCGGTCCACCGGGAGGATCAACGACTCCGGGCGAAGCACTTGCTCCTCCAGCACGTGTTTCTTGCGCGCCATCTCCTCCAGGAGCCGGGGGTGCTCGGCGATCTGCACGCGCAGGTCTTCGAATTGCACCTTCCACTCGGCACCCAGGTTCATTTCGACCGGCGCCACCGCTGGCTCGGCCACTTCCTTGCCAGCCGGCTGGTCCGGCCTTCCTGTAGCCGCTGCGGGGGCCAGGGCGAGCAGGACCATCACGGCGGGAGAGATCACCCAAACAACTCTATCAGCTCGAGACATGGAAGACTCCTTTGGCGTCCGACATCAGGCATACTGCAGGCGGCGCGAGAAGCGGAAACCCTGCTCTGGCTGGCCAGCAGGAGGGTGATGAAGCGGTTGTCAGGCAGTTCGGCAGTCATCTCTATAAGAGATTGGTCGCACCAGAGGAAAAGTGGCCCAAGAGAATCCGTCTTGCGGGCGGGGAAGTTGCTCATGGCCCAACGTACTCCTACCGCGAGATGGTCAGGCACACACGAGGCCGCAAGCCGGCCGACCACAGCCGGTAGGGGCCACCTGAGTCAATGAGATACCCGACTGATTCCATTTGGGCGTGGCCCTTTTTCGGAAACGGCCCAACTGGTTCAGGAGTCTGGCCTTACCGCGAAAAGGCATTGAAGACACGGCCTCCTTTGAAGCATACATGTCGTTGAACCCCGAATGTATGGTCCCCGATGTGAGAGGAGGCCGTGCATGTTCACCGTGGAGGCAAGCTTATCAGGGACGCGCGGGGAGTTCAAGGCGTTGATTGACTACCTCCTCGACGATGGCCAGAGTGGCGCGCCTATGCCCCGGAGGTGGATTCCGTGGGCTGGTTGTCCCCCGTTGACAAGCTGTCGGGGAGCAGGCATGATAAGAAACACATGGGAGGTCGTTTGCCCGCGTGAGGTCGGTCGTCAGAACAGCGGCGTTCGAGAGCGCATCACCGGCGGGTCGGTGAGCAAGGACCAGGTGGCCGGTCCCCCCCAAGAGGCTGCAATGGACCGGCGGCCCTCAATGGACGCAGCATCATGAAGCGGTCTCCAGCTTCCAGACCATGGTCGCGGCTGCGGGGAGGATCTTCTACCTGCTCGATGAGGCGCCGAATGTCTCGCTCTTCCTGCCCCCGGACTGGGAGCTGGTCGCTCGGAACGCGTACAATGGGAAGATCCTGTGGAAGCGTCCCTTCAAGCGGTGGGGCTCGCCGCTGTTCCCGTACAAGAGCGGGCCGACACAGATGCCGCGATGCCTTGTGGCCGCGGGCGACAGGCTGTTCGTTGCCGCGAACCTGGATGAGGGGGTCACGGTGATTGACGCAGCCGCCGGCCGGACGATCAAGACACTGGAGAAGACCGCCGCCTGCGAGGAGATTCTGCACCACAACGGAACTCTGTACCTCATCACGACGGACTCTCCTTCCCTGTGTCAGACAGGGCATCGCTACTCCGACGGCAATGCCTGGGCAGGACAGGAGAAGTGGATTCGTGCCGTCGCCCCCGAATCGGGTGGCGAGTTCTGGCGACACAAGACCCCCGTGGCGCCCGCGCCCTGTGCGGTCCGCTTCGGCAGCGATTGTTGAGGAACGCTCGTGAAGGACGCCGATGGCACTCTCCGCTTCCCGCCGGCCGGGCTCACCGGAGTTCTGGTCACTGTCGGGCTGCTGACTGCCCTCCTGAGCCAGCCTGAGGCCCGAGCCGCTGAGCGTACGGCCAGGATCACCCTCATGGCGCTGGGCGACAACCGCGTGGCCGACCTCGACGGCCTCCCGCACCGCTACGACCTGATGATCGCTTCGGCGGATGTCAAGCCGGACGTGCTCACGGCATTTCGGCAGCGCAATTCCGGCGCTCTCGTGTTCTGCTACATCAACACGTCGGACATCAACGCCGATTCGGTCAAGTACCCCTACTTTGCGCGCATTTGGGCCGACACGAACGCCCACGAGGACTGGTTCCATCACGACGCCGCCGGGGCGCGGGTGAGGATCTACTTCCCGAAGTACAAGAACAGGTACGCATTCAACACCGGCAAGCCAGGTCTCCAGCAGTACCTCGCCGGGCTGGTCGTCGAAACGTTGAAGGCGGGGCGATACGACGGCATCCAGCTCGACAATGTCTCGACCGAGTTCCCCTTCCGCCCGGAGCTGGTCGGGAAGTGGACTTCGGCGACACCTGTGAACCTGACGCCAGCCCAGTGGACTGCCGACGAAGTGGCGATGCTCAAAGTGATCATGAAGGCCGTTGCCGACGCAGGGCTGAAGCAGAAGAGGATCATCTTCAACCACATGCGCTCCGGCGAGCCACAGGAATCGCGAGCCTACGTCGAGGCCACCGATGGAGCGAACTGCGAGTCCTGGATGTCGCTCCGCACGGGGCTCGAGGGGCGCTGGGGCTGGAAGGCCAAAGTGGACCAAGTGCGCGAGGCCAGCCGCACGGGCAAGCTCACCAACCTCCTCTGCCGCACCGACTCGCCGTCCGAGGATGAGGCGCTCTTCTGTTTCGCATCCTATCTGATGGCCAAGGAAGGCGACCAAGCCTACTTCTTCTACGCCCCGGCCTACAAGATGGCGAACCAGAAGACCCGGTATCCCTTCTTTGATGTCAACCTCGGCGAGCCGAAGGGCGACTACGAGGCCCGGGATGGTGGCTTCCTGAGGATCTTCAGCCGCGGATGCGTCGCCGTCAACCCCACGGAAAGGCCGCTGACCCTATCCTTGCCCCAGCCCTACGCGACCCTGGCCGGGCAGGAGATCGGGCGGCTGCCGCTTCCCCCTAAGCGTGGCGCAGTGCTCCTCGCGCCCGGCAAGGGTGGAGGGCCTGCCAGCAAAGGCCAATGACATGAGGAGAAGCCGAGTGCCGATCGGGTCGGTGCCATGCGCCTCACCGCCTACGACAACGGTGTCCGCCTCGCATGTGATTGGGATGTGGCGGACAGGCTCACGGCACGTCTTCATTCTGCTCCTCAGGTTCCGTCTTGCCTGACGCCATTGACACAGCGGGGCTTTCGCGTATGACCCGAGAACCGCGCGGGCCAGCAGGGATTCAGTTACCATGGCCACGCGCCGACGTATCATAGCTTCGGCAAGGCTTTCCCGTGGTCGCTCCTGCGACAAGAGAGCAACTCCACAGGCAACCACTTCCACGGGGAATAGCCCGTCCTATCATTCCGTCCGTTCAATGACCGCGGGTAGGCAGGAGAAACAGACCATGAAGATATCAGCGATCGCGGCGTTCGTCCTTGTGATGGGAATCCTCGCTCCTCCGCTCCTGGCAGAGATGGCGCCCGACAAGGAGGCGCTTAGGGCCAAGCTCCAGGATGTCGAGCCTGTGGGCGAGTGGCACTACGACAACATTGCTTCCGGATTCGCGGACGCTCGGAAAACTGGCAAGCCGCTGCTCGTCGTCTTCCGCTGCGTGCCGCTCAAGGCCTACAAGGAGATCGACACGAAGGTTGTCCGGCGCGAGGACCCGAAGCTCGCCGAGGCTCTCGGCCAATTCGAGTGCGTGCGCCTCGTGCAGATCTATGGCCTGGACCTCGCGCAGTTCCAGTTCGACATGAACGCGGTGTGGGCCGTGATGTTCCTCAACGCGGATGGGACGGTGTATGGCCGCTACGGCACGAGGGCGAGCCATGACGGGACGGGCGAGGTGTCCGTCGAAGGGCTTAGGAAGACCTGCCTGGCCGTGCTCGACCTGCACAAGGCATACGAGTCGACGGACGCCGCAGGCAAGGATGCCCTCAGGAAAGTGCTCGACGCCAAGCGAGGCCCCAAGCCACTCTGGAGCCCGCCCGAGACCATCCCTTCCATTGCGGACCGCTACCGTCCCCTTGACCTCCGCAAGCCCACGATCCGAGGCGACTGCCTCTGGTGCCACGTGGCCGAGTCGGGCCGCGTGGTCAGCTCGTGGCGCGGCCGCAAGAGCCTGGGCGACGAGAGCGTTTACAGCTACCCGCCGGTCAAGCTGGCCGGCCTGAGGTTCGCCGTGGATGAGGCGGCCACGCTGGGGGTGGTGGACGAGGGCTCGCCCGCGGAGAAGGCGGGCTTCCGCGCGGGCGACCGCGTGACGAAGCTCGATGGCCAACCCATGGTGTCGGAAGCCGACGTCCAGTTCGTCCTGGAGAAAGCAGGCGAGCCCGCCAAGGTCAAGGCCGAGGTCGAACGCGCGGGCCAGACCGTGGCGCTGACGCTGGAGCTGCCGAAAGGCTGGCGTCGTGGCGGCGACTACGCCTGGCGGGAGATCATCTGGAACTTCCGCCAGACCACCGGCTTCTCAGCCGAGGCGGTGCCCGCGGCGGAGCGGGCCAAGCTGGGCGTGGCCGAAGGCGCGATGGCCCTGCGCGTCAAGCGCTATCATGGCAGGGAAAGCACCGCGAAGGCCGCAGGCCTGCTGGAAGGCGACGTGATCGTGCAGGTGGACAAGGAGGCGGGCGCGTGGAACGAGTTTGCGTTCCTGGCCTACATCTTCCAGCAGAAGGCGCCAGGGGAGAGCGCCACCCTCACGGTGGCGCGCGCCGGCCAGCGGAAGCAGGTTCCGTTGCCGCTCCGGTAGCCCGTTGGCCGTGCAAGGCCCGGTAAGAGCCCGACCGCATCCGGTCCTCCTTGCCAGGTCCGGCCTCCACGCGGATGGCCGGCGCCGGGAGCATTCCCTCCGCCACGTTCACGGCCTGGCAGGACGCCTCGCAGTAGCCGCACCCCACGCACTTCGAGCCGTCAACCGCCGGTGCCTCGAAGGCCGCGCCCGCGTCCGGCTCGCCGGCGTTCATGGCGATGGCGTCGTATCCGATGTCCCGGCACACATCCGCGCAGAGCTGGCAGGCCTTGACGCCGGCGTGCGGCAGGCACGCCTGCCGGTCAACAACCGCCAAACCCATCCGGGCGCACCGCTTCTCGGCGAGGGGCAGCGCCCGGATCGCGCCCGTGGGGCACACCTGACCGCAGTTGCTGCACGAGGGGTCGCAGCCCGCCTGTGTCGTGGCAGCTCGCGGCGTCCAGAAGTGCAGGGCGCCGCCCTCGAGGCCGACCGGCTGGAGCAGGCTCGTGGGGCACGCGTTCATGCACGAGCCGCAGCGCACACAGAGCGCCAGGAAGTCGTCCTCCCTCACGCTGCCCGGGGGCCGGACGATGGCCGGCCCGGCGCCGGCGCGGGGCAGCGCCAGCGCCGCGCCGACTCCCGCGGCCGAGGCGCCGACGAAGGCCCGGCGCGACAGAGCGACCCCCGGCGCGGCGCCCGCGTCGGCGGGCCTCTCCTCCAAACGAGCCCAGCGCGGGACGAACGTGATGGCCCCGACCGGGCAGGCACCACCGCAGGACTGGCAGAGCGTGCACTCTGACGCGCGGGTCCCGAAGTCCGGGCGAATCGCGCCAAACGAGCAGGCAGCCACGCACGCGCCACAGCCGGTGCAGGATGACCGCACCTTGCGCTCGACCAACCGCAGCGGGCTCAGCGCGGAGAGCAAGGCGCCCGTGGGGCAGAGGTGGCGGCACCAGAAGCGCGGCCTCAGCACCCCGAGTGCCAGCACCGCGGCCAGGAGACCGATCGCCACCACATGGCCCGCCGTGAGCGGCGGCACCTCGTGCCATCCGAGGGCCAAGCCGAGTTGGAAAGGCCGGACTGCAAAGACCAGGCCGCGCGTGACGAGCGGGATGGCGGCCACGAAGCCGGAGAGCAGCACACCAAACACGCTCGCCACCCCGACGATCAGGA
>VGYW01000372.1 GCA_016872875.1 Planctomycetota bacterium | reverse complement strand
CCATCCAACGGGCCATGGAGCAGCTCTTTCGAGCGCTCAACATCGCAGCGTGATCACATCGACAAATCTTTGCCGATCCCGAGTCCTTAAGCGCCTATCTCAAAACCCACGCGGGCTGCGACGCCGCGCCGCTCGCCAGCGAGCGGCACCGTCTGGCCGCAGGCTAGGAGCACGGCGGCGCCACTCGCCGGCGAGTGGCGCCGATGCAACGGAGAGCATCGTGGACGACGTGCGAGCCCTCGGAAGCCCTCGGGCCAGGCTCTGCCTGCGGCCAGAAGTCGCGGCGTCCCTTCGGGTCGCGGCGGCATCGCGCCGCTCGCCAGCGAGCGGCGCCGCTGCCGCGTTGCGTCTCCTCAGCGATGCTCTCCGCTGCATCGCTTGTGGGCGGCGTGTCCCCACGCCGCGAATCGCGGGACGGGGACGTCCCGCCCACAATGCGCCTTGCATCCGCCCCGCTGGCGCCGGCAACGCAGCCCGCGGGGATTCTTGGACAGGCTCCTAGGTCGGAACTCGGCTTATGCCCCTTTCCGCAGCACAAACTAGGTAGCGGCAGAGCTACGACCAGCACGCCCAAACGAGTTTGGGCGTGGCACCCGTGGGTTGCACACAAGAAGCAGAGGGTGCCACGGACAAACTCGTTTGTCCGCGCCTTCTGCACTGGACTTTTTCCCCCAACTTCGCTATCCTCACGCCTGGCACCCAACGGGAGAGGAGACGCCCGCATGCCCGTCCCCAAGCCCTCCAGCCTCGTGGACACCCGCGTCGTCTACTGCGGCGACAACCTCGACCAGCTCCGCAAGCTCCCCGACGCCTGCGTGGACCTCATCTACATTGACCCGCCCTTCAACTCCAACCGCAACTACGAAGTCTTCTGGGGCGAGACGCGCGAGAAGCGCGCCTTCGACGACCGCCACGCCTCCACCCAGGCCTACATCGAATTCATGCGCCCCCGCTGCGTCGAACTCGCCCGGGTCCTCAAGAACGCCGGCTCCTTCTACTACCACTGCGACTGGCACGCCTCGCGCTTCGCCCTACGCGTACCCTGCCTGCGCAGTGTGTCCGCACCCGGCAGGAGTAAACAATGAGAGTTCTTCAGCTCCCTTACGAGATCGTGCCTGGGCACAGCCATTTGCTGCCGATATGCGAGGTCCGCTTGCTGGGGCCGAGGAGCGTGTCGCTGCGGGCGCTTGTAGATAGTGGCGCTGTATTCTCTGTCTTCCCGGTGAAGGCGGCCGAAGACGCCGGCATATCATTGCCGCTCTACCCGAACCATGTGGTAGAATATGGTGGCTCGAAAGAGTATGGGAGGAGGCTGTGTGTCTACCTGGCACTCAAAGGACTGCGATGGCGCGCCGAGGTCGTCTTCGTCGAGCGGTTGAGGTTCCCCTTCGGGCTTCTCGGGCGACACGGCGTGTTCTCCAGGCTCAATGAAGTCGCGTTTCTGGAGAAGGTTGCGCCGCCGCGCGTTGAACTGCGATGGTGACCCCCGAAAGGAGGCAAACATGGCCGCCACGGCTGCAAGAAAACTGCGTTTCTCCGAGTTTGTGGACCTTCTTCTGGCAAGGCTGTATGACCTCGAGCAGGAACAGCGTGACCGGTACTTCGACTTCAACGCCATCAATCGCGAACTCACCGAACCCGTGCCGCAGCAATGGATATTCGACGCAGGGAGAGTCCTTGAGAGCAGAGGGATGGCAAATTGCGTCTTCGCTTTCGGTGGCGTTTGCCGGGGTCGGCTAACCGGGGAAGGACGCCTCTTCGTCGAAGAGAGGCAGAACGCTGATGCGGGGATCATCAGGGAGTACTACGCTTCGCCGCAGGACTTCGTCCTGGTTCCCGGAAGAAGTGATCACCAGGCAGTGGTTGGTGGCGAGCGTGTTGGGGCCCCCTCGACCACCATCGAGCAGCAGAGAGCTCCCGCATTTGAGATGCTGAGACAGATCGAGGATCTGCTGAAACAAGGGGGCACTCTCAGCGAGGAGAGGCGAAAGGACTTGCTTCAGGACATAGAGGCAGTGAGGGGCCAGTTGCGAAAGGTCGAGCCAAATCGGGCTGCCCTCGCAGCGATCCTCGAGTCCATGAGTCAAGTCGACGCCATTGGGGGCTTCGTTGCGAACCTTATCCAGGTTCTCAACCCATAGGGGCGGTCCTCTAGCCACCCGGGAGATATGCCTCGTGACTGGCCCTCTGGAGAGGCCACATTGCGTTACCAGAGGTCGGCCGTCATCGCCCTCGGCGGCATCCCCAACAAAGCCCAGGTCGGCGACCAGGGCATTGACGGCCGCATCTATCCCGTCGCCGCCATGCCCACCGTTCGGAGTGCGGCCTTCAGGCCGTCTCAGAACGGGCTAAAGCCCGCACTACAAACGCAGGACGGGCTGAAGCCCGCACTCCAAACGGACCTTGGGTTCATGGACATCTGGTATCCCATCCAGGTGAAGCAGAAGGACAAGGTTGGCCGCCCCGACATTGACGCCTTCGAGGCCGTGATGATCCGCGAGGAGCGCACCAAGGGCTTCTTCGTCGCCTTCGACTACTCTCAGGACGCCCTCGACGAGATCAGCCGCTTCTTCAAGCAAACCGGCAAAGCCATCGTCGCCCTCACCGTCAAGGAGATTCTCGACGAGCAGATCGCGATGAAGTTGGTGTAAAGATGATTGAGGCAGGGCGGAGGCGATGACACAGGAAGAAGGGTACAGGCGGTTCGTAATTGGCGCGGGCTTCTCCGCGCCTGCAGGGCTGCCCACCGGGGCTGAGTTGTGGAAGGAACTACTCCGCAGAGGGAACCGCAGCGAAGTGTTCACCTGTGACCTGCGAAGATACATTGAGTACAAGCGGAACGCAGACGGGGTCGACACAACTCCAGAGAGCGTGGAGTTCGAGGAGTTCCTCGCCTTCCTTGACATCGAACATCATTTGGGCCTGCTGGGTTCTGATACGTGGAGCGACGCAGGCAACAAATGCCAAGTCCTAGTGAAGTGCTTGATCGGGGAAATCCTGACCGAGCAAATGCCGGGCCTATCTTCCTTGCCAAGTCTGTATCTCAGGTTCGCGGAACGCCTCCGCACAACGGACATCATTCTCACCCTCAACTATGATGTACTTCTGGAGCGGTCGCTGCGCGCCGCGGGGGTTCCATTCCGTCTCTTCCCGCATCGCTACACTTCATGGGAGGACGACCAAGGAGAAGTTGAGCAAGGGCCCTCACGTGAAGTTGTCATACTGAAACTACATGGCTCAATTGACTGGTTCGATAGAACGATCTACTCCAAGCTGGAGCGTTTGCAGCAGAAGCAGGGCTGGCCCGCAGCGCCAGGGGGCTTTCCTGTATTCAGCCGCCCTTCGGAATTCGGGGTGACTAAGCTCCTTGAGGGACCCCACCCACCAGAGGATCCCCTGAACAGCATATACAGGGCCGAGCGCATTGAAGCACTATATGGCGAGCATTCCATGTTCTCTTGCCCGCCATGCCTCTTGACCCCATCGGCAAGCAAGATCGTCTACAGCGACAGGTTCCGCACATTCTGGTTCGGCATGGCCGGGGGAGGGTTGTTCAGTCTCGGGATGGCGATAGTCGGATACTCGCTCCCCCCGCACGACTCGTATGCGCGGCAGGTTCTCTACCGCCTGGTCAAGAACTACCAGTCGCGATTCGTGGAGAAGGAGTGCAGCATGCTTGGTTGGAAGCAGGCGCCTTTGGTACTCGTTGACTACAGGCGAGGCGCCGCAGAGGCGGCGGACCTGCTCCGGCGGTATCGATTTGTGGATCGTGATGCCGCCGTCTTGCTCATGGATGGGTTCAGTGAGGCGACGTTAGACACGATCTTCCAATCCTGAAGCTCCTGCTTCGACCCAGCCGCGGCAGGAGCCGCACGGTGCGCGTTGCGAAGCGGGAACTTCGCAACGAGGAAAGGCGTAGAAGCCAGACAATCGGGGGTGACGCGATGAGCACACACGAACCAGGGTGGCTTTGGGTTGTCGTGGTCGTCGAGAGCGGAATCCCCGCCTCCGCAGAAGCCTACCGCGACGAGGGGTCGGCAAGGAGGCGCGAACGCCTCCTGTGGAAGGAGATTGACCCCAACGATGACGCGGTGGGCGTGTTCCGAGTCCAGGTGGGCCAGCCTGCCTCTTGCGTGTGCGAGACATCCTCTGGGGCCGAGTTTAAGGCATTCGTCAGCCGCGAAGCTGCGGCTGCGGGTCGGTAGCTCGGGGGGAGGCCCTGCCTGGTCGCCGCGCCGGCGGCGAGGCGACCGGTCGGAGGCGGCGCGGGAGCCTGCGGGAGTGCGGCGCGGAGCGCCGCTGTGGGTGTCGCAGGCGCTGACTTGCAGTCCCGCGCGGTTCCCGCTGCCTGCGCTGGCCCACCCGAAAGCGGTGCTTCGCACACGCACTCCGAGAGGCTGACGCACGGCATGCGGCCCCGTGGCCTTCTCTGTGTCCCTCTGCGCCCTCTGTGGTGAGATGTGCTGTTCCGCGCGGCCGCCGATGTCGAAAAACGAAAGGGCGTGTCGAAAAACGACTGAATTTGCGCATGCCCGCCCGAGACGGGCCAAGCGCTTGGCAGCTAAGCAGATAACGCCACGCAGCGTCACGGGGCGGGCCCGGCGGGCTGAGAGGCAATCTCCACGTCGTCAATCAGGATGATGCCTTTGCCCTGGTACTCGGTGTCGGGCGCGGCGAGGACGAAGCCGAAGCCGCGGAGCGGGTAGTCGGGCACGCCGTCGCCGTTCCACTGGCCCCAGTCCTTGGGGAAGTCGGCGAGGGGCTTCTCGACCCGCCGCCAGCCGGTCCAGTTGATCGCCACAGGTTCTTGCTGCTGAAAGACTTCGCCCTTGGCGTCGAGGAAGATGAGGGAGAGACCGAGGCCCTGGCCGTCGCCTCGGACGCGGAAGGTGGCGCGGATGGGCGTGCCGCGGATGATCAGGTCCGTGTGGGCGACGACGTGTTCGGGACGTTGGTTGCGCTTGACGCCTACCATGTCGTAAGTCACGCGGCAGACACGATTTGCGGCGTCGTCTGGGTCGGGCGCCGTGGCGAAGCTGGTGTGGCCGGCCGTGCTCTGCCAGACCCGCCAATCGTAGTCGGCGTCGAAGCGCAGGAGAGCGGCCTCCTCGTCCCGGCCCGCGGCCTTGCGGATGCTGTAGGCTGGCTCTTCCCGCTTCGGAAGTGTTGGAAGGGCAGGCACTTGCGTGAAGTCTGGCCTTGTGGATAACGTGTGGAGACTTCGTGGGTTGAGGGTAAGCGTGGCCTTGCCGTCGGCCACGGCGAGGTCGTCGTGCTTGAAGAAGGTCTCGGGGAGCGTGGCGTCGTAGGAGAGATGGCCCAAGCGTAAAGGTATGCCGCCAGGGAACTTAGCGTCGAAGGCGAGCGTCACCTTCTTCGGTTGGAAGCCGTCGTTGACGAGCAGGAGGGCTGTCCCTCCCTCACGGTGGTGCAGGGCGGCGCAGACGACACGGGGCACACCGTTCTCGTCGAGGCCGCCGGTGACAGTGGTCTGGAGCACATCGGCGCCCTTAGTGGCGGCGCGGCAGAGGAGGGCGTGGGGGAAGAAGACGGGGCGATAGGGTTCATAAGTGTAGCGCTGGCTTAGCGTTGTGAGCGCGCCGAAGTTCTGCCACGAGACCCCGTAGGGCTTGAACTCCCAGCGGAGGAAGCCTGCGACTCCCATGTTCAGCCCCTCGACGACCAGGCGGCAGCAGGAGAGGGAGCCAGCCCAGACGGCTTGGTCGCCGGTGACTTCTTCGGAGCCGTTGCCGCAGTTGCCGAACTCGGTGACGGCGATGGGGCGGGCGCGGCCTGTCAGCTCGGCGTAAGCCTTTGCGGCGCGGGCGGTTGGGGCGCCGCGATCAACGCGATGATAGTCGGCGTAGCCCAGGTAGTCGTGGTGGGCCAGGATGTCCACCTCCTTCGAGTAGGGCGCCGGTCGGCCCGGGAGGGCCCCAAGAGTCTCGTAGCTGCCGGTGGAAGTCTCCGGCCCCACGATCTTTACAGCGTCGCGCAGGCCGAGGCGTCCGAGGTGGCGGGCGAGGACATCGTAGTAGGTCCAGAAGGGCTTAGGGTACTTGGCGGAGGGGGAGCTGAAGGCCCAGCCTTGGTCGGGCTCGTTCCAGAGGGAGACCTGCTTGACGCAAGTGTAGTTGCGGACGGCCTTTAGGTGGTGAAGGCAGGCGGCGAGGCTCTCGGCGAATTCCTCGGGGTCGTAGGGCGCGTCGTTGTAGGGATCGGAGTCGCCGTCGCCCAGGGCGGGCTTGCGGGTCGTCTCGGCGAGCCAGTGGACGCCTGTGGCCCGGTCGCCAATGCACCAGTTTGCCCAGAGGACGTCTATGCCCTGCTTCTCGCAGAGGTCGAGGACGCGGTAGTGGTTGAGCATGGCCTTCGAGCGGAAGGCGAAGCCCTCCCAGTTGGGGTGGGAGGGGTCGGCGTCGTCGTTCTTAGTCTCCCACTGGCCGAGGTTTACGCCGTAGCGGAGCCAGGCGGGGCGGGTCCAGGCGAGGAGGTCGAGGAAGGCGCTCCAGGCGCCGTCCGACCAGTCGGGGAAGCGGCCGTCGCGGAACTGGAGGTTCCAGCCGAGGCCGAGGGAGAGGCGGCCGACAGGGGTGGGGCGGATGGTGATCGCAACCTCGTTGTCGGTCTCGCGGGCGGAGCCGCCGAGGAGGCGCTGCCAGCGCTCGTTGCGCTCGCGGATGGGCTCGACGAGGAGTGAGACATCGGCGTCGGGCTGGTTGGTGAGCACTAAGTCGCCCCAGCGCAAGGGGTTAGCCGCGGGGTCAGCGGCGGGTGCCCAGGCGATGCCCTTCTTCGATTCGTCGGCATCGTAGTCGCGGACGCCGATCTCAAAGCCAATGATCTGACCGAGGCGCGGGGCGACCTCGAGCTGCCGCCAGGAGAAGGCGAGCTCAAGGACGTAGCCCGTGGGCGTGGTGTTGGCCGCCACGTGGACCCACTGGCGGTCCTCGACATGGAAGAATGGGTTGCGATAGAGGTTCACCCTCGGCTTGTTGCCGGGGCCGAGGGGAGAGATGACGAACTGGTAGTCAGAGGCGTCGTAACCGCCCTCGCTGTCGTTATTTACGTCGAGGCATATCTCGACGCAATCGCCCTCGTAGAGGCGTTCGAGCGTGGGCGCGGCCACGAGCGAGTCGTCGGTCACGACCACGGCGAGGTAGAGGAACCAGCGGTCCCACATCGCAGCGAAGCGGAACGAGATGTCCTTGGCGGAGCGTGGGGAGCCGAAGGAGACGCGGGTGTGTGGCACCTCGACGAAGCGGTTGGCCTGCCAGGCGTCAATGTCGCCATCCACCCTCACCCCGCCTGGCCGTGTGCGTGGGCAGGCGAAGGCGTGAGGCGAGTGGGCGAAGGCCCTGGCGGCCAGCCCAAGGGCGCAGAGGAGCAGAAGTGCGGTCCGGGGGCTTCTCATCAAGTCATCCTGGGCGAGGAAGCGGACGGGCACTTTCCACGAGTATACTGTCATGCAGGGGGAGAATCAACGCGTGCGGCCCGAAGGCGCGGCTATGGCGTCTTGAGGGCCTTCTGCCATGCCTTCCTGTGTCGAGGCTGGGTATTCCACGTATCGAGATGCTCACCGGGCGTCAATCGCATCCGCGATGGCGCGGTAGCTTTCGCGCCAGGCATCGCGGGGAACGTTTTCGGAAATCTGAATCTGGAGGAGGCCCGAGCAGGCGTCCTCCTCGAGGATGCGCTCTGCCACCTTGCGGGCGCCCTTGTAGCCGCGGAGGTGGCACGACGAGGGGAAGTTGACCCACAGTCGCATCTCGGGCCACATCCGTCGAGCGGCAGCGACCGATGTGTCATTGTCGGGTGGGGGCGACATCGAGTCGAGGCCACGGACGCCCGTGGCGCCAATGGTGTCCCAGAGGGGCTTGAGGTGGCCGTCCATGTGCACAAACACGTAGGCCCCCCTCTCGGCGAGCATGGCAGCCAGCTCGTTGTAGAGTGGCACGCAGTAGCGGCGGAAGCGTTCGGGGCCGATGGCCGGGGCGGTGATGTTGTCGGGGAAATCAATGGGGCGTGGTCCGTTTCGGACACTGCGTAAGTTGAGGAAATGTCGTGCATTACAGCAGAAGACCCTTGAATTCACGGCCCCCTCTGGGGCATACATGTTGTTGT
>VGYW01000371.1 GCA_016872875.1 Planctomycetota bacterium | reverse complement strand
GCACGGGCTCCACGTCCTCAGCGAGAAGCCGGCCGGCGTCTACACCCGCCAGGTCCGCGAGATGAACGAGGCCGCGGCACGCTCCGGCAAGGCTTTCGCCCTCATGTTCAACCAGCGCACCGTGCCGGTCTACCAGAAGCTCAAGGAGCTCATCGAGTCGGGCGAGCTGGGCGCGCTCAAGCGCTCGGTCTGGATTGCCACGAGCTGGTATCGCGCGCAGAGCTACTACGACAGCGGCGGCTGGCGCGCCACCTGGGCCGGCGAGGGCGGCGGCGTCCTCATCAACCAGTGCCCCCACAACCTCGACCTCTGGCAGTGGACCTGCGGCACCCCCAGCCGCGTCCGCGCCTTCGTCGCCTTCGGCAAGCACCACGACATCGAGGTCGAGGACGACGCCACGGCCTACGTCGAGTACCCCAACGGGGCCACGGGCGTCTTCATCACCACCACGGGCGAGGCCCCCGGCACCAACCGCCTGGAGGTCACAGGCGACAACGGCAAGCTGGTCCTCGAGGGCGGCACGCTCACCTTCTGGCGCACCCGCGTGCCCGCCAGCGAGCACATTCGGGACTACAAGGGCGGCTTCGGCGAGCCCGAGTGCTGGAAGTGCGAAATCCCAGTCCGCTCAGGCGGCGGCTCGCACCAGGCGATCACCAAGAGCTGGATTGACGCCATCCTCAAGGGCACCCCCCTCATCACCCCCGGCCAGGAGGGCATCAACAGCCTCCAAATCTCCAACGCCATGCTCCTCTCGGCCTGGACGGACGGCTGGGTGGACATCCCGGTGGACGAAGAGCTCTTCTACGCCAAGCTCCAGGAGCGCATCCGCGCCTCCGCCTCAAAGAAAGGCGCGGGCAAGACCATGAGTGTCGAGGGCACGTTCGGGGTCTAGAACGATGCTTTGACTCCGTGGCGGTGAAGGGGTATGATCCAGCAGTGGAGTTAGGCGGAGTCCGGAGACGGTTGCCCATGAGCGTAGTGGTGCCAGACGACGTTCTCGAGTCGGCTCGGATGACCGCGGACGAACTCCGCCAGGAAATCGCGGTCCTCTTGTTCCAGAAGGACAAGCTGACGCTTGCACAGGCCAGCCGCCTGGCCGGGATGACCCGCCTCCAGTTCCAGCACCTGCTCGCCAGCCGCGAAATCCCTGTTCACTACAGCGTGGCGGACCTCGAAGAGGACCTCAAGACGCTTAGGGAAACAGGGCGCCTGTGATGATCGTCAGCAACACTTCCCCCATCGCAAACCTCGTCATCATCGGACAGCTTCATCTCCTGAAGTCTCTCTACCATGAGATTGTCATCCCCAGTGCCGTGCGCGAGGAGCTTGCCGCCGAGTATACTGTGTGGGATGAGGTGAAGGCCGAGGAGTGGATCAGAACGCAACCGGTGCAGAACACAGCTCTGGTCGAGGCACTCCTCCGCCGACTCCATCCTGGGGAGTCTGAGGCCATCGTTCTCGCGCTGGAGCGGCGGGCCGAATTGCTGCTTCTGGATGAGCACCATGGCCGCGAGACGGCACTGAGCTTCCGGCTGAAGACCCTCGGGGTATTGGGCATACTGCTCCAAGCCAAGTCCCTGGGGCTCCTCCATATGGTCCGCCCTGTGGTCGATGAGCTGATCGGCCGGGCCGGATTTTGGGTGAGCCGCGAGCTCTACGAGCGTGTCCTCGTGGAAGCGCGGGAGCAATGAGGAGGCACGCTCCTGGGTGAGGGAGAAGCGGGCGGCCTGTCGTTCCCTGCTGCCCGCGGTGTGCTGAACAACGTGGCTACCCGCCTTCCAGAGCCATGTAGACTACGTAAGCGGTACACCTTGCTAAAGCCTGCCAGAAGTGCAGTTCCTCCTGGGAGACTTCGTATGTCGCCAGCCCCTTACTGGGTTCCCCGCGTTTGCGGTCCCAGAAGATCAGCCCTTTGAAATCCTGCCTATACTGCCAGTTCCCGTGAGCGAACGCGTTCCTGAAAGCGCGTACAGGATCATTGCTCAGATAGCGGCAACAGGATCTCAAGGTACACCCCGTCTGTGGCTCGCGTGCCAAAACCTCGAAGCAAGCATCCTTAAGGTACACGAAACAAATGTAGCTTTGCACGATAACCCTGGCACGGGTCACGTCCGGCCGCTTCTCTAGGGAGCGCGTTGTCTCCATGAAAGCCTCATAGGCGCGAAGCTCGTCGAGCCGATGACGCAGAGCGACAGGGGTTGACGCAACCACGGCGTCCCGGACCTCTCGGGGCAGTATCCGCACATCCGCGTCGGTAGCCGTCGCGAGCGCATTGCTTGCCTCGATCGGGACACCAACGTCATCACGCAAGAGCGGCGCCCAGCGGTGCATCTGAGCATCCAATCGCTTCATGTGAGGCGCTCTCCTGTCAGGCCAACCACCGACCTTCCCCCTGGTGCTGACCCATTAGGTGAGTCGTTGCTCCTGGAACAACGCGGCTGTACCACATCACTGGCCAGGTTGCCCATCAAGTGATGGACACGGGCCAGCGCTCCAGGATCCCCTCGAGGTCCTTGCCCTGACCAGCCACGTCCTCGTCGTTGCGGATGCGGCGCATGCGCTGAAGGAAGGCCGGATCGTTGGCGGCGAGCCAGTCCTCCAGATCGTCGAGGGTCTGCGCGCTCAGGAGCACGGTCTCCGGGATGGCGGTAGTGCGTGTGGCGGCCATGTCTCGCCCCTCTCTGGTCTGCTGTTGAAGCCTGTCCCTCTAGCCCGTAGCATATCACGTCGCACCAGCCACTTCAAGCTAAGGCTTCATCCCTCTTGAATCGTCCTCGTCCTCGTCCATCGTCCCTCGTCCTCGAATCTTCTCCTACAGGCCACGAGGATCGAGGACGAAGGACGAGGACGAGGGACGAGGACGATCAGGGTCAGAACATCATGGCTTTCGCAAGTTCGTCGGGGACGGGGAGGTAGGCGACGGGCTCCATGGTGAAGGTGGCCCGGCCCTGGGTGAGGGAGCGGAGGGCGGTGGCGTAGCCGAACATCTCGGAGAGCGGCACCTTGCCTGAGAGGACGTGGACGCCGCTGCGAATGGCCTGCTCCGCTATGTGGGCGCGGCGGCCGCTGAGGTCGGCCAACACGTCGCCCACGTGGGCCTCGGGGGTCATGACCTCGAAGCGCATCCAGGGCTCGAGGAGTGCCACGCCGGCCTGCTCTGCGCCGAGGCGGAATGCCTTGGCGGCGGCCGCCGCAAAGGCCCCTTCGGTCGAGTCCGCCACGCGGAACTCGCCGCCCATCACCGTCACGCTAACCCCCACAACCGGGTAGCCCGCGAGGACGCCGCTGCTGGCCGCGCCCTCGATGCCGTCCTTGACCGCGGGGTGGAAGGCGCGCGGAATCTGGTCGTCGGGGACCAGGATGTGCACCTGGAGCGCGGTTGCGCCGCTGACGGGCGCGAGGTGGAGCTTGACGCGCGCGAACTGGGGGCGCCCGCCCGCGGCCTGGGTGTAGTCGGCCTCGCAGTCAACCGCCCGCTGGATGGTCTCTTTGTACGAGACGCGCGGCTTGCCGACATTTGCCGCCACGTGGAAGTCGCTGAGCATCCTGTGCTTGATGACCTCGAGGTGGAGCTCGCCCATGCCGGAGACGATGGTCTGGCCCGTCTCGGGGTCCACCCGCCGCCGAAAGGTCGGGTCCTCCTTCTCGAGGCGGGCCAGGACGGCGTCGAGCCGCGCCCGCTCGGCGCTCGTCTTCGGCTCGATGGCCATCGAGATGACGGTTTCGGGAAAGCTCATGGCCTCGAGGACGATGGGGTGCCGCGGGTCGCAAAGCGTGTCGCCCGTGCTCGAGTTCCGCAGCCCGGTCACGGCCACGATGTCGCCGGCCGCGGCCTCCTGGATGGCCGTGCGCGCGTTGGCGTACATGCGGAAGAGGTTGGTGATGCGCTCGCGCTCGCCGGTGCGGGGATTGAAGGTGTGCTGGCGCGCCTCGAGGCGGCCGGCGTAGATGCGCAGGTACGCGATGTCGCCGTGCTCGTCCGAGGCGATCTTGAAGACGAGTGCGAGGAAGTGGCCCTTCTCGCTGGCCTGGCGCTCGATGGCCTGGGCCGCCTTCGGGTGCATGCCCCGCACCGGCGGCACGTCGAGCGGCGAGGGAAGGTAGTCGCACACGGCGTCGAGGACGGCCTGGACTCCGATGTTCTTGAAGGCGGCGCCGCAGAGCATGGGGACGATGCGGCTGGCGACGGTGGCCTCGCGGAGCGCCTTGCGGAGCTCGTCGGGGCCGATCGGCTTGTCCTCCAGGTAGCGCTCCATCAGGGCGTCGGAGTGCTCGGCGAGGGTGTGGACCATCTCGTCGCGGTGGAGCTGCGCGATCTCCTGGGCGTCGGGCGGGATGGGGCGGTCCTCGTAGCGCGCCCCCTGGCTCTCCACGTCGTAGTAGCGGGCCTGCATGGTGAGCAGGTCAACCACGCCCGCGAAGTCCTGCCCGGCGCCGAGCGGGATCTGGATGGGGACGGGCACGGCGCCGAGGCGCTCGCGTATCATGGCCGCGCACTTCTCGAAGTCGGCCCCGGGGCGGTCCATCTTGTTGGCGAACACGATGCGCGGCACGCGGTAGCGGTCGGCCTGCCGCCACACGGTCTCGCTCTGGGCCTGGACGCCGGCCACGGCGTCGAGCACGACCACCGCGCCATCCAGCACGCGGAGGGAGCGTTCGACCTCCGCCGTGAAGTCCACGTGGCCCGGCGTGTCTATGATGTTTATCTCGCAGGCCGGCCCTGAGCCGCTCGTGGAGCGCCAGGGACAGGTCACTGCCGCGGCCGTGATCGTGATCCCGCGCTTCCGCTCCTCCTCCATCCAGTCGGTCACGGTCGTCCCGTCGTCCACGTTCCCGAGCCTGTGCTCCAGGCCGGTGTAGTACAGGATGCGCTCGGTCGTCGTGGTCTTTCCGGCGTCTATGTGCGCAATGATGCCGATGTTGCGCTTCAGTTGCAGAGGGGTGGCCATGTCAGGATTATACCTGCGCCGCCGGTGGCCGATCAAGCCCCGGATGTTGCGTCCCCGACCGGATTCTGGTAAGCTCTTAGCGTGGCTGAGCAGGCGGGAGGAGAAAGAGGAGCATGGCGGAATGGCGTATCGGATCGCGGTGATTCCCGGCGACGGGACGGGGCCTGAGGTGGTGCGCGAGGGGCTGAAGGTGCTCGCCGCCGCGTCCAGAGCCTACGGGTTCCATTGCGAGTTGATCAACTACGACCTCGGGGGCGAACGCTACCTGAAGACCGGCGAGGTGCTCCCGCCGAGCGTGCTGGACGAACTGCGGAAGGTGGACGCCATCTACCTGGGCGCCGTGGGCCACCCCATGGTGCCGCCAGGCATCATCGAACGCGGCCTGCTCCTCACCCTTCGCTTCGAGCTGGGGCAATACGTAAACCTGCGGCCAGTGAAGCTCTATCCCGGCGTGGAGTGCCCGATCAAGGGGAAGGAGCCGAAGGACGTTGACTTCGTCGTGGTCCGCGAGAACAACGAAGGGCTCTACACCGGCGCCGGGGGCGTCCTGCGCAAGGGCACGCCCGAGGAGGTGGCCACGCAGATTTCCGTGAACACGCGGCCCGGCGTCGAGCGCTGCATCCGCTACGCCTTCGAGTTCACCCGGCGGCGCGCCCGCAAGCGCACCGTGAAGATCGACTCAACCGATCTAGTCTCCGTGGCCGGCGGGTCCCCCGGCCAGGTGGTCGAGTTCGTCCACCGCGAGCGCGGCAAGATGCTCGGCAAGCTCCTGAGCCGCGACTCCGCCGCGGCGGAGTTCGAGACCACAGGCTGCCTGACCATGTGCGGGAAGACCAACGTCCTGACCTTCGAGCAGGACCTCTGGTGGCGAGCCTTCAACGAGGTCGGCGCCGCCGACTTCCCTGAGGTCTTCCGCGACTATGCACACGTGGACGCGACCTGCATGTGGATGGTGAAGAACCCCGAGTTCTTCGACGTGATCGTGACGAACAACATGTTCGGCGACATCATCACGGACCTCGGGGCGATGATCCAGGGGGGTCTGGGCGTGGCCGCGGGCGGCAACATCAATCCCGGCGGTGTCTCGATGTTCGAGCCTATGGGCGGCTCGGCGCCCAAGTACGCCGGCAAGAACGCCATCAACCCCATCGCCGCCATCGCCGCCGTGGGGATGATGCTCGACGTGCTCGGCGAGCACAAGGCCGCCGCGGCCGTGGACGCCGCAATCGCGGCGACCACGCCCAAGATGAAGAGCATGGCCGCAGGCAAGATGGGCTACTCCACCACCGAGGTCGGCGACCTCGCCGCCAGCGCCGTGTCCTGAATCGTCGTCGTTGTCGTCGTCGTCCTCGTCGTCGAATCGCCAGGAGGGGGGGAAGGCAGAGGTCTCGACGACGACGACGAGGACGACGACGAGCGCGAGAACGCAGTATCAGGGGCTTCGCCGCCAATGCACTCAATCACGTCCAGGATGATCACCCTTCTAGCAGCGGCGTTCCTCGCCCTCGCTGCGGCCGGCTGCGGCTGGCTCCCCTGGCTCGGCCGCGCGAAGGAGCCGACCGCCAAGGAAGTCCTCGGCGTTGACGACGACCGCTTCAAGGAGCTCGACGAAGAGGCCATAGACATCGAGCTGGCCCGCGCGAAGAACGGCCTCCGCGTGACCATCCGCACCGACAAGCCGGCCTACCAGCTCGGCGAGCCGATCATCGTGGACATCCGCCTCGAAAACGTCTCCGCCGCCGGCGGCGGCCAGAACGCCCGCGACATCCCCGTCTACTTCGAACCCGTCGTCCACACCCGTGACGGCCGCGCCGTCGAATGGCTCTTCAAGTTCCAAATCCGCACCGACCGCGACATGCGACTCGTCTACCGCAGCCCCGACGTCAAAGTGCCCCTCGACGCCCGCGACGACTACTACCACTACGTCGTCCTCCCCCCCCAGAGCTTCGTCGGCCGCCGCTTCATCTTCTCCCCCAGGCAGGCACGCGGCCTGACCAACCCCGGACGCTACTCCCTCATGGCCTCCTACGCGGTCGGCGACGACTCGGCCCAGGTCATCATCAGCAACCGCCTCACCGACGAGCAGGCCAAACTCCTCACCGACAAGATCGCCTACGTCCGCGTCTGGACCGGCCAGATCTTCTCCAACCGCGTGACCTTCGACGTCAAGCGCAAGAAGTTCCTTGGCCTCTTCTGAGGGGAACCGCCAATGAGCAAAGAGCAGCGCAGGTTGACCCGACGAGCCCTCCTCAGCCACGGAGCGGGCGTAGCTGGCGGCCTCTTCGCCGCCCCCCACATGCTCACCTCCGCCGCCCTCGGCGCCGCGGGCAAGCCGCCCGCCAGCGACCGCATCTGCGTCGGCATGATCGGGATGGGCGGACGCGGCTCCGGCCTCGGCGTCGGACAAGTCATCGGCGTCTGCGACCCCTGGCGCGACCGCCGCGAGAAGCAGGCCCAGGCCCGCGGCGCAACCCCCTACGCCGACTTCCGCGAAATGCTCGCACGCGACGAAATCGACGCCGTCACCATCGGCACCCCCGACCACTGGCACGTCCCCATCGGCGTCGCCGCCGCCAAGGCCGGCAAGGACATGTACATCGAAAAACCACTCGGCGTCAGCATCCGCGAGGACATCGCCTGCCGCGAAGCCGTCCACCGCTACGCACGCGTCTTCCAATACGGCACCCAGCAGCGCTCCAGCGACCACTGCCGCTACGGCTGCGAACTCGTCCGCTCCGGCCGCATCGGCGAGATCAAGGAACTCCGCGTCGTCGCCCCCAACAGCGGCCCGGGCGGCAACGACAAGCCGCTGCCCATCCCCGAGGGCCTCGACTACGACCTCTGGCTCGGCCCAGCCCGCTGGACCCCCTACACCGGCTGCCCCCTCGGCGGCGGCGGCTGGTACCACTGCTACGACTACGCCCTCGGCTTCATCGCCGGCTGGGGCGCGCACCCACTCGACATCCTCGTCTGGGGCTACGACACCCACCTCGCCGGCCTCTGGGAAGTCGAAGGCACCGGCAAAATCTCCCCCGAGGGCCGCCACGACGCCGTCTACGACTGGGACGTCCGCATCCGCTTCGCCAACGGCGTCAAGCTCCACTTCACCCCCGGCGGCGACTACACCGAATTCCGCGGCACCGAAGGCTGGATCGGCATCTCGCGTGGCGGCATCAAGGCCGACC
>VGYW01000370.1 GCA_016872875.1 Planctomycetota bacterium | reverse complement strand
GGGCAACACCACGTAGTCTCCGCTTGGACCATTGAGGATTGGAGTTTGGGGCTTGTTTGGCGCTTGGTGCTTGTGGTTTGGTGGTTCCCGCATTTCTCACCAGCCGCTGGTGAGAAATGCGGGTTAGTGCCATTCGGGACACTATGAGGCATATCTTGACTTCATGGGCGAGTGGTGCCGCCGCCACGAGCGGAGCGGCCGGTCGCTGGGCAGCGAGCGGGTCATCACTCGGCTGGAGCGACTCCTTTGCCGCATCCTACATCCGCAGAAGCCTGGCCCCAAAGGCCCGCGTCAGACCAGCAGACGCGCCAGGAATCAGATATGGTGTCCCGAATGGCGCCCTCTCCCTCGGGCAGAGGGCTGGGGTGAGGGTGCTTGGCTTGCCGCGGACGAGGCAGGAGGCACCCTCACCCGCCCGCCTCTGGCGGGCGACCTCTCCCCAAGGGAGAGGTGGGCAACCCTCCGACGCGACACCAAGCACGCACCACGCGGAGCGTGGGAACGGGCATTCGACACCCAAGCCCCACCTGCACCCGCCCGCCTCTGGCGGGCGACCTCTCCCCAAGGGAGAGGTGGGCAACCCTCCGACGCGACACCAAGCACGCACCACGCGGAGCGTGGGAACGGGCATTCGACACCCAAGCCCCACCTGTCCGTGAAGCCCAGGCGGAGGGGGGCTCAGGCGCGCTCGAGGAGCTCGGCGAGGTGCTTCATGCGCTTGGCGACGGGGACGAGGCGCGGGCACTTGTCTGTGCACCTGCCGCAGGCCTGGCACTGGGCGGCGTCGAGCGTGACCTGCCGCTTGAGGCGTTCGAGCTGCTCGTCGCCCGCGGGCAGGCCGAAAATCTGGCTGAGCTGGTAGGCGCCCATGAGCTGGTAGATGGGCAGCTCGAGGGGGCAGGCGTTGTCGCAGTAGCGGCAGCCGGTGCAGAGGGCTTCGCCCTTCGAGAAGTCCTGGAAGGCGCGGACGAAGCGCTCGCACTGTCCGGGCGTGAGCGCCGCGCGGTCGCCGGCGATCGCCACGTTCTCCGCGAGGTGCCCCAGGTCGTTCATCCCGCTGAGCACGGTGGAGATTCTCGTGTTGCTGAAGAGGAAGCGGAAGGCGATCTCGTGGACCGGCATGCGGCGCAGCTCGACGAGCGCGTCGTCGAAGGCGGTGGAGTGCCCCACCAGGATGCCGCCGTAGAGCGGCCCCATGATGGCCACGCCGACCTCGTGGTCGAAGGCGTAGCTTATGGCCTCCTCGACGTAGCGGTTGGTGAAGTTGTAGTAGACGGTGACGAAACGGAAGTCGGGCACGCGGCCGAGCCACTGGATGATGTCGTCGGGGCCGCCGTGGCTGGTGAAGCCGATGTGTCGGACGAGGCCCTGCTCCCTGGCCTCGCGGAGGGCCACGAGCGGGCTGTCCTTGCCCGAGCAGCCGGCGTCGTAGTGCGCGGGCGCGCTCATGTCCCAGAGCTGGTAGAAGTCGAAGTAGCTCACGCCCACGCGCCGCAGCGAGGCCTCGATGCAGCGCCACATCTGGTCGCGGGTGTGGATGCCCAGGCCGCGGTCCACGCGCGTCTCCCCCTTGCGCGGCTGGGCCTTCGCCGAGAGGACGAGTGCCGACCGGTCGAGCCCGCGTATCGCCTCGCCCACCCACGCCTCCGCGTTCTCCTCCGCGTTGCGGTAAGAGTAGCCCGCCCCGATGTCTATGTAGTTCAGGCCCATCTTCACCGCGCGGCGTATGACCGCCACAGCGTTGCCGCGGTCCTTGAACCGCATCGTGCCGATGCCCAGGATGGAGACCCTGGCGCCGGTGTTGCCCACGGCCCGGTACTGCATTAGCTGCTCCTCAGGCGCCGCCGCTTCCCGCCAACCGGCGTTCCGCACATTCTACATGGCGGCCCGGCGCAAGGCAAGCGGCGCGCGGGTTGGCCCGAGCACTTGTGTGTCGGTGGTCATCCGCCTCTCGTTTCCCTGCGGCGACACCCATGAACCGGCAAGATGCCACGCGCGTATTGGACAAGGCGGGGGCCTCTTGCCAAGTGGCCCTCGTTGTTTGTGCGCTCTGTGGGGATTGGCGGGCCGTAGCGGCCTCTCAGGGCTCTCTCAGTACAACGCCCCACAGATAAGGGGACAGAATCGCGGGCAGCTCGCTCTCTTGCTCCCAGAGGGAGCACAGTGGGTAGCCGGCGGCTTCAGCCGCCGGACTCGCGCGCCAGAAGTAGGGAAGTCCCGAAGGGACGGCAGATACACGCGCCGGCCCGTCTCCCGTGGGCTGCTGCCGTGCCTTCGGCACTGGGCTGTGTGTGCGCCTCCATCCGGCGGCTGAAGCCGCCGGCTACCCACTGCTGTCCCTTTGGGACTGCGGTTTTGTCCCGTTTTCTGTGGGGCGTTGCACTCAGTGGCCGAGGGCGGCCTCGCGCTGCTCCACAGGCGCCAGGGCGCAGCGGAGGACGCGGTGGGAGTGCATGTCGGCGATGAGGAGCCAGTCGTTCCAGACGGCGATGCCGAAGGGGCGCGCGAGGGGAACCTCGGGGTGGCGGACCACCCTCGTGCCGGGCACCAGGGCGTCGGCCCCGCCGCCGCGGCAGTCGGCGTTCCCGTAGGCACCGGCCCGGAACATCAGGTTGCCCGCGGCGTCGAGGGCGGCGACGTTGTACATCGCGGGGTCGGGCAGCCACACGCGGTCGTCGGGGTCCACGCACAGTTGCGCGGCGGGGCACTCGCCGGCGCAGGTGTAGGAGCTCACGCCCGAGAGGCCGCGATGGCTCCACAGTTGGCCCGCGCCGTCGCGGACGCCGCCCTCGGGGGCGAACTTGAGGAGGCGGTTGTAGAGGGTGAACTGCTTGTTGTCGAGCTTGGCGGCGCGGCGCTTGTGGGCGCCGTGGCACAGGCCGGTCTCGATGACGTAGAGGGAGCCGTCGCGGGCGAGCTTGACGTCGTTCACGCCCTGGAGCCGCACGAGGCCGCTCTTCTTCAGGGTGCCGTCGGGGGCGTAGACGTCCACCCGGCTGTAGTTATGCTCTGCCCCCTTTACGTCCACGCTGCCGAAGATGCCGCCGAGGGCCTTCTCGCGCTCGGGCGGAAGCGTCGTGGTAACCGCCACGAGGATGTCGCCGTTGGGGGCGAGGCAGAGGCCCTTCGGCTCCTTGACGCCTTCGAGGGCGATGGCCTCCTTGTCGCCCAGCTTCAGCCGTGTGCCCTCGGGCGAGAGCTTCCAGACCTCGTGCCTGTCGCGACCGATGGTGACGGCGACGGACCAATTGCCCTCGGGGTCAACCGCTGAGTAGCCGTGGCCGCCGGCGCCGTACCAGGCGAATCGCTTGAATGCGTTGCCTTCGACATCGGTCTGGATGTAGTTGGAGGCGGCATCGGCCAGGCAGAGCGTGCCGTCGCCCCCCACGCTCATCAGGCGGGGGAAGGTGAGGGTCTTGTTCGCCAGCCCCTCGATGGCTTTGCCCTCCAGCTTGTCCCCGAGGTCTCGCACCCTGAAGAGCACGTCGTAGCCCACGATGGCCCACACAAGGTCCCCTTCGCCATCCGCCGCAATCCGCTTGGCGTTGCGGGGCAGGGGTGCCTCTGCCACGACCTTGGGCCTCTCATCGAACGCCAGCTTGACGAGGCGACGCTCCCTCTCCACGGGGATGTTCAGGTAGACTGCGCCCGACTTGTGGTTGGCGGCGAGGGCGACCTCGCCAGCGTTGAGCTTCCGCTCGCCTGCCGCCAGGGCGATGCGGTCGAAGCTCGTCAGGAGGAGGCCATCCTTGCGGAAGACCTTGATGCGGCCCTCGCGGGGATTGGCCAGCCAGATGCGCCCCTCCTTGTCCACCGCCAGCGCCCAGAGCGGGTCCCACACGCCGGCCTTCTCCAACCTCGGTTCCCCGAGAAGATAGGTCGGGGCATCGAGCTGCTGCGTCCCGCGATAGCTGAACGAGCTGATAGGCTTGAGCGTTCTCGCATCAAGATGGGCCACGACGCCGTAGCCCTTGTCGGAGAGATACAGGCTGCCGTCAGGGCCCACGGCCAGGTCCCAGTGCTTCGCGTAGGAGTTCCTGTCGAGCCACGGAAACGTGCCCTGGACATTCTCGGGCAGGCCGTTGGAGGCGATGGTGAGGAGGCTGGTCTTGCTGGTCACGTGGGCGTCGGTGAGGATGACGCGCCCGTCGGGCGCGACGGCCATCGCGTTGGTCCGCACGCCATACCAGTAGAAGGCGCTGTGGCTCACCGAGCGCGGCACGGTGCGGCCCGCCCAGTCGGTCGCGCCCCAGGGCGCCACGTCCGCCGGCCAGATGGTCATCGTGCTCGCAAAGAACGGCTCCAGGGCCTCCCGCGGCTTGTCCAGGCTCAGCGGCCACAGGCAGCGCACGAACCGCCCCTCGCGGTCGAACACCCGCAGGGTGGAGTAGTGGACGCCGTATTGCTCGACGACGTGGAGCTCGCCCTTCGGCCCGACGGCGATGGCCCCCGGGAACGCCCAGTTCGGCGCCCCGAGCACCCCGAAGCCGGCGGGGTTCCAGAGGATGAACTTGTCGAACCTCGCCCGCGTGCCCACGGCGACGACGAAGCGGCAGCCCTCCGCCGCGGCAGTCTTCCCGCCATCGTCCTTCCCATCCCAGGCGATCTTCTGCGCGAGCGAGTTGGGGGCGAAGGGCTTCGCCGCCCTCTCCAGCCCCACCATCCCGCAGGCGAGGTGGCGAATCACCCGCCCAGCAGCATCGGCTACGCGGACCGTCACGTCCGATGGCGCGGCGAGGGCGAATGACACCTCCCACCCTTGCCCCGCCTTCGCCGCCTTGGGCTCAGTGGCGAACAGCGACGCCTTCTCCCCCTCGCCCGCCTCTGCGAGCGCCACAAGGCCGGCGAGGACCGCTGGAAACAAAGCGAACAGCGCCTTCATAAGTCGCCCTTGACCTGCGCCCAGCCGCCCCTATAATGCTGGCGGAAGGAGGACGCGCGATGAAGCTCCCGCACTTCTGGCAGCACCTGCCCGACGAGATGAAGGCGCGCTTCGGCCGGAAGCGGCCCGGCCGGCAGCGCGCCATGGCCGCACAAGGCCACCTGCTCCTCGTCCTCCACAAGGCCCCAGGGGCCGACGAGCGCGACCGCGAGCCGGTCTTCTTCTGGCGCAAGCCCGACGGCGCCTGGGAGGCCAGCACCCGCGGCGGCCTCGCCAGGCTCATGGAGCACATCGAGGAGTTCGAAGACGCCGAGGCCCGCCTCACCCAGGAATACGAGCAGGCCACGGGCGCCAGGGACTACTTCGACATCCTCGAGAAAGTGGCCCCCCTGCACCACACGGCGAAGAACCTCCTGGCCACCCTCCAGGCCGCCCGCGAGGCCGCGCTCGAAGACCGCGACCTCATTGACGCCCGCGACGCGGCCTACGAGCTCGACCGCACCCTCGACCTGCTCTACGAGGACACGAAGAACGCCCTTGAGTTCAACATCGCCATGCGCGCCGAGGAGGAGGCACGCCTCAGCATGGAGTCCATCAGCGTGGCCAACCGCCTGAACCTGTTGGCGGCCATCTTCCTGCCGCTGACGGCCCTCGCCGGCATCTTCGGGATGAACCTGCCCAGCGGCCTGGAGGGCAGCCCGACGTGGGCCTTCTGGCTCGTCCTCCTCTGCGGCATCCTGCTCGGCATTGGCCTGAGCTGCTGGGCCGTGCGGGGACGCCAGAAGTCCAACGCCCAATACTCAACACCCAATCCTCAATGACCAAGTGAGAGAGAGGATTGACAGGGCGGAACTGGTTCCACTCGCCGAGCGGTCAAGGCAGAGGCGCCAGGCTCCCCAGCAGGCGCGAGAAGGCGACGGCTCTCACGCGCTCCGCCATCGGGAACGTCTGCTCGCCCGCGTGGATGAGGTCCAGGCGGCCGAGCCGCAGGTCCCTCAGCGCGATGCGCATGGAAGGGGTCAGGGCGGGGGCGGTGGTCCGCTTCACCTCGATGCCCAGCCTGGCGTTGCCACGCACCACCAAGAGGTCCAGCTCGGCGCCCTGGTGCGTCGCCCAGAAGAAGCACTCGGCGCGGTCCGCGCCCAGCCGCCGCGCCACCTGGTCGAGCACAAACCCCTCCCACGAGGCGCCGACCTTGGGATGGGCCGCCAGGTCCGCCGGACTCCGCAGGTTGAGCAGCCCGTGCAGAAGCCCGCTGTCGGCGATGTACACCTTCGGGGCCTTGACCTGGCGCTTCGAGATGTTCTCGTGCCACGGCTGGAGCTGACGCACCACGAGCGCCGACGTCAGCCAGTCCAGGTACCGCCGCACCGTCACGTCCGCGACCCCGAACGCCCGCGCGAACTCCGCGGCGTTCCACGTCTGCCCGTGGTAGTGCGCGAGCATCGTCCAGAAGCGCCGCATGGCGCTGGCGCCGATGGAGATGCCCAGTTGTGGGAGGTCGCGCTCGAGGAAGGTCCGGATGAAGCCTTGCCGCCACTCGCGGCTCTCCCGGAGCGAGCGCGCGAGGAAGGAGCGCGGCAGCCCGCCGCGGAACCAGAGCCTCTCTCCTTGCGTCGCCCCCACTTCCTCGAGCGTCAGGCCCCCAAGCTCGTGGTAGTAGATGCGCCCGGCGAGGGTCTCCGAGCCCTGCCGGAGCAGCTCCGGCGATGCGCTGCCGAGGACGAGGAACCGGGCGGGCCGCGACGGCCTGTCCACGAGCACCCGCAGCACGCTGAAGAGGGCCGGCAGCCGCTGGACCTCGTCAATCACCACCAGGCCCCTCAGCGGCTTGAGCGCCAGCATCGGGTCGGCCAGCCGGGCCTCGTCTTCGGGGTTCTCAAGGTCGAGGAACGTCGTCTCGCCGGGCCACTCCCCCGCCAGCACGCGCGCCAGGGTCGTCTTGCCCACCTGGCGCGCGCCCACGATCCCGACCACGCGGTGCCGGCGCAGCAGCCCGCGCAGCGTCGCCAACTCTCTCGCCCTGGCAATCATGCCATCATTCTACCACGAAAAGTCAACATCGTCAATCGGGTTTTCATGATGCCCAGCCCTGGCCTCCCGCAGGCCGAAGCGCCCCCCGAGTTCCCGTCCACAGATTCACACAGATTCGCACAGATGGCAGAAGACAGGCAGAGAGGGTTGAGGCCTCGTTGTCGCCCCTCTCCTATCCGCGCCGATCCGCGTAATCCGCGGTTAGAGTCCCCTCCTCGGCCGCCGGAGAGGGGAGAACCGCGGATTACGCAGATGGGCGCGGATGCGAGATCAGGCCGATGGTGGCTTTGAATCCCGGCTCGGTTCTTGTCTTGTCTGTGTGAATCTGTGTCAATCTGTGGACGGTGCTCTGCTGAGGCTCAGCGGGCGCTCACGCGCGCCTCGGCCCAGTCGGCACTGCCCACGAGCCAGCGGGAGAGGGAGCAATCGGCCTCCAGGCGGAGGGTCTTCACCCCCTTGATGTCCACCTCGACGGCGACGGGCTTGGAGTTCCACTTGAGCCATTCGGAGCTGTAGAGCCGCTTGCCGTCGCCGCTGACGATGAATTGCACCCGCTCGCCGCGGTCGCGGGCGGGGGTGGCCTCGAGGTCGTCCTCCATATCTATGCCCACGGTGGCGCGGAAGAAGGCGTACTTGCCGCCGAGCTGGTACTCGATCTTCGATGGCGCCCGCACGCCCAGGCCGCGTTTGGGGATTGTGGGCGGGATGTCCCCATCCCGCGGCACGCGGCGTGGGGACACGCCGCCCACGGGGGACACGCCGCCCACAGGGGCAAGGCCGATGGTGATGGGGTTGCCCTGGTGCGAGCGGTCGAAGCCGACGAGGCCCTTGTGCTGGTCCACGAGGCTGGGCACCAGGTCGCTGAGGTAGAGCTCGGCGGGCGCGGGCTCGGGCAGGGCGTGGAGGCTGGGCACCTTCTGAGGCTGGGTGGCGGCACGCGCCGCGTCGTCGCCGAGGAACTGGTAGCGCTCGTCGAGCTTCCAGGCCATATCGAAGAAGCCGACGCACAGGAACGTCTCGGGCGAGATGGTCCGGGCGTCGAACACGCCGTAGTCGAACCAGTCGTAGTTGTCGTAAGGCCCCCAGCCGAACCAGTTTCCGAAGCGGTTGTTTATCTGGTCGAGCGCGGCGGGCGAGAGGCCGGCGAACACAACCACGTAGCGCTCGGGGTTGAGGGGGTTCGGGTAGCAGAGCTTCACCCCCACGTCGTCGCCTCGGAAGACGCGGGGC
>VGYW01000369.1 GCA_016872875.1 Planctomycetota bacterium | reverse complement strand
CACGTGTCGCTGGGGTCGCGCAGCACCACGAGGGTGGCGCCGGGGGCGATGAGCAGGTTCGGCCGGCCCTGCCCCTGTGGTACTTGTGGTCCCTGTGGTCCCTTTCCGGCCGAAGGACCACAGGGACCACAAGGACCACAGGGACCCGCGGCCCGCTTGTCCAACAGGCCGCACAGCGCCCCGCTCGCGGGGTCCAGCTCGATCTTGATGAGCGCGTTCTCAATCGAGGTCGGCGTCACCACCAGCCCCGTGGCGCCCGCCTGCGGCTCGTGCTCGCCGCTGAGGTGGTAGCAGGCGAAGCCGAGCGAGCGCACGCGCACTCGGAACACGAGGCGCCCGTCGGCATGCTGCACGGGCACCTCTTGGAACTGCTCGTCGAAGAGGGCGGTGGCACAGGCCTCCGGCCTGTCGGGGACACAGGCGGGACGCCTGTGCCACCACGCGGCCTCCTGCGGCTCGAGCTCGATAACGTCCTCGCGGTCGAAGCCCAGCGGGTTGAAGAAGACGATGGGCGATGCGCCCCGCGTGGTGTCCACGCGCCGCCCCCACTCCTCGAGCGACTCGCGGACCACCCGCATCGCCGTCTCCTGGACCCCCTCCAGGAGCGGCCAGGCGTCGTCGTAGGCCTCAGGGATGCTCGTCCCGGCCAAGACGTCGTGGAACTGGTGGAAGAGGACGGTTTCCCAGGCCTTGCTGAGTGCGGGCTGGGGCGATTCGACGCCGAACGCGGCGGCGGCGATTGCCGCGAAGCGCTCGGCGGCCAGGAGCAGCTCCTCGCAATCGTGGTTCATCCGCTTGATGTCGCACACCGCCGTGTAGCAGCCGCGCGCGTGGTGCTGAAGCTCGTCGGCGAGGAGGGGGAAGAATGGAGGGGTGGCCATTTTCGGATCGGTCGAATGAATCGAACCAATCGAACCAGTCGAATCGGTGCGATCGGCTGAAGCGGCGGCCTCGGCTGCGCGGCTCACCGCCTCGAAGAAGCGCTGCGGCGTGCTGAAGACGGCGTTCGGCTGGGCGGGGTCGGCCGCGGCCGCCAGGATGCTGGCGATGTTGGCCTTGCTCGGCCCGCCGCCGTGGTCGCCCACACCGTAGAAGCACATCACGTGCGGCAGCCCCAGCGGCGCCTGCTCCGCCGCCGTGCGGATGCGCTCGCCAAGCTCCTCTGGCCCGCAGCAGTAATGGTGCGGCGGCCGGCAGGCGAGCACGCGCGCGCCGTCGGGCGCCTCCCAGAGGAACAGCCCGGCGGGCAGGGCCTTCTCGTGCGGCCCGGGGCGGAAGAAGACGTAGTAGTCCAGCCCGCAGCCCTTGAGTATCTGCGGCAGCGTGCCCGCGTGGCCGAACGAGTCCACGTTGTAGCCCACGCGGACGTCCACGCCGAACTTGCTCAGGAAGTAGCGTTTGCCGTAGAGCGCCTGGCGGACGAAGCTCTCGCCGCACGGGACATTGCAGTCGGGCTGCTCCCACCAGCCGCCCACCACGCACCAGCGTCCCTCGGCCACCCGCCGGCGGATGCGCTCAAAAAGGTCCGGCTCGCGCTCCTCGAGCCACTTGTAGGTCGCGGCGGACGAGCGGCAGAAGATGAAGCTGGGCGTCTCCTCCATGCGTTCCAGCGCCGCGCGGCAGGTGTCGCGCACCACCTGGAACCCCTCCTCCGCCCGCCAGAGCCACACGGGGTCAATATGCGCGTTGCCGATCATGTGCACCGTGGTCTGCTTCGGCGAAGCGTCGGCCATCGGCGGCCTACCTCTCCTGCGCCAGTGTGGCCCCTAGTTCTGATAGCTGCCTTCTCTCCCCTCTTGTCGTCCTCGTCGTCGTCGAGTCTCTAGGTTTCTCCCCCTTGCGCGTTCTACGAGGACGACGATGACGATTCAAGAGGAGGCTTGGCGCCAGCACTGGGGGCAGTACTCCTCCTGCGCCCTGGCGGGCGGCCTCCACGCTGAGGCGCAGTATAGCAAGAAACCGGCGCCTGCGCAACGGCCCTCCAGCACGGGGCGCGCTAGCCGGCTTGTGCCGTCCGGGGCCACCGCGCAATCACCCAGTGGCTGGGCTTGCCCGCCGGCCGGCGGGCAACGGTCGCCGCGCGCACGCCATGCTCCCCCTCGCTATCCATCTTGACCCGGGGAAGATGGTTGCACACGTGTACACGTCTGCAATCATGTCGCAACGCCGCTCCCCTCCATAGAGCCGCGGCGGGAAGGTTGTCGTGGCGCCGTGGTGGCCGGCCGCTGCCCGCCCGCTGAAGGCACGCCTGCACCCTTCGCAGCCGGCCTGGGTGAGACGATTCCACACTTGTACAACTGTGGAATCACGTGCCAAGGCGGCTTCCCTTCAGGAAGCCCTGACGGGAAGGCTGGCTTGGCCCCAAGGTGGCCGGCCATCGCTGGCCGCTCGAGGCATGCCCGCACCCCGAGCATCGGCTTGGGTGAGATGATTCCACACTTGTACAAGTGTGAAATCATGTCTCCACAGGCCTGTGTCAGGAGTGGATGAATGGGTGGGTGCCGGACAATCATCCAGCCATCCAACCATCCCCTCTGGCCGTGGCGGTGGCGGCCCTATGGGGCTATCGCAGCCAGGGCGGCGCGCTCGGCGTGGCGCATGCGGCGGCGGGCGGCGGGGGTGTGGTCGTCGTAGCCGAGGAGGTGGAGGAGGCCGTGGGCGGTGTAGAGGGCGAGCTCGCGTGCGACCGGGATGCGGCGGCGGCGGGACTCGGCCTGGGCCTTCTCTGTGGAGACGACTATCTCGCCCAGGAGGCGCTCCTCGGGGGCGCTGCCGGCTACAGTCCCTTCGTCCTCGAGCGGGAAGGCGAGGACATCAGTGGCCTCGTCACGGCCCAGGAACCGGCGGTTGAGGATGCGGATCGCCACGTCGTCCACGTAGCAGAGGCTAAGGTTGGCCTGGCGCCCATGGGCGGCGAGGATCGCGCGGCACAGGGCGCGAAGCCCCTTGCGGTCGAGCGGCACCAGGCGCTGGCGGTTGGCGATGGCGACGGTCATCGCTGAGTTCCTGTTGCAGAAAGTTGCGGGTGGGAGGGCGACGCTCCCGCGGAGCCGCGCTTTGCCCAGGCACGCGGCTCGGCAGGAGCCTCGCCCTCCCATGGCGAACACCACTAGGTCTTCCTCAACGGGAGCTACTTGGGGATCTTGGCAAGCGCGTCCTTCGCGTCGTCCACGTGCCGCGCGATGCCGAAGTTCTGAACCACGCGGTTGTAGATTGCGCGGGCCTCGTCGTAGCGCTTCTCCTTGACGAGGAACTCGGCTTGCTGGCGCATGGTGGCGTACTTGACGCGCGCGGCCTGCTTGATCTCGCTCGTCGCGCGGCCGTGGGTTTCGAGGACTTTCTTCCGCAGGGCCGCGCTCTCGAGGTTCCCGTACTTCTGCCGATAGGCGTCCCAGGCCTCGAGCGCCTTGCCGTAGTTGAGGGCCGGGAGGTGCTTGTTGAGGACCTCGTTCGACGTCGCGTTGGCGTCAATCTCGATCTGCTCTTCGAGCACCCTGCGCGGGAGTGTGCGCACCTTGGCGTAGATTTCCTCGACGGCCTGGGGGGAGTCGGCGAGCTGCTTGGCGAGGTCGAGGTAGCGCTTGCGCCAGGCCTCGGTATCCACGATTCCGCCGCGCTCGCGGCGCTCGGCGAACTCGCGGGCGAGCGCTTTGTCCACCTCGATGATGCGCGACCTGACCGCGGCGTAGCGGATGGCGGCCGCGGCGGCATCGCGGAACTTATCGGCCTCTTCCCCGTAGCTGCGCGCCATCTGGGCCGCGGCCTGGCCCTTCGGGTGGTCGGGGTAGTCGGCGGCCACCGCAGCGTAGGCGGCCTTGACCTTCTCCAGGTGCCCGAGGGCCTGCTGGGCGAGGGCGTCGCTGGGGGCGGCATGGAACCTGCCCTGGGCCGCCTTGAAGGCGTCCACTGCCGCGTCGGCCTCGCGCTTGGCCTCGGCGAACCGCCGCTCGGCGCGCGCGGATGCGCCGGAGCGGGCGAGCACGAGCACGAGTGCCACAAGAGCGAGGAGGCCGACGACCCCCAGGGCGACGTAGAGGCCCGTCCGCGTGCGTTGCACGCGCTCCCGCGCGCTCTCGCCGGCCTTGCGGGTGCGCGTCTCTAGCTGCTCCTTGGCGGCCAGCAGGGCGCGCAGGCCGTGGAGCGCCGCGTCGAGGCTCGGGAACGGCTCGCCGGCCAGCCCGAGGAGGCGCTCGACCACGAGGGCCACGTCGTTGCGGACGCCGGGCGCGACGCTCTTGAGGCGTTCGAACTGCTTCGGCGCGCTCGAGCCGGGCTCGAGCGCCCATTCGAGGTCGTGGACCTTTCCGCCGGTGAGCATGGCGTAGAGGAGGACGCCGATGGCTGTGGTGACGTAGCGGTCGTCGAGCACGGGCGCCCCGGCCGGGCTGAACGTGGGCGGCAGCACCTTCACCTCGCCGCGCTTGGTGATGACCACGCGGTTGGCGGAGAGGCGCCAGCCGGGAATCCCCCTGGCGTTGGCGAAGCCGAGGGCCTGGGCCACGTCGAGCGCCACGCGGATGGCGTCGGCCGACGGGAACCGCTGGCGCCCGCGGAGCAGGTCGGCGAGGGTCTGGCCCTCCACGAACTCCATCGTGCAGAAGTACACGCCGCCATCGGCCCCTACGTCGTAGATGCTGGCGATGCTGGGGTGGTGGAGCTGAGCGGAGGTCCGGGCCGTCTTCAGGAACTTCTCGAGGGTGTTCTCGTCAACGTCGGGGCTGAGCGCCTTGAGTGCCACGGGGCGCGCCATGGCGGTCTGCTCGGCCTTGTAGGTCGAGCACAGGCGCCCCGTCGCCACCCGCTGGAGCACCCTGTGGCCCGCGATCTCGCGGCCCACGAGCGGGTCCACTGCCCCCGCCGGCGACGGGACGACCGCGGAGTCGGACACCGACGGCCTGGCCGGGCGCGGGGGCGGCTGTGGCGGCATGGGCGGCTGTGCCTCTAGCTGGCGCGGATGAATGGATGAATGGATGAATGGATGGGTGGATGAATGTCAGACAGTCATCCATTCATCCATCCAATCATCCCCTTTGGTTGCGGCAAAAGGCAGCCCTGAAGTACGTCAATCACCTCGCGGGGAGCGTGGGCTCCTTGAACGAATGAAGGCCGTGGACGCTCCCCTCGATCTGAGCGGAGGTGGAGCGCGGCTCGAAGCGCACCTCGCCCTCGCCCAGGGCGCGCTGGAGCGACGCGACGTCCCGGTAGCCGAGCTTCTGGAGCGAGTCGCGCACGCCCTGCACGAGGTAGGGGATGAACGTGTTGAGCGGCCCGCGGTCAATCACGGTGCCGCTGACGCCGTGGGGCACGGGGATGCTGGTCTTCTGGGAGAAGTAGCGCTTCTCGCCCCCTTCGAGCTGGGCCTCGATGGAGCCCATGCCGCGGTAGCGCTTCACGCGGACGTTGCCCTCGTAGAAGTACTCGCCGGGCGCCTCCATCGTGCCGGCCAGGAGGTAGCCGAGCATCGTGGTGTCGGCGCCCAGGGCCAGGGCCTTGCAGATGTGGCCGCTCGACGATATGCCGCCGTCGGCGATGACCGGCACGCCACGCTCGTGGGCGTAGCAGGCGCACTGGTAGACCGCGGATGCCTGGGCGCGGCCGACCGCGGTCGTCACCTGCGTGATGCAGATGGACCCCGGCCCCATTCCGACCCGCAACGCGTCGGCGCCGGCCCCGATCAGGCTCTCGCACTGGCGCCGCGTCACGACGTTCCCCGCCACGACGTCCACCTGCGGGTAGTTGCCCTTGATGAACTCGATCATCCGCATCTGGTAGGTGGAATCGCCCTGGGAGGAGTCAATGACGATGACGTCCACGCGCTGCTTGGCTAGCTCGGCCAGGCGCTCGCGGTCGGCGTCGCGGGTGGAGATTGCGGCCCCCACGAGGAGCTGCTTGTCCGGCCCCTTCGTCGCAAGAGGGTACTCCTCGTTCTTCCGCAGGTCGGTGCGGGCCACGAGGGAGACCAGGCGCCCCGCATCGTCCACGATGGGGAGCTTCCCCTTCTTGCTCTCGCGCAGGATGCGGTTCGCCTCATGGAGCGTGATCCCCTTGCGCGCGGTCACGAGATTCGTCGTCATCACCTCCCTCAGGGGCCGCGTGCGGTCCTCCTCGAAATCTATGTCCCGGTTCGTCACTATCCCCACCAGCCGCGTGTTCAGCGTCCCGTCCTCGGTCACGGGTATCCCCGAGTAGCCGTGCTCCTTCTTGATGCGGTCAACGTCCGCGATGCGGTGGTTGGGCGAGAGCACCTCGGGCTCGGTGATGAAGCCGTTCTCGAAACGCTTCACGCGCCGCACGTGCGCGCACTGCTGCTCGACCGTGTTGTTGTAGTGGACGACGCCGATTCCGCCCATGAGGGCCAGGCCGATGGCCATCGCGCTCTCGGTCACGGTGTCCATCGGCGACGACACGATGGGCACCTGGAGCCTGATGCGTCGGGTCAGGTTGCTCGCCAGGCTGACCTCTTCCAGGCCGAACGACACGTGGCCGGGGAGTAGGTTGATGTCGTCGTAGGTCAGGCCGCCGAACTTCTCGAAGAGACTCACTGCGTCATAGCCGTCGAGCCGCATTCGCGTCCTTCCTGCCGCACTCGTTGGGCGCCGAGGGCCGCACGGCCCTGATTCCTCAACCCAAGATACAACAAGAGAGCGGGCATGTCAAACGGGGCGGCTTACTCGTCCTCGTCGTCGTCGTCGAAACTCTTGGCTTCTCCCCCGAAGGCATTCGACGACGAGGACGACGACGACAACGACGACGATCGGGAACCCCACCATCAAGGGCAGGCTCAGTCCCCGGCCGGCGCTGGCCCGCCCGCCTCGGGGCTCACGCGCGCCTCAGCCGCGAGCAGGAGCGCGCCGCCGCCGACCACCCCCAGCCCGCCGAGGGCCTGGAGCCACGTGAGCGTCTCGCCCAGGAACGCCGCGGCGCCCGTATAGGTCACTATCGGCTGGGCGAGCATCACGCCGCTCGACACCACCGGCCCGAGCCGCCTGATGCCGCGATAGTAGAACACCTGGCCGAACGCGATGCCGAGGAGCGCGGACCCGGCGAGCGCGCCCCACACGACGCCTCTGGCCCCGCCGAGCGACGCCGGGCGGCCAAACAGCAACGCCAGCACGATGAGCGCCACCGCAGTGTAGAGGCAGATGACCCCGAAGCCCAGGCGCGCCGGGTAGCCGCCCATGCACTTCCGCAGGCTAACCGCGTAGGCGCCCCAGCCCATCGTTGACACGACCAGGATGCCCAGCCCTGCCAGCGACACGCTCCCCTCCGCCGCCACGCGCTCCGCGAACATCGTCACCACCCCGCCCGCGCAGACCCCCGCCCCGGCCAGGAACAGCGGCGTCCGCACCAGCCGCCGCTCCTCCGCGATGAACACCACCCCAAACAGCACGGCGAACGCGAACGACAGGCGGAGCAGGAACCCGATCGTGGGGGCAGAGGCGTAGGCCGGGCTGAGCCCGTAGGTCACTTGGCCCACCAGGTTCATCGCGGCCGGCACCAGGGCCGCGCGCCACACGCTCCGGCCCGGAGTGGCACAGGCCCCGCGCTGGCGCCGCATCAGGACGACGACCGCGGGCGACCAGAAGAGCGCGGCGACGGCGTAGCGGACCGCGTTCACCGCCCAGGCGTCCAGCTTCTCCCCCGCCACGAAGAACCGCAGAAACACCGGGATACACCCGAAGCAGAGCATCGCGCCGATGAGGCAAGCGATGGCGGCGACGCGGCTATCGCGGGGATGGTGCATCGCGTAGAGGGGCATCAGAGCCTGCAAGTCCTCAAGTGTTTGCGGCGCAACAGCCAGAGGGCCGCGGCCGGTGCCGGGAGGAGAGGCGTCCACGCGTACCACCGCCGGCAGATGACGCTCCGGCCGGGTGGATCATAGGGCTCTGCTTTGCGGTTGTCAAGAGCCCGTGCGCCGCAGAGCGTGGCCCCCAATTCCGGTAACGTTCTTCGGCGCCGAAGCTCCAAACGGAGCGTACTATATCAGCCCAGGGCGAAGCCCTGGGAAAGGGCGACCGGTAAGGTCAGCCCTGACAGGGCGTACTATGTGGTCCCGGCGCCACATCCTGCCTACGGCGGCTAGTACGCCCCTACAGGGCTGAATCTGGCCCCTCCCCTTTCCCAGGGCTTCGCCCTGATCTTTGCCCACATCTTCTGGGGGCTGGGGTTTAGCCCCCGAATGGGGGCGTTTGAGCCGTAGCCCAGGG
>VGYW01000368.1 GCA_016872875.1 Planctomycetota bacterium | reverse complement strand
TCCTGGAGCATGGCCTTGCGGCGGTCGCCGTAGGCGGGCGCCTTCACGGCGACGCAGGGCAGGACGCCGCGGAGCTTGTTCACCACGAGGGTGGCGAGAGCCTCGCCCTCCACCTCCTCGGCGATGACCAGGAGGGGACGCTTCGTCTCCGCTATCTTCTCAAGCAGCGGCACCAGCTCGCGCGCGTTGCTGATCTTCTCCTCGTGGATGAGGATGTACGGGTTCTCCAACTCGACAAGCATGGCCTCGGGGTCGGTGACGAAGTGCGGGGAGAGGTAGCCGCGGTCGAACTGCATGCCCTGGACGACCTCGACCTCGGTTTCGAGGCCCTTTCCCTCCTCGATGGTGATGACGCCGTCTTTGCCGACCTTGCGGATGGCCTCGGCGATGGTCTTGCCGATCTCCTCGTCCTGGTTGGCCGCGATGGTGGCCAGGCGGGCGATCTCGGCGTCCTTGATCGGCCGGCTCATCGCGCCGAGCTTGTCCAGGATGGCGGCCGCGCCCCGCTGGATGCCGCGGACGACGTTGACGGCGGCGTGGCCGCCGATGACCATCTTGAGTCCGCCCAGGAAGAGCGCCTCGGCGAGCACCGTCGAGGTCGTCGTCCCGTCGCCCGCGTCGTCGTGGGTCTTCGTGGCGGCCTCGCGCACCAGGCGGGCCGCCATGTTCTCGAAGCGGTCGGCCAGGTCAATCTCCTCGGCCACGGTCGCGCCGTCGCGGGTCACTTTGGGGCTGCCCCAGCCCTTGTCGAGGAGCGCGTTGCGGCCGCGGGGGCCGAGGGTGGACTTCACGGCGCGCGCGATCTTCTCCACGCCGGAGCGCAGCGAGGCCCGCGCCTCGGCCTCGAAGGCGAGCAGCTTGGGCATACGGTTCGACCTCCTTATCACCCAGGCCAATGTGTGCGAGCATTATAGCGGAAGGCGCCGGCCGCTTCAACTCCGGCCGTTCCGCCAACCTGCGGAGTCCCGCGATTGCTCGAAGGGCCACAAATTCCGTACCAATCCCCATTGGCATGCTCTTTGGAGCCGTAAGCTATTGGCGTTGGAGAGGTTGCGAGAATGCCCCGGCCGGCCCCGCACGTGCGCGCTGCCAAAGTGGCAGCCGCGGAGCGCCCCCTTCGTCGCGCCCAGTTGTCATTGTGGCAGTGCGGTCGCGCCGGCCGTTGCGCCCCTCACGAGGCCGCGGCGGCGGCCTGCTGCGGCGTGGAGCGCTGATCGGCGAACGTGCTCATCGGGCACTTCTCCACCGCAAGCTCGGGGTCGGTCCAGCGCTCGAAGTCGATCTTCGGCAGGCTCTCGCCCCAGGTGACGGCGCCCGACTTGGTGGCCTTGACGCAGATGCGGCACTTGATGCAGCCGCGCGAGCAGAGCTCCTTCATCGCCTGGCCCCGCGCCGCCGGGTTCGAGCAGCCCAGGAACACGCGGTGCCGGCTCGGCAGAATGGAGATGATGCTGACCGGGCAGGCCTTCACGCACATCCCGCAGGCGGTGCACCTCTCCTCGGAGATCACCGGCAGGCCATCCTCGCCCACGGTGATGGCGTAGAAGGGGCAGGCCCGCCTGCACGTGCCGAGGCCGAGGCAGCCGAACTTGCAGGCCTTCGGGCCGCCCTGCACCATCGCCGCCGCCGCACAGTCCTGCACCCCGGCGTAGTCGAAGTCACGCCGCGCAACGCCCCAGCCGCCCTGGCAGTGGACCACGGCGCGCCGGGGCTCCATCTCGGCCGCATCGAGCCCGAGCACGGCGGCGATCAGCTTCGCGCACTTGGGGCCGCCCGGCGCGCAGACGCCGGGCGGCGCCTCGCCCTTCACCAGCGCCTTCGCGTAGCCCTCGCACCCGGGAAAGCCGCAGGTGCCGCAGTTCGCGCCCGGCAACAGCGCCAGCACCTGCTCCACGCGCGGGTCCATCTCCACGCGGAACTTCTTGGCCGCGGCCGCCAGGCCCACCCCAAACCCCCCGCCCAGGACCGCGAGCAGAACAACCGACATCACGATGACCGCTGTCATGGCTTCTCCAAGACCTCTCCTCCCCCTCCGGCCCCTCGCCCCTCGTCCCTCGTCCCTCGCCCCTCGTCCCTCGTCCCTCGTCACCTCCCCAGCGCCAGCCGCTCGGCGCACAACGGGTCGAGGTGGCTGGTGCGGATCTTCTCCATCGTCTTCTGCACGTCGTAGGGCACGCGGCGATAGGTCACGTGCGCATCCTCCACCACCACGTAGCAGGAGCGGACGTCGCCGTCGCGCGGCTGGCCCACGGAGCCGACGTTCACGACGACCTTGGCCCTCCCGACGTCGAAGCGGTTGGCAATCTCGCCTGGGGTCAGGAACGCCATGCCCTCCGTGAAGACCCCGGGCAGGTGCGTGTGGCCGACGAAGCAGGTGTGCTCGAACTTCGAGAAAATCTCCTCCATCTTCCCAGGGTCCACCTCCACGTCGTCGGGGAAGATGTACTCGGTCACGGGGTCGCGCGGCGAGCCGTGGACGAGAAGCCAGTCCCCGCGCGTGCGGGTGTGTGGGAGCTTTTCGAGGAAGGCCCAGCGGCGCTTGCGCGCGTGCCCCCCCCACTTGTTGGGCCGCAGGCGCCGCCGCGTGAGGTCAATCGCCTGGCGCGCCATCTGGTTGAAGCCGAGCGCCGTGTTGATCACCGCCCAGTCGTGGTTCCCGCACAGGCACAGCGAGCAGTTGCGCTCCACGAGGTCTATGCACGCCTCCGCGTCGATCCCGTAGCCCACAACGTCCCCCAGGCACAGCACCTCCCGCGCACCCTGCGCGTCTATGTCCGCCAGCACCGCCTCGAGAGCCTCGAGGTTCGCATGGATGTCCGAGATGATCGCTACCCGCATGTCTCAGTACCGCGTTCGGCCGCAACCAAAGGGGATGATTGGATGGATGGATGGATGGATGAATGGACGATTGTCTGACACCCATCCACCCATCCATTCATCCATTCATCCGCGCTAACGTGCGCGCAAAGCGCTCCCAAAGGTCCTACCCCTGGTTCCCCTCACGACCACACAATTATAGGTTCCCCGCCGCGCAAGTCAAGCACGGCTGAAGTCCTCGTAGCTCGCCTGGCACGGGGGGCCTGGCGCGTGAAGGTAGAGCGTGCCGGCGGGAAAGCTCGCCCCCAGGGCGATGATCGAGGACGACACGGTGCCGAAGTCCGCTCCGAGCATGCAAATCTGCTCTCGCTCGGCGGCCCCTGGCCGGCGATCGGCCAGCACGCCCTTGAGGCGTGCCACCGCGCCCGACAGGTCGCGCGGCAGCTCGCCCAGGAGCTCGAAGGCGCGCGCGATCTTGCCATCGCGCAGATCGTCCACCAGCCCGCCCGTCAACACGTGCAGGCCTCTGGGCAGCCCGGTACAACGCAGTTCGCTCTCGTAGCACGCTACCCCAGCCTCCCGCATATCAGCGTAGAAGAGGTTGAACGGGTTGTACCGCCGCGCGGCCAGCTCCTGCCCGAGCCACGCGGCGACGCTCGCGGCGTCCCGCATCCCCAGGGCATCGAGGCATAGCAGGCCCCTCGACCGCAGGGTGGGGTCCAGCTTCGCCACGGGCCGGTCCGTCAGGGCCACCAGCAGCCCGTGCTCGTTCACGCCCAGCCACGTCCCGCCCGCCACGGGGTCCCGCCCGCCCCATGCCCGCGGGCCGGCGCGCAACTCCCGCGGCGCCTCGCCGCCGCGCGACAGCAGCTCATCCCTGTTGGCCCCCACGACGAGTGGGTAGCCCTCGACGACCCCGTGCGCGATGACCACGATGCACATGCTGCCTCGCCGTCTGCTCCCACCTCATTATAGCGCGACCGCCTGCGGCAAGCCGAACGCGCAGGGCGTTTGGAACTCCGCGGGCGGTGCGCTAGAATATGGGGCATGGATGAAGACGCCCCAAAGTGCCGCTCCTGTGGCGATGAGCTCCAGGGACGCGACGTCTACGAGGGCACGTGCAAGAAGTGCCGCGAGGAGGCGATCCTGGGCGCGCCGGCGAAGCGCAAGGGAGCCGAGCCGCAGCCCCCCCGAGCCGGCCCAGACCGCGCTATCCCCCCTGACGCCATCGCCATCGAGACGTCGGTTGACCTCGATGCCGACACGCGCGAGATCGCGGTCGAGCCGGGGGCCGCCGAGCCCGCCGAGCCCGCCCCAAGCCCCTCGGCCGACATCGCCCTGCCGCCCGTCGAGCTAGCCTCAGACGGCGCGAGCCTGGACGCGCCGGCCCCGCCGCCGGGAGCCGGTGCGGTGGCCGCTGCCCCCGATGCGTCGCCGGCCAGGGCCGGCCTGCCCGCCATCGAGCTCGAAGCCCCGCCGCCCGCAGCCAGTGGCACAGGCGTCGGTGGCACAGGCGTCCCGCCTGTGAGCGACACAGGCTGGAAGCCTGTGCCACCAGCCACCCCGGTGCCGTCGCCCAGGCACAGAGGCTCCCTGAGCATCGCACACAAGGGGCCTCCTCGGAGCGCCGGCGAGCACGCGCACCAGAGCCAGCCCCTCCTCTCGCCGCATCCCGAGGCCGACGCGAGCAGTCCCCCTCCAATCGCGCGCATAGTCCCTCGCGCGCCGCAGCCGCGCGTCGAGCGGCCTACCCCCCCACGCCAGGAGGACCGAGAGCCTTTCGCGTTCGCTCCCGACGAGGCGCATGCCCCAGCCCCAGTCCCCGCTCAGGCCCCCACCGAGGTGGCCCCCGAGTTCACCATCCCGGAAGAGGATGCTCGCGACCGTCCCGGCCCTGAGCGCATCAGCCCGCCCGAACCCGAGCCCGGCGAGCCTGCGCCCGCCCCGCCGCCGGAGCCCGCCGCACTCAGGCTCCAGACCGACACCGCGGCCGGCAAGCTCCGCGCACTCCTCGACGAAATGGAGGGCCAGGTCGAGCAGCTCTCCAAGGTGTTCCTGGCCGCGCACCGCGAGATGCCCAGCGCCTTCTGGTTCGGGTTCCGCGCCTTCTTCGGCTTCGTCCTGGGCGTGGGCGTCCTGGCGGGCGTCGTGCTCGGCCTTCTCGCCGTCATCGGCCTGCTGTTCTATCCCCCGGCCTTCGAGCTCCTGCGCCAGCTCTTCGGCCTGCTCCCCAAGCCATGACCAGGTGTGCGGTTCCGAACAAACAAGACACTTCCGCCGCCCGCCCGCGGGCCCGCCCAAGCCCCAGAAAAAGAGGGCCGAAGCCAAAGACAAAGAGATGAGGTAGGAAGCCCTCTGCAAGAGCCGTGACAGTCTTGCCCGCCTGGCGAGACTGGCGGACTGGCACCGCTTTTGCACGCCACAGGTTGCGTTGATGTATGGCAGCATCCACAAGCTGTCCAGTGTTGCCCAGTCTCGCCCAGTCTTGCCCGGTTGCGCGGGGTGTCTAGGAGAATCCAGGAATGCGGTGATGGTGGGCGCTTCAGGCGCATTGGTGAGGAAATTGTGCGCGGTCGCTTGAAAACACCCTTGACTCGCCGTCGATCATCTGATACATTCTCATCAGTGCGATGAGGAATTGATGGAATGTCGCCTGATGAACTGCGGGCATTTCGTGTGAGCCTCGGGATGAGTCGCCGCGAGTTCGCGCGCCAGTTGTTCATCTCCGAGCCGACCCTCGAGCGATGGGAGCGGGGCCAGGGTGGGCCACGCGAAATCCACCTCCATGTTCTCGACCGCATGCGGGAGCATCTTGGCGCCGGACGCCCCACTGCTTACTTCCGCTACGACGCCGGGCCAGGTCTCCCCGCGGCCGAGCGGCTCCGGGACGAGGAGCGCCTTGTCGTCGAGACCCTCAGGGGCATGGGCATCACCCCGCGCGAGGAGCAGCGCTCCCAAGATGGCCTCGACTGGCTGGTGCGGTTCAGCCTGGGCTGGAAGGAGGGAGAGGGAGATGCCCTGGCACTGGTCTGCCGGGGCTCCGACCGCCCCGAGCGGCCGGCCATAGACTTCGCCCTGGAAGTGCGCGATGCCCCTCTGGATGGCGACCGCGTGGGCCAAGAGCTCCTGGAAATCTTCACCAACCACTGCCTTCTGTGGAAGCTGGCGCCCCGCAGCAGCGGCCCATGGGCCATCGAGCTACGCCACCGCCTGTTCAAGACCGGCTGTAATCCTGAAACGATCAGGCACGTCATCGGGAACTTCTTCTCTTGCTGGCACCGACTGTGTCAGACAACCATCCATCCACCCATCCAATCATCCCCGCTGGTTGGGGCCAACGCCCCCACTGAGGCCCGGTCCTTTTCCAAGGAGTAACCATCATGGCCAATGTCGTCAACATCACCGAGCGCCACCAGGCCGTCGTAGGCGCACGGGACTACGATGCCTTCGGGCAGGTCCTCTCGCAGCAGGGCGACTGGAGCGACTCCGACTTCGGCTTCCACCCCAACTGGCTCCAGCTCAAGGGCGTGGCCGGCGGAAGGTACTACCTCACCCCAGGCGGCAGGGCCTATGACACGAAGACCGGTCGGTTCCTCTCGCAGGAGCCGATCCCGCTACCGCGCCAGAACACGTACGCGGCCCTCCTCCTGTTTGCACACTATCCCTCGTGTTGACGTTGGGCAACATACGATGGGCTGAGTTTCGCCAGTGTCGCCCAGTCTTGCCCACTTTCCACCGGGAGGTCGCTCTCAAGTCGCAAAGCCAAGACAAACACCTTGACCCCCGCTGTCGCTATCGTATCGATGGTGTGAGAAGTGGTGGGCTTGGCCGGATGCAGTGGCGGGCGAGCCGTGAGGTGGTTGGCTGTGCCCGCTCCGCCCACTTCGCTTCCCTGGGCGTGCAGCCGAAGCCAACCGCTCATAAGTCAGAAGGGGTTTGGGGGGCAAGCCCCTGAAAGGGGCGGCCCCCCAACTGTGGACGAAGTGCGAACGGGGGAAAACCGTGCGGAGCGAAGCCGCCCCGCTGGGCTGTGGCGACGGGGAAGGCCCTGCCGCGGCCAACCAGCCCTGGCCGAGGCCCCAGGCTCGCCCCCCACCAATAAGCGGGCGCAGGAGGGGGGCGAGCGACCAGAGGGGGCCTGGTGGGGGGCGTCAGCGGGGACCAACTCGCTTCACTGGGGCTCGGGATCTTCTGGATCAAGGTCAGGACGATGCCAAGGCAAGCCTCGACCCTATTGCCCCTGCCCAGCCCCCCGGCTCTCTTCGCTCGACTTCTTGAGCAGCTTCCTCAGAACCGGCAGGCTCGAAAGCAGATAGTCCACCCCAGACCACAGCGTTACCGCGGCCACGGCCAGCATGATGTAGTGTGCGCGCCTCTGCGTGGCGGCCAGGGCCGCCGGGTCGCTCGCCGGCGTGAGGACGATGAGGGCCATGACCGCGATGATGGCGCCGCCCTGGACCACGGCCTTGAGCTTGCCGCTGAAGCGCGCCGCCAGCACCACGCCCGCCCGCGCCGACGCCACCCGCGTGTAGGCCACCAGCGCATCGCGGTAGAACAGCAGCGCCACCACCCACACGTGGGTGTAGCCCGCCCACAGGAAGCACAGGAACACCGAGAAGCGCGCCACGCTGTCGGCCAGGGGGTCCATCAGCTTCCCGAAGTCGGTCATCTCCTTCTTCGCCCGCGCCAGGTAGCCGTCGAGCGCATCGGTCGCCTCGAACACGCAGGCGATGGCCAGGGCCGCGGCGTAGCCGGCCTTTCCCCCTGCAACAAATGCCCCCACAAACACCGGGCTGAGGGCCAGCCGCAGAAGTGTGAGCTTGTTCGCTATCCCCACCGCCACTTCCCCTCAACGCACCGTCGCAAGCGCGCGAAAACGCCCAGATTATAGCCCGAAGCCCGGCGGCGACGCAAGCGGGCGTGGATTGACGGCCCCGCCCTGCCAACCAGCCGCTTTCTTATCGTCCTCGTCCCTCGTCCTCGTCCTTCGTCCTCGATCCTCTTGGTCTGTCGCGGCCAGAGTCGAGGACGACGGACGAGGGACGAGGACGAGGACGATTGAAGACAGCAGGGGCCAAGCGGGAGACGTCTTGCGACTGGCGCGCATCTGACGCCATGCTATAATAGCAGCGCCTTTGCAGGCGACCCAGTGCAACCTGGAGGTCATGGAGTGACTGCCCGATGAGCCAGCCAAGTTTTTATCCCGAATGGACGCCCGACGAGTGGACGGCGGCGTGGACCATCCACGTGGGCAAGGCGTACCGGTGCGAGCGGTGCGCCACGATGATCATGGTCACGAAGGGCGGGATCGGCACCCTCGAGCCCATCTGCTGCGGCGAGCCGATGAAGCCGGTCGAGCAGCCCGACACCATCGCCGACGAGTAGGAGGCCCCCGATG
>VGYW01000367.1 GCA_016872875.1 Planctomycetota bacterium | reverse complement strand
CGTGTGGGGGAAAGGGGGTGGTGTCACTGCCCCGGCACGCCAAGCATCTCTGACGCCCCCTGGAACCCGGGTCCACCACAAATCCCGCCGTCAGCCGGCACCCGGGGGGAGTGGTGAGAAATGCGGGCTAGCGCCCCCTTCTTCGCCCTGGGCTGTTATAGTGCGCCCCTATCGGGGCTCCGGAGTGGTTCACCAGGATTGGGGGCCATACTCTTCCCCAGGGCTCCCTGTGGTCGCCCTGGGCTACGGCCCGCTCGCCCGCGTTCGCGGGCTGCAAGACTCCGACGTGGGGGCAAAGGTCAGAGGCAGAGGGCCGGAACGCCCTTCTTGTGGCACTCATCCGTGGAGCGGCGCGCTCAGTTGGCCGGGCGGGTGAAGTCCACGCCGAGGCCCTTCTGGAGCTCGGCGAGGAAGCGCTCGAGGGGCTTCTTGGTCTGGTTGCGCTGCCAGACGCCGTGGAGGGAGGTGTGGAGGGCCTTGCGGACGGCTGGGAGCTGAAGGTCGCCACCGAACTGGAACGCCTGGCCCCATATCTTCGTTATCTCCTGGGCCAGGCGGCCGCCGTAGCTCGACGTGTCGGCTCCGTTCGCCATCACCTCCACCCCGGCGGCAATGGCCTTGACCGACTTCTCCAGCTCGCCGCGAACGATGTAGTAGTGGGCGAGCTCGGTGTGGGACGACACGTCGTTCGGGTTGTCCTTCAGGCGGGCGAGATACCAGCCCTCGACCTTGCTCTTGAGCTTGGCCTCGGCCTTGCACTGCTCGCCCGCACGAACCTCCACCTCGGACTCCCAGGGGACGAATTGCTCCTTCTCCACCCGAATCGAGTAGGGGTTGGCGTCCATGTTCTTTTTCTCGAGCGGCGTCTTGCCCTCATACTCGCCGTCAATGTAGACGTCGGCCCCGGCCGGCTCGGAGGTCACGATGAGGGTGCCCTTGGGCTTGAGTGCCAGCTTCGCGTCGAGCTTCTCCTCCGCATAGAGGAGCTCCACCAGCTTGGTCCAGGGGAGGTGGTCGCGCTTGGTGAGCTTGACGAAGTGGTGGCCGGGGGTGAGCTCCTTGACGGTGAGAGGGGTAAGGCCGACGTATTTGTCGTCAATGAAGATCGTGGCCTTCTCAGGGCTGGATTGTAGGGTGAGGGCGACGGCCTTTGGGAGGATGGCTGGGCGTGGGCGTTGCTTCTCCTTGGCCTCCTCGGGCGTGAGGGCGGCGGCAAGGGTCTGAAGCTCGCGGAGGCGGGCGACCACGCGGGGGTCGTTGACCCCTTCGAGGACCCAGACGGCGAGCTTCCGCTCGTCGGGGCGGGTGCTGATGCGCAGGATGGTGAAGAGGCGGTCGGCGGCCCCCGTGCCGATCTTCTGGAGTGCGATGGCCGCCTTCCAGCGCACCTGCTCGTCCGCGTCGCGGAGCGCGCGGATGAGCTCGGGCACCGCGTCGGGGTCGAGCGTGGCCTGGAACACCCAGGCGGCGCATCTGCGGCACTCGACCGATTCGGCGGCCAGGCCCCCGAGGGCGGCCTTGGTGGCCTGGGTGCCGAACTTGGTCAGCGAGGTTGCGGCCTTCCAGCGGGTGTCCTCGTCCTTGTCCGCCATTGACGCGGCGAGGGGCTCGACGGCGCGCGGGTCGGCCATCTCGCCGAGGAGGAAGGCGGCGCTCTGGCGGACGCGGCCGCGGCGGTCCTTGAGGGCCTCGATGAGCGCGGGGACGGCGGCAGCGCCGAGCATCTTGAGGGCGGACTCCGCCTTCCAGCGCGGCCGCTCCTTCTCGAGGTTCAGGCCGTCAATCAGGCTGGGGAGGGCGGGCTCGCCGATGGCGCCGAGGGCGACGGTGGCCCGCCACTGGGCGCCCTCATCGGGGTCGTCGAGCATGGCGAAGAGCTTGGGGATGGCGGCGGCGGCCTTGGCCTTGCCGAGGAGCTGGGCGGCCTCCGCGCGGCGCGCCGCCTCTTTGGAATCGAGCTGGTCGAGCAGCTCGGCCAGGCGTTGGGGGTCGAGCGCCGCGGCCTCGGCCCCCTCCTTGCCCTTGGGCTCGGCGGGCCGCTCCTCGCCGCCCACGGCGGCCCCGAGGGCCAGCACCAGGCTCGCGCCGAGGGCGCACCACATCCTGCTCATCACTGGCTCCCTTTGCCCGTGGTAAGCATCTCCACTGCCCCTATCCTAATCCTGCCCGCCTCGCCGGTTGTCACCCAAATGTAAAATCATGTAAAAGATGCTCCCGCCCCCTCACCGCAGGCCTAGGAGGAGAGCGAAGCGGCCGGTCCGCCCGCCAGAGGCCCGGTGCGAGAAGAACTCGTCGGAGTGGCAGCGTGTGCAGACGTTCGTGGCCTCGATCCGCTCTGCCCGAAGGCCGGCATGCAGGAGTTGGGCGGCGTTCGCGGCCCACAGGTCCATGTGCAACTGTCCGTTGCGGCGAACGAAGAAGCTGTCGGCATCGGGGAGCGATCCGCGTGCCTCCGCGAGCACGTCGTTGCCCACCTCGTAGCAGCAGGGGCCGATGGAGGGCGCCATGGCCGCCCAGAGGTCGGCCGGGCGGCAGCCCAGGAGCCGCTCCATCGCCCGCACGGTCCGCTCCGCAATGCGGCCGATTGTGCCGCGGCGGCTGGCGTGGACGAGGCCCACTGCCCGCCGGTCCGGGTCAACGAGCGCGATCAGCGGGCAGTCGGCGGCGAACGCGGCGAGCACCAGGCCCCGCGCGTCCGTGACCAGGGCATCGGTGTCGGGCAGCGCCGTGGCCGCGTCGCGTGCGCCGCGCCCGCGCTGGCCCTCAGTGACCCAGGCCACGGCGTTGCCGTGGACCTGTGTCCCCGCCACGAGCGAATCGAGTTCGACCCCCACCGCCTCGCAGAGGCGGCGGCGGTTCTCGAGCACCGCCGCGGGGTCATCCCCCACGTGGAGGCCAACGTTCAGGCTCTCGAACGGCCCGTGGCTCACCCCGCCCTGGCGCGTCGAGACCGCGTGGACCACCCAGTCCAGGCCGCTCAACGATGCGAAGCGGTGCAGCACCAAGGGTATCTGCTCCTTTGGCCTGAGCCTACCAGCTTTGGGGCGGAACATCAAGTTGCGGCGCCACGCGTCGGCGGCTATAATCCGCCGAAGACCCGAGCACCACGAGGAGCCGGTTGTGCGCCCGAAACGTGACGGTGAAGAGCTGGCGATCGGCCTGATGTCGGGCACGTCCTACGACGGGATCACGGCAGCGCTGGTGGCGATTCGCGGGGTGGGCCTCGCCACGCGCGTGCGGCTGCTCGCGCACGAGACGTATCCCTATTCCGCCGGCGCACACCACATCCTCAACTGTCTGATGGACTCGGAGGCGGCGACGAGGGAGCTCATCTGCCGGGGGAACGTCTTCCTGGGCGAGCTGTTCGCCCAGGCCGCAATCGCCATCGCGCGCGAGGCGGGCGTGCCGATGGGCAAGATCGCTCTCATCGGTTCGCACGGCCAGACGATTGAGCACCTGCCCGAGCCGGCCGTGATGTGCCGCCGGCGAATCACGGGCACGCTCCAGGTCGGCGAGCCGTGCGTCATCGCCGAGCGGACGGGCGTGACGACGGTTGCGGACTTCCGCCCGCGCGACATGGCTGCCGGCGGCCAGGGCGCGCCACTCGTGCCCTACGTGGACTACCTTCTCTTCCGCCACGAATCGCTCGGCCGCGTGATGCTCAACATCGGCGGCATCGCAAACGTCACCTATCTCCCGCCCGCCTGCCGGCCCCGCGATGTGGTGGCCTTCGACACTGGGCCGGGGAACATGCTTCTCGACGGGCTGGCGCGCATCATGACGCGGTGCGACTTCGACAAGGACGGCGCGCTGGCGGCAAAGGGCAGGGTGAACAAGCCCCTCCTCGCGCGGCTCCTGCGCTATCGTTACTTCCGAAGGCCGCCGCCGAAGTCCACAGGGCGCGGCGAGTTCGGCCAGCGCTTCGTCTCGCGAGTGATTGATGCCTCGGGCGCGCTCGGCGCCGCCAACCTGCTGGCGACCGCCACGGCGCTCACCGCGACGACCATCCACGAGGCTTGCGAATGCTTCATCCGCCCGCGCGGCCCGATTGACGAGGTCATCGCCAGCGGCGGCGGAGTCCACAACCTCACGCTGATGAAGCGACTGGCGCGCGCCTTCGCGCCCATCGCCGTGCGGACGACCGACGACTTCGGCATCCCGGCCGACGCCAAGGAGGCCGTGGCCTTCGCCGTCCTGGCCCACGAGACCCTGGCCGGCCGCCCGGGGAACCTGCCCTCGGCGACCGGGGCGAGGAAGGCCGTGGTGCTGGGGAAGATTGTGCCAGGAGGCAGACGCACGAAGAGATAGGACTGATCCGACCGATCCGACCGATCCGACCGATCCTGGAGACCCCCGAGTGCAGGCTCACCCCCTCGACCGCTCCCTCACCGAGCAGCGCAACCCGGCAAGCGAGCGCCTGGACGAGATGTCGGCCATCGAGATAGTGGACCTGATGAACGGGCAGGACGCCCTCGTGCCTGCCGCGGTGCACGGGGCGCGGGGGGCGATCGCCGCGGCGGTCGAGCTTGTGGTCGCGGCGTTTCGGGCGGGCGGACGGCTCTTCTACATCGGGGCGGGCACGAGCGGCCGGCTTGGCACGCTCGACGCCGCGGAGTGCCCGCCGACCTTCGGCACGGCCCCCGAGCAGGTGCAGGCCGTGATAGCGGGCGGCAGGGAGGCCCTCGTGCGCGCCATCGAGGGCGCCGAGGACCGCGCGGAGGACGCCTCCGCCGCCCTCCGCGAGCGCGGCTTCGGCCCGAGCGACGTCCTGGCCGGCATCGCGGCCTGCGGCCTCACGCCCTTTGTGCGGGGCGGGCTCGACTTCGCCCGCTCCCTGGCCGCGCGCACGCTCTTCATCACCTGCAATCCGCAGCCCGACGACCTGCCGCAGGCGGACGTTGTCATCGCCATGGACGTTGGCCCCGAGGTGCTCACGGGCTCCACGCGCCTCAAGGCGGGCACGGCCACGAAGCTGGTCCTCAACACGCTGACGACGGCTGCGATGGTGCGGCTCGGCAAGTGCTACGGCAACCTGATGGTGGACCTGCGCGCCACGAACAACAAGCTGCGTATTCGCTCCCTCCGCATCCTGCGGCAGCTCTGCGGCCTCGACGAGGCGGAGGCAGCCAGGTATCTCGCCGACGCCGGCGGCGAGCTCAAGGCCGCCATCCTCATGGCCCGCCGCGGCCTGAGCCGCGAGGCGGCGAAGGCCCTGCTCGAGCTGCACGATGGTGTGCTGCGCCGCGCCTTGGGGGGACACGCCGGGTGATCGGTCGGATCCGTCGGATCAGTCGGATCCGTCGGATCATCGTCGCCCCTGGCCGCCCGCATAGCGTGGGTCCCCTCACCTGCACGTGTGCGCCACCGTGGCCACGAGCACTTCGGCGGCGCCGGCCTCACGGAGCATTCGCGCGCACTCGTTCACCGTGGCGCCCGTGGTGAACACGTCGTCAACGAGGAGCACGCGCTTGCCGAGGATGCTCGCGGTGGCGGCCAGGTGGTTGGCGAGGCGGCCGAGGGGGTTTTGTGCGCCTCGTGCGCGGCGGACGGCGAAGGCGCCGCGGACGTTCGCGCCGCGCCCCAAGCCGGAGAGCGCGGTCTGGCTCACCGTCGCTCGCCGCCGCCTGAGCACGCCAGGGGCCAGCGGCAGGCCGAAGCGCGTGCTGACCTCCAGCGCCAGCAGGCGGGCCTGGTTGAACCCGCGCTTCAGCCGCCGCCGCCAGTGGAGCGGCACCGGCACCACGAGGTCCGCCGCCAGGCTCAGCCCGCCATCGGCCAGATAATCGCACATCAGGTCGCCCAGCACGTAGGCGAGCGCGCCGCGGCGGCCGAGCTTGAAGGCCAGGATGAGCTCGCGGGCCACCCCCTGGTAGCGGAGCGGGGCCACCGCGCGGCGGAAGGCGAATCGAATGCCGCGGCACGTCGCGCAGCCGCCCTCAAGGCTCGCGTAGTGTCCCGTGGCCGCGCCGCACCGCGGGCAGGCATTCTCGCCGACCCACGGCAGGCCCTTGTAGCAGGCCACGCAGAAGTGCCGCCGGCCAAGCTCCAGCGCCGCGCCGCACACCAGGCACAACTCGGGGAAGACGAGACGCCAGAGCGATTCGCGCCATGCGCTGAGAGACACTTCCCACCCCCTATCGTCCTCGTCCTCGTCCCTCGTCCTCGTCCTCGACTCTTCCGTCCGCCAAAGCAAGAGGATCGAGGACGACGGACGAGGACGAGGGACGAGGACGATTGTGGCCTATCACACCGGCAGCGGCACGCCCAGGCTCAGGAGCAGCCGCTGCCAGGCCACGTAGTCCTCGTAGCCCACGGGGGATGTGAACGTGAGGTCGTGCCAGTTCTCCTCGTCGAGGTCGGCGAGGCGCCTGATGCCGGCGGCGGCGCGGGCGCGGTCCATGCGGCGGAAGAGCTCGCGCGCCATTCGTGCGACGCGGCTGAAGCGCGCCGGGCGGCGCGCCATCACGCTGAAGTCGAGCTCGTAGGTCACCAGGCGCAGGCGGCGGGGCGGCTCGGCGGCGAAGACCTCGATGATGTGGTCGTAGACCGGCTCCTGGTCGGCCCGCCGCTGGGCGCGCGGGCGCAGCGGGCGGGTGAACGACGACCAGTCCTCCTCCAGCGCACGCGGCTCGAGGTCCATCTCCACGCGCGCGGCGACGGCGAGCTCGACGCTCGGCCACGGCACGCTCTCCTCCCCGGTGGGCAGGAGGCGGCCCCGCAGGGCGTCGGCCCCGAACCCCGGCTCGCGCAGCCGATGCGGCTTGAGGGGCTCAGGCAAGGCGTCCATTGGCAGCGCGCCCGCCGTCACGCCGGCCTCGGCCAGTTGCGCGACGAGCTTGCGCGCCGTGGCCGCCGGCACGCCGCGCGCGAGGAAGCCCTTGGTGGCCTGAACGCCGCGAGCGACCTCGAATGGGGGCAGCCCGACGGCTCCGCCCACGAGGCGGCTCACACGCTTGAGGTCCATCGCCCCGCCCGTGAGGCGCACGATGGCGCACGGGCCATCGAAGCCCTCGGGCGGCGGGAGCGGCTCCACGGGGTGGGCCGAGGGCTCCTCGGGCGCCGCGCCGCGGAGGCGCTGGGCTTCCGCGGCCAGAGCCGCGGCCACGCGCTCGGCCTCGGCGAGGAGGGCGCCCAGGTGCCCCTGGCGGTCGCGGCGGGCGAACTCCCCGAGCAGCGCCTCCACCCGCTCGCGCACCGAGGGGTCGGGGTCGGCCAGCGCCCTGGCCAGCGTGGGCGCCACGCGCGGATCGTCCAGCCCCGCGAGCTGCTCGGCAGCCGCGATCCGCTCGCGCGCGCTCGCGCCGTGGGCCAGGTCCGCCGCAAGCTCCTCGAAGCCCTTCACCCGTTGCCTCCTGCGTCCCGCGAAGATTCTAGCGGGCAACGCCTGGCGTGTCAATGAGCCATCAACGGGGGGGCTGATCGCCATCGTCCTTCGTCCTCGATTCTCTCGGCCTGGGAGAGGGGAGGAGTCGAGGACGGGAACGCCTGGAAGGGTCCGAGGCCCCCAAGCCTTGGGCAAGACTCTCTGCGCACGGGTGCAATAACAGATTCGCGCGCACCTCGACACGTGACTGAGTGGGCCCGGCCCCCCTTGGGCGAGGGAACGAAACCCGTAATGAGCGGAACCGAAGAGCGACAGCTCCGCCGAGGCGTCGCCCTTCGGCAAGCCCAAGACGCGCTTCACTCCGGCGCCCCGTGCCTGCGGGGGGCCTCGCACCCGCGGCGCCGGTTCCGGAGTTGGCCAACTCCGGAAAGGGCCGTTCGCAGCGTCCGCTTGGCGGCGCTTACGGACCTCGCGAGGTCCGCAGCCATGCCTGCGGGTGTCCCCGCGCCTGCGGCGCCGGTTCCGGAGTTGGCCAACTCCGGAAGTGGCCGTCCCGAGCGTCCGCTCGGCTGGGCTTACGGACCTCGCGAGGTCCGTAGCCATGCCTGCGGGCGCCCCAGTGCCTGCGGCGCGGGTTCCGGAGTTGGCCAACTCCGGAAGTGGCCGTCCCGAGCGTCCGCTCGGCTGGGCTTACGGACCTCGCGAGGTCCGTAGCCATGCCTGCGGGCGTCGCAGTGCCTGCGGCGCTGGTTCCGGAGTTGGCGAACTCCGGTAGTGGCCGTCCCGAGCGTCCGCTCGGCTGGGCTTACGGACCTCGCGAGGTCCGTAGCCATGCCTGCGGGCGCCCCAGTGCCTGCGGCGCGGGTTCCGGAGTTGGCCAACTCCGGAAGTGGCCG
>VGYW01000366.1 GCA_016872875.1 Planctomycetota bacterium | reverse complement strand
ACGTCGGCGACGTACTCACCAGGCTTCGGCACGGCGACGTTCCTCCAGAGGAACTCTCCCCTCTGGCATCATCGCCGATTGCCAGGCGAAAGTCAAGAAGAAAACTCTGTAATGTTGCTACAGTCTCGATTTTTCCAGCGGAATGGTTCTCAGGCCTCTCGCTATCCGGTGCCGCGCAGTAGGACGAGAAGCTGTAGGGTCATGGCTTCCGAACAGTGAAGTACTGCTTAGGATAGTTGATTCGCAGTATCGTGTCGCTGAGGAAGCTCGACACCCCAAGGAGAACGCATGGCAGGTTGGGCAGGAAGTCGATCAGGGTGTCAGGAATAGTGAAGACTGGCCGCCCTGTGCGGCGCCCCAAGGGGACTGCAAAGACCTCGATCCGCGTCGTGTGCGCGTATGCGTCGGTGTCGCCATTGCCGGTGCCGACGGTCCTACGGAGGCCGGCCTGAAGGTTGTGGCCCAGGAGAGGCGCGTAGCTCGCGGGCAGCGCGCAGTCGTCCGCGCCCGTATCAACCAGCCCCCACGCCGCCACGGCCAGCCCCGATGCAGGATTGATGATCCGCACCTGGAGCATGGGGCGCGGCGGGTCACCGGGTAGGTACACATGAAAGGGGCGTCTGATGGTAGCCATCAGTAGATCTGCACCACGCCCTTCCTGGGCACGAAGAGGAGGACTGGCTCTTGCACGCCCGCGGCGCGGGCCTGCTTGACGGCGGTGAGGGGCGTCTTGCCCGAGCCGACGACCGTGTTGTCGCCAAACGACCTCAGGGCGACGTAGCGCCCTCGGTACTTCTCGTCCTTCACCAGCACTTCGACCGGCATTTCGGCTCCTTTCATCCCATACTTCTGCCAACAGCATACCCCGCCTGGGCCGGCAAGTCAACACGAAGCTCCAATTCCGCGCATTGCGGCCTCTACGGCGGCGAGGTCGAGTGGGGCGGAGGCGGTGAGGTTCTCGATGCCGGTCTCGGTCACCGCCACGGTGTCCTCGCAGCGGATGTAGAGCTTCTCTTCGGGGACCCAGAGCTGGGGGTCAACGGCGAAGACGAGGCCGGGGCGCAAAGGCCCGCCGCCGTAGCCGCCAACGTCGTGGACGGCCATGCCGACGGGGTGCGAGAGGTGGCCCTTGAAGTCGAGGGCGCGGCGGGCGGCGGCCTCGAAGATGGGCTTGGAGAACTTCGTGCGCTCGACCACCTTCGCCATCGCGGCCGCGGCTTCGGCGTGGATCTCGTCCGCCGTCCGGCCCGGGCGGATGAGGGGCAGAATGGTCTTGTGGTACTCGACCATGAAGCCGTACAGCTCGCGCTGCCAGGGGGCGTAGGCGCCGCCGACGGGCCAGGTGCGCCCGATGTCGCTCGTGTAGTAGCGGTAGTCGGGCGCCACGTCCATCAGCACGATGTCGCCGTCCTGCATCACGGCGTCGTTGCGGTTGTAGTGGCCGTGCCACATGTTAGCGCCGGAGGCGACGATGGCGGCGTAGCCCTCGCCGCGTGCGCCGTGGCGGACGAACAGGCCGCGTGCGATGGCGTCGAGCTCGTATTCCACCATGCCCGGCCTCGTGGCGCGCATGGCCTCGGCGACGGCCATTGCGGCGAGCTCGCCTGCTCGGCGGAGGAGTGCAATCTCGCGGGCGCTCTTGATGGCGCGGAGCGCGTCGAGGGTGGGCGAGAGATCGCGAATCTCGGCCTTGGGGAAGCGCGTGCGCAGCATGGCGATGAAGTGCTGCTCGCGGCTCGGGCGGCCATCCCACGGGTCGGCCATCGCCAGGCGGTCGGCGGCCAGGAGGGTGTCGCGGCTCGCGCGCCAGCTCTCCGCCGGGGCGTGGGGAGTGTAGAGCACGCTCGCCTGCTGGAGGTGGCCCGCCAGGGCTTCGATGGGGTGGACTGCATCAACGCCGGCTAATCGCTTCACGAGCTCGGCGTCCTCGGCGGCGAGGCAGTCGCCCTCGGCACTCGGCCCCTCAGGGCGATGGGGCAGATAGAGCCGCGCCGTGCGCTTGGAGCCCGTCAGCAGCAGATACGCCTGGGCCACCTCGACGCCGCTGAGGTAGTAGAACTCGTTGGACTGGCGGAACGCCTCGAAGCCGCGGGGCGGCGGCGCGCCCTGGAGGAGGGCGTGGGCGTTCGGCCCGACGGCCTCGAAGACCTTCGCGCGCCGTTCCTTGAACTCCTCGGGCGGGAAATCGGTCTGGAAAAGCTTGCTCTCGGCAGCATCAGCCTGCGATGGCGTCGCCATTCGATCTCCTCGCAAAGTTCGTAGTGCGGGCTTCAGCCCGTATACGCACGGGCTGAAGCCCGCACTACGAACTCATTCAGGCGTCGGCCAGTGGATGCGTGCGACGCTGTGCGGGGGCAGGGTGACGGCGAGGGAGCCATCAGGCGCGCGTCCGACCTTCAGCTTCGACGCCCGGAACACCGAGCCGGGGCGGTAGCTCTCAGAAGTCAGCAGCACGGCCTCGACAGGCTTGGGCAATGGACCGTTCGCCAGTGCAATCGCCGCTTCGCGGGCGGCATCGGGGCTGCGGTTGACTATGGTGACGGTGAGCTGGCCCGTGCGCGGGTTGCGCGAGGCCACCATGTGGAGGTCGTCGGCTTCGGCCGAAGGCGCGATTTCGAGAAGCTCGTTGCCGTGATGGGCATTGAAGAGGGCGTGGACCTGGCCGACGGGGGTGAGGCGCGCTGAGGCCGGCTCGACGAGGATGGCGCCCTCGTTGACCGGCTCGAAGTATGCGCCGATGGTGACGCCGAGCTTGCGCGCCTCGCGGCAGAGGTGGCCAAGCATGAGCGCCGCGTAGATGCCTTCGGCCACGCCCGGCTCGCGATACCAGGCGTACCAGACGTTCCACTCGTCGAAGGCGATGCCGATGTTCCTGTCGCGGCGGGGACTCTCGTTGATGAGGTCGCGGATGTCGAGCATGGTGAGCCGCGTCTCGCCCGTGTACCCGTCGCCGCGGGCGCGGGTGTGGAAGATGATGTCGGGGCAGGAGGCGAGCTTGCGGAACCCCGCCGCCCCCGCCTCCCCCTCGAACCGCCGCATCAGCGTGTTGTAGGTGTGGTGCGAGATGTTGTGGTAGTAGTCCTCCTCGGCGGCCAGGAGGCCCTGATACCACTGCTCGCTCCAGCCGGTGGACGAGGTGAAGATGAGGCCGGGGCTGACGGCTCTCATCGCGCGGGCGCACTCAGCGGCGAGGCGGCTGTACTCGCGGGGCGTGTTGGGGCCTTTCATGTGCGAGTAGCCCATCTCGTTGCCGAGGGTCCAGTGCCGAACGTTGTAGGGCTCGGGATGGCCCTGCGCTGCGCGGTGACCGCCCCACTGCGTGTCGGGCGAGCCATTACAGTATTCGACCCAAGCGGCGGCCTCCTTTGCCCCCTCGAGGCTGAGGTTGATGGTGATGAACGGCTCGGCGCCCAGCTCGCGGCAGAGGGCCATGAACTCGTCGGTGCCGATCTCGTGGGTGTCGTACCAGTCGGTGTGGGGCAGGGTCTCGATGAAGGCGCTGTAGAGGGGCGCGCGGCGGTCAACGGGCAGCAGTCCGTCCTGCCAGCGATAGTCGCCCGCGAAGTTGCCCCCTGGCCAGCGGAGGAGCGGCACGCCGATCTCCTTGAGCAACTCGACGACATCGCGGCGCATCCCGTGGAAGCTATCCGCGGGCAGGAGCGAGGCCATGCCCACGTAGAGCACCCCCGGCCCCTGGAACGCTATCTCCAGCCGCGCGTCGCCGGTCGTGGTGGGGGCCGTGAAGCGGAAATCGGCCTCCGCCCAACCGGCAGGGCCTGCCTTGAACCTGGCAGGCGTCGTCCCCTTCCCCGCCAGCCGCACGCTCACCACCACCTCGCGGTCGGCCCGCAGCGCGAGGCGGCCGACATATCGCCGCCCGCGCACGAGCGGGATGCCGCGCTGCGCGAGCCCGCACCGGGCCTCGGTGAAGCACTCCACCCGCTGCCGCTGGCAGCCGTGGCCGTTCTTCGGGTCGAAGTGCGCCGTGAACGGCTCGCCATCGCTCCCCTTGTAGCCGCCGCGAAGCTCGAGCAGGCGCCAGCTCTGGCGGGACCCGACGCGATGCCAGTGCTGTGCGGTGCCGTCGTGCTGCGGCATGCCGGCGAACTTGCGGTTGCGGAGCAGTTGCGCGCTCAGCCCGCGCCAGATGCAGCTCCGCGTGTGCTCCAGGTTGTGCCCGAACCACAGCGGCGAAATCTCCCCCGCCCCCCGCGACGCGTCCACCGTGAACCTCGCCGCCATTGTCCTCTCCCCGTCCCTCCCCGTCCTCCCCTGGCTCGGCTCAATGATAGGCGGTAAGCCCCATCGGGTCAACCCGACCGCAAGCCCTGCCCCCTCGCCACACGCCAAGCCCGGTAGGGCGCGCTTGCCAGCACACCGTGCGTTTGGCTGCGGGGACGTTCCGCCGTGCAAGGCAAGAGGTCCCAGTGGGTGTGACGCCGTGCCTACCATCGCCCCATTGCCGGCAGAAGGGCACGGATTAGTCTGAGGATTGGAGACGCGACACTCACACCCGCCAGGAGGATGCCAAGTGTGGTTTCGTCTTCCTGCGCTTTGCGCAGAAGAAGTTCGGCGTGCTCAAGTGGGGTCACTGAAAGCCCGCCCTTCGTGCGCGGCTTCGTAGAGGACTGTGCCCGGGGTCTCGGCCCAGTCACGGAACGCGGCCTCGCTGACGACCAGGATGTCCACAGGGATGCGCAGGGGACGCAGGACGTCGCGGAGGCGAACCTGTTCGCTGCGCCTTGCGGTAACAGCGGGCTCGACGACCACGAAGTCAAGATCGCTGTCCGGCCCCGCCTCGCCTCTGGCGTGCGAGCCGAAGAGGATGACCCTGGAGCCCGGCGCGGCTCGCAGGAGCATGCGCGCGGCGGCAGCGATCCCCTGTCCATCTACCATGGCCAACTCCACCGGTCCTCGGTCATGGACCCACCTCTGCCTGTCTCTACGTTTACCACCTGAGGCAGCCAGAGTCAAGCACGCGTGACAGGAGAAGGAAGGCCGGTTGGGGGAGCAAGGTAGGGCGTGCTTACCAGCACGCGGAACGAATCGGGGCCGGACCTGGCGAGCGGGCATTCCGCGTGCAGGTATGCACGCCCTACCGCCTCGCTCCGCGAGGAGCGAAAGCGGCGACTGCGTCGCCGCACTCCAAAGCTATGGCTCGAAGAGGAGCCAGCCGCGGGCGGAGGGGGAGTTGTTGGCGAGGGCGGTGACGAACCAGGCGGCGGCGTCCTGGTCGCCCTGGAACTTCATGTTGCGGACGAGGTTGAGGCGAAGCCAGGCGAAGCGCTTTGGGTCCATGCCCAGCTTCTTCCAGGAGAGGGCAAGCTCGGCCTGCCAGGCGTCCTTGCCGTTGTCGGTGACTTTCCAGGAGGCGATGGCCTTCTGGGGGGTCTCCCACACGCCGCCCGCGGCGGCTACGATGGCCTGGTAGTAGGGGACGGCGCTGGCGGGGGCGTCGCGCTCGTCGGGGTTGAGGAAGACTTCGACGGAGGGGTATTTCCAGGCGGGGCAGTCGTAGGCGCTGCTCGCCTTGCGGGTGGACTCGGTGAAGGCGCAAGGGTCCTGGTTGGGGCAGCGGAGGGCGATGTAGAGCTGCTCGTCGTCGTAGGCGAGGGCGAATTGGGTGGCGGCCGGGTGCGCGGCCATCGAGAGCCGGGCGAACCAGGGGGCGTGGTTGATCCAAGTCCAGCACGGCTCGTCGGGCGTGCCGTCAATGGTCGGGGGCTTGGGGGCGCGCTTGGCCACGGCGATCCTCTCGGAGAGGGAGAGCATCTTCAAGACGCGGGGTGAGGACACCCCGCCCACAATTGAAGCCCCACCCACGATGGCGTCAAGGGTATCCTTCGCGGCTTGGGTGAGCTTGGTGGGGTCGCGCTCGCCGGCCTTGAGTTTGGCGTGGACGGCGGGCCAGATGGCGCGGTCGAAGATGTACTGGGTGGCCATGGCGCCGCGGGCGACCTGGACGCCTTGGATGAACTTGGTGGGGTCGGCGGCGATGAGCTTGCCGATGTAGGCGCCGAGGTCAAAGTCAGGGGCCGTCTCGTCGCCCTTGAGGAGCGCGGCGAGGACCTTGGCCGGCTCGGCCTTCTCCTTGATGAGGGCCATTGCGTCGTTGTAGGCATGGTACTGCTTGACGGTGACTTCGGTGATCTTGAGGGTGGAGGCGAAGTAATCAACCCGCTGACGGACAGTGTCGCTGTCGGCCTTGGCCTTTGCCTCGTCGAGGAGCTTCCAGAGGGCGGGCATGTCGTCGGGGAGGAACATCTCGAGCTGCTCGTCCTTGTAGAGGCCCCAGAACTTGCCTGTCTGCTTGACGCGGGAGCTGTTCTTGATCCAGGTGTTCTCGAGCAGCTCGAAGTAGTGGCGCATCGGCTCGGCGGCGGGGCCGAAGCAGGCGGCGGACCACTGGACGAGGAGCTTGTCTACGTCCTGGTTGGGGTTCCACAGGAGCCGCTCGGTGAGCCAGGCTTTGGGGCCGTCGAGTCCGTGGTGGGAGTAGATTTCGGCGTAGAAGCCGCTCAGCGGCTTCTTGTTGCCCACGTAGCGGAGCATGTCGGCCAGGCGATGGGTGTAGAGGCGCGGGACGCTGTAGCCGAGGCCGTAGAGGTATTCGTAGATGCCGATGCGGTCGAGCCGCTCCATCCAGGCGTCAATCAGGGCAAGGTCGGCCTTCTTGTCCTCCGCGTTCACCCAGTTGGCGCGGTTGTAGCACATGTAGACGATGAGGTTGCGCTCGACGGGGAAGGATGGCGGCAGGTCTGCCCCCGCGTAGCCGAGGGTGCCGATGAACTTCCCTGGATGGCTTTCCCGAATCGCCTTCGCCACCTGGTTGAGGAAGGCGTAGTAGCGGTTGCTCCTGGGCGAGGTGCGGCCGTTGATCTCCAGCGACGGCCCGTCCATCGCCTTGCACGCCGGGCACTCGCAGTAGCCGCCGTCGGTCATCCCCAGGCTGATGCAGAGCTCTTTGGGGTTCTTGTCGAAATACTCGCGGCACTTGCGGATGACGATCTTCACGACCTCGGGGTTCGAGATGCAGGGGCCGGGGCCAGCGCTGGTGGAGATAAGGCTCCGCTTGTCGCCGACCATTGGGAAGTACTCGGGGTGGTCCTTGCCGAACTCCTCGACCGTGATGAAGCTGTGGATGTTGTGGTGGAACTTGTAGCGTCCGTGGCCGGAGACGATCCGCCACGGGATGGGCGGGTGGCCGCGGAGCCACTGGCTGGAGTTGAGCGCGCTGAAGCCGCGCGAGAGGAAGACCGGCTCCTCAATCCGCGTGCCGACGGGGACGAGCATCTTCTCATGCTTCGGCACGACGGTGAAAAGCTCGTTCGGCACGTAGCTCTCGACGCCCAGATGCGTCCGCACGAAGTCCCACTCCGCATACGGCGAGCCGGCAAGGACGACGAACGTGGGCGCAACGTGGACGATATAGGCATCGGCGTCCAGGCTCTTCAGCTTCTCGCCGAAGAGCTCTCTCGCCTTGGCCGTGTCGCCCACGAAGATAGCCAGCGGCATCGCCTCGGGCTTGTAGTCCTTCTCGGCCACGAGCTGGAGCTTGCGGCCCGTGGACTTCTCGACGTATGCCTGGAGGTTCCTGCCGAGTCCGCCCGCGGCCACGATGGCCGCCTGGCGGGCGCCGTCCACAACGGCGAAGCTCTCCGCCGGCGTGGCGGGTCGAGGGAGTGCCGCGAGAAGTGCGGCGATCCCCGCCGCCACGAGCGCCCGATGAGCCATCGCCTGGCCTCCTTGTTCCGGCTGTGCCTTCCGCGCTGGAGAGGATAGGAAATCGGCGGCCGGCCCGCAAGCGGGCCGGAGGGGCGCTTGAACACGGTTCGCCCCCGCGCTATTCTCATGTGGCGGAGCAGCCGGAGGGGATTGAGGAGCGTTCCCGTGTCGCAGGCGAGAGCGTTCGTGGCCGTGGGCCTGGTGCTGGGGGCCGCGCTGTCGGGCGGCGAGGCCTTGTGCGCGCCGCAGATCATCAAAGGCCCCTACCTCCAGCAGGTCACCCAGGACAGCATGGTGGTGATGTGGGAGACGGACGAGGCGGCGCCGAGCCGCGTGGACTATGGGCTCGCGGCGCCGGGCGAGCGCTTCGTCGAGGACCCGTCCCCGCACACCATCCACGAGGTCACGCTCACCGGCCTCGCCACGGGCACGGCCTACCGCTACAACGTCACCTCGGGCGCGACGACGAGCGTGGCCAGCACGTTCGCGACCGCCCCCGAGTT
>VGYW01000365.1 GCA_016872875.1 Planctomycetota bacterium | reverse complement strand
AGGGCTGGGGTGAGGGTGCTTGCCTGCTCCCTCTCCCTTGGGGAGAGGGCTGGGGTGAGGGTGCTTGCCTGCTCCCTCTCCCTTGGGGAGAGGGCTGGGGTGAGGGTGCTTGCCTGCTCCCTCTCCCCTGGGGAGAGGGCTGGGGTGAGGGTGCTTGCCTGCTCCCTCTCCCTTGGGGAGAGGGCTGGGGTGAGGGTGCTTGCCTGCTCCCTCTCCCTTGGGGAGAGGGCTGGGGTGAGGGTGCTTGCCTGCTCCCTCTCCCTTGGGGAGAGGGCTGGGGTGAGGGTGCTTTGGCCTTGTCCACGGGGCGTGAAGGCACCCTCACCCGCCCGCCCTTGGCGGGCGACCTCTCCCCAAGGGAGAGGTTGGCGTCGCTGCGGAGGATGGGTGAAAGTGCTGGATGCTTCACGCATACGTCTGCCTCACGTCGCGTGCGATGGCGTCGCGGGGCAGGCCGGCGGCGATGCCCGCGACGATGGCCTTGAGGTTGAGGGCCTCGATGCGGAGGCCCCAGAGGAACGCGAAGAGCGGCTCCGGGCCGAAGGCCACGCCGCGGCCGGCACGGACAAGCTCGGTCATCGCGTCGTCAATGAGGCGCTCGGCGGCGACTGCGGGGAGCGGCTCATCCTCTGAGATGGCCTGCGCGGCCTGGAGGCCGAGTGCGGCGAGGGGCGGGCGCCAGTCGCGCCGCTCCTCAGTGAGGAGGGCGACTGCGGCTTGCCTGGCCTCGCCGAGGTCGTCGAGCGCCTGGGGGCCGAGGGCGTCGCCCCACTGGTTGAGCCGGCATCGGAGGAGGCCGAGGGCCAGGCGGAGGTTGAGCCAGGCGTTGGTCCAGGCCGCCACGTCGGGGCTGCCCACGTCGGCGGCGGCGCGGCGAAGGTGCCGGGCCTCGTGGAGCTGCGTGACTGCGTCGAGGAGTTGTGGCGTGCGCTGGTCGGCGGGCGCGGCGTCGCGGAGTGCGGCGGCGGCGCGTGCGAACGGCTCGAAGGCCGCCTCGGTCTGCTGGCCCGCCCAGCACTGGTCCCAGACGGCATCGGGGGTGCTGGCGCCGGGCACGCGGGGCAGAGACGCCCCGCCTACAAAGCCGAGGGCCTTCTCGCGGAGGAGGCCTCGGAACCCCTGCCACTCGATTGGGAGAAGGAAGAGCTGAGCCACGGAGTCGCTCGGGCTGGCGTTGGCCATGCGGCGGATGGCGGCGGCATAGGACGCTTGCATGGCTTCGGCGAGGGCGAAAGGCTCGGTGGCCTCGGGCAGGTCGGCGAACATGATGGTCTGCCGCACGCGGGCCGCCAGGTCGGGCAACCCGTCGGCATTGAGGAGCTCGAGCGTGGCGCGGTTGGAGAGGAGGCGTGTGTCGAGCGCGCTCACTAGGCCGCTGACGTACGTCCAGGCGATGCGCTGGCGGCGAGGCGATGCGGCACGGGACAAAGGGTAACTCCTGAGAGGATGAATGGATGTATGGATGGGCGGATGGATGCCAGACAAGAGGTTCCTGCACCCATCCATTCATCCAACCATCCCCTCGCATGGCGTTTCTCACTCCTGGCCGCTCAGGGTCGGCACGTCGCCGAAGAGGCGCTGGGCGAGGGACATTGCGAGCTCGTCGCGCAGGTCGGCGAGGGCGGCGTCGAGCGTGAGGTCGAGGTCGAGCCCCTCGCCTTGGAGGTAGACTCCGCCGCGCATGGCGCCGGGCGTGGGCGCGAGGGCGACGCCTGTGGCGCCGGCCTGGCGGAGGAGGGCCTCGACCGCCTGGCGGTCGCGCTCGGAGCACTGAAGGGAGCCGCGGGCGGCCGTGGCGCAGGCGCGGCGCACCTGGGCGGCGAGCCAGCGGGGGTAGTCGAAGCCCTGGCCGGCGAGCGCGCGGTCGCGGACGCCGCTGAAGACTGCCTCGAGGATTTCGTTCCTGGCCTGGAGGAGCTTCATCGCGTGGTCGGCGCGGCGGGTGTTGGCGTCGCGCTCGGCCGCGGCGTCGGCCTCGGCCTTGGCGGCGGCCAGGCGGCGCCGCTGCTCGTCGCGGAGCGCGGCGGAGCGGCGTTCGAGCTCGGCTCTGGCCTCGGCCTCGGCGGCGTCCAGCAGCTTGCTGGCCTCGGCCTCCGCGGCCGCGAGCACCTTCTTCTCGACGTCTTGGAGGGACAAGTGTGCGACTCCTGGCGTGGCGGGGCGCTCAGGCCAGCTTCATCCCGGTGATCCAGCCGATGAAGAGGATGGCGGCGAGGAGCGCCACGACGGCGTAGGTCTCGACGAGTGCCGGGATGAGGATGGCGCGGCCCGACTCTTCGGGCCGGCGCGCCGTGAGGTTGATTGCGGCGGCGGATGCCTCGCCCTGGTAGATGGCGCTGCGCCACTCCACGATGCCGGCGCAGATGCCCACGAACATCAGGCCGATGCCCTGCACCGGCGTGAGGGCTATCGGCTGGGCCTTCGTCAGCCCCGTGTTGTTGGCGATCAGGATGGCGATGATGAACGAGTAGAAGCCCTGGGTGCCCGGCAGGGCCATGAGCACCAGGAGCTTGCCGAAGAGCTCGGGCTTCTCGGAGAGCGCGCCGCCGGCCTGCGCGCCCGCGATGCGGATGCCGCGGGCCGAGCCGACCCCGCCGAACATCACGGCCATCGCCGCACCGACCAGCGCCCAGCCGATACCAGTCTGCGTGAAGTACAGTTCCCAGAACTTCTCCATGCCTCAAAGACCTCCTAAATGGCCACAGGGCTCAATCCACCACGCGGATGCGGCCGCCGGCGGAGCCGAGGGGCACGAAGCGTTGCGCCCCAGGCTCGTAGAAGCGGCCGAAGAACTCCACGAAGATGAGACGCGCCGAATGGATGAACGCCCCCAGGGCGCTCAGCACGATGTTGAGCAGGTGGCCGAAGACCACGAAGGCCACGCAAACCACGGTGCCCAGCAGCGCCGGGCTCTCCAGCATCGTCCGCAGGATGCCGCCGATGATGTTCACCGCCATCCCCACGATTGACGTGGTGAGCGCCAGGGCGAGCAGGCGGCTATAGGACAGCGCGTCGCCGATGAACGACACGCAGCCGTACGAGCCCATGATACCATACAGGCTGACCAGCCCGATGATGGCCTTGCCCGCGAGCGACTTCTCGTTGCGGCCCTGGGTGAGCACCAGGCCGGCCGCCCCCACCACCAGCAGCAGCGTGCCGACCTGCACCAGCCACCGCGGCGTCTCGGGCGCGAAGAACGCCGCCACGTGGATGGCCAGGCCCGGCAGCACGAGATACCACAGGCCGGCGTCGCAGACCGCGCCCAACCTGTCCCCGGCTCGCCACATGCCGTAGAGTTTCATCGTGACGCCCCAGAGCTGGTTGGCCACCCCCAGCAGCAGGGCGATGGCCAGCACCTGGAGCGGGCTCTTCACGGGGTCCACGACGGTCAGTGCGGCCAGGAGGCGTTGGACGGCGTTCGCCCGCGCGGGGTCGGCCGGCGCCCAGAGGTCGGCGGCCCACGTGCCGGTGAAGACTCCGACAACGAAGGAGCTCACCGCCCCCCAGACGAGGAGCGCGAAGAGGCTCCTGATGCCCGGATAGCTGCGGAAGCGCCGCACCAGCGCCCAGGCCAGCGCGAATTGCACCAAGGCGTAGATGGCGTCCCCGAAGCAAATCCCGTAGAAGACCACGAAGCTCAGGAAGAGGAAGGGCGACGGGTCGAACGCCGAGTAGGGTGGCAGGCCGAACATCTCGACCAGGAACTGCGCGGGGCGGACGAGCCGCGAGTTGGTGAGGGAGACGGGCACGCTCTCGCCAGGGGCGGGGTCCTCGACGACGGCGGCGACCTGGGGGAGGTCGCGGGCCACGGCCTCCTCGAAGGCCCTGAGGTCGCGGACGCGGACGTAGCCGGCGAGGAGGGCGGCCCGGCCGGTGGCGAGCATCTTGCCGGCGGCGCGGGCGGTCTCCGCCTTGCCCTCGCAGTAGCCGAGCACGAGCTCCACCTTGTGGCGGAGCTTGCCGAGCTCGGCAAGCTCGGCGTTGGCCGCGGCGATGGCCCCCTCCGCCGCCGCGCGCTCCCCCTCGATGGCACGCACGTGGGCGTCGAGGGTGGTCGAGCGCTCGGGGGCCGGGACGGGTTGGAAACCGAGCTCGTGGAGGCGGTGGAGCGCCTCGTCGGCGTCCTCGCGCAGAGCCACGGTAGCCACGAGGGCCTTGTTGCCGCTGGCGGCGAGCTGCTCGACGGTGAGGCCCTCGGGGGCGAGGCCGCCTTCGGCGATGCGGCGGACCTGCTTGGCCGGGGCGAGCCAGAGGTTGGCGCGGGTCCACCGCAGCGCGCCCTCGGCGGGCAGGAGCACGGCGAGCGCGGCGAAGGCGCCGATGGCCGCGAGCCGCTCGTTGGCCTTGGCGAGCGCGGCCTGCGCCGCGGCACGCTGGGCGGCCAGGGCCTTGGCCTTCTCGTGGAGCGCCTCGACCTCGATGGCCTCGACGGCTGCGGCCAGCTCGGCTCGCGTCGTCTCCACCGGCGTCGCGATGAGGTTCGAGAGCAGGTCGCGCGCGCTCTTGGAGAACTCGGACAGGATGGCGAGGGTCTCGCTCAGCCGGCGGATGGCGGCATCGAGCGAGCGGGTGTCGGCGCCGAGCGACGCGATGGCCGCTTTGCCCTCGGCGGCCTCCCCCTTCGGCGCCTCGGCCACGTGGACCAGCCCGCTGCGGGCCAGCCGCTCCGGCACCTCTTGCGCGTGGGCGGCCGGGCAGACGAGCCAGACCTTCTTGACTGGGTCAATTGCCATCGGCCCGCTGCTCCAGAAGCCTCAGCAGTTCCTCGACCAGGGGCGCCACGCGCTCGGCGCGCACGCGCTCCAGCGCGGCCAGAGCGAGTGCGAGGCGGCGGTCGAGTGAGGCAAGAGCCGCGGCCTTCTTGTTCTCGGCTTCGCCCTGGTACTGAGCCATCTCGCGCTTACCCTGCTCATCGAGCTCCCTGGCAAGGCTGTCGAGCTCGCTCTTCACCTTCTCGCGGGCCTGGCGGGAGCGTTCCTTCGCATCGTCCACCACCTTAGCCGCCTTGGCCTCGATCGCCACTACGCCGTCGAGCACGCTCTGCGTCATCCCTGGGTATCCCGTCCGGCCGGCCCATAGCTGCTGTAGTCGGAAATGCCGCGCCCTATCCCGGGCGCTTCGATTAATTATACGGAAACCGCGCGCCCGCGCAAGCGCTCTCACTCACCGCTCTCGAGGAATTCCTGAAGGATGGCGCTGGGGGTTGCCTTCTCGGCCTTCTTGTCGTAGCCGGCCGGCTCGCACTTCTCGACGAACTCCGCGGCCCCCTGGCCGAAGAAGGTCTCCCAGCCGGGGACGGGCTCGGCGGTCGGTGCGTCGGCCTCGCGCTTCGCGTAGTCGAGCAGGTGGCGGAGCTGGCGGGCGGCGACGTGTTGGTGGTACTCGATGGAGTCGGTGAGCGGGTAGGCGTTGGCGAAGAGGCCGCTCTGGTGCTCGCGGATGGCCTGGGGCAGGAGCTTGTTGGCGCCCTTGGTGGCTACGGCCTCCATGATGGCCTCGTCGAGGCACATGTCCTTGCGCGTGGCGATCAGGCGGCTGAGGGCCTTGTGGGCGGCCGTCAGGCGGGCCTCGGCCTTCTGGACGGCGGCGAGCGAGTCCTTCTTGAGCTGGTCGGTGTAGGCCTTGGACCCCGCGGCGCGCTTGGCGTCGCGCACGGTGGCAAGCACGCGGGCGCACTGCTCCTGGATGCACTGGTGCAGGTAGCCGCGCCCCATGTCGGCCAGGTCAGGCTCGTAGAAGGAGCCCGGGGCGATAGCGGCCTTGCAGGCGAGTGCGAGGGCGATGGCGGTGCGCGCCGCCGCGCTGCCCGGCGCAGGCAGGGTGGCCAACCGCACGTACTCCCTGTAGTTCGCTCCAGCCTCCAGGCGCGGCGCGCCGCGCAGGGCCTGCTTGTGGGCCTCGGCCATCGGGAAGACCGCGCCTGGGCCGTAGCGCCGCTCGAGGTAGTCGTTCACCGCCCGGTTCGTGGCCGCGCCCTCCGCGCGCCAGACGAAGCTCGCGTCCCACGCAAACACCGAACTCAAATGGTCCATCATCGGGTTCACCCGCAGGAGCTCGTTCCAGTTCCAGAAGCCGTCGGCGCGGGGCCTTGGCCTGGAGTGCTCGAAGTGGTGGAAGGTGTTGGCGAGCATGCCGAAGCGGTTCTCGAGCAGGTCGTTGCACGCGGCGCCGCCCCAGGGGACGGCGTACTGGAAGGGGCGGTCCGCCAGCCGTTCCGTGGCCGTGTAGAGCGGGCCGAGGTCCGGGTCGGAGTAGAGCAGCTTGGCCTCTTTGGGGAGCTGGCGGATGAACTCGGCCTGGGCCGCTGCCGTGGCGCCCCACCTGGGCGCTTCCCAGGTGGGCACGAGGGCCTTCATCGCCGGGTCCACCTGCCGCAACACGTCGAGGGCCACCGCGGTCGGCGCGTCCTGGCAGGCGACGACGTAGCGGTGGCCGGTGCCGTAGGTCTCGATGATGGCCTTCCAGAGCCTGGCCTGTAGCTCGCGGCACTTCGGCTCGGCGCCCGACAGCGTGCAGCTCCCGCCCGCGGGCGCGGGAAGGGGCGACGCCTGCTCAGGCAGCCACTTGAGGCCGGGCGCCGCCTTGCGGAGCGGCTCCTCGAAGTCCCCGAAGGCGAACACGTATGCGACCTCGATGCCCAGCGACTTCCGCGCGAAGGCGAACGCCTCGCTGAGCACCGCCGTGGTGTGGTCGGGGTGAAGCCCCCAGCCCATGCGGGCCGTCGGGCCGCCCTGCGCCGCAAGGGTCTCCTGCCTGTGGGCCTTGGCCTCGGGGAACGCCTTGTCGAAGGCCGCGCCCCAGGCCCGGCTCGACGCCGTGAAGGGCACCGCGAGGCAGTTCAGCCCCCTCTTCGCCATCCAGCGCAGGTGCGCCTTCCAGTCCTCTGCGTTCCACAGCGTGGCCTGGAACCGCTTAGGGCCGTATAGCCCGACGGGCACGTAGCACGTGCGGTCGGGAAAGGCCGGGTTGGCCACGATGGCGCCCGCCTGCACCACCGCGTCCTTGCGCGCCGGCACGTGGTCGCCGTCAACGAAGAACGCGCAGCCCAGCGTGGCCTCCAACAGGTCGTAGACGGCGCGGAGGGTTCCGCGCGGCTGGTTGCCAACGACCAGGAGCGCCGGCGGCTGCGCCACGAGGGTGACAGAGTAGCCGTCGTCGCGCATCTGGGCGAACGGCACGGCGGCGGCGAGCTTCTCGCCCGCCTCGCGCACGGCGGCCTGGCCGACCAGGACGGCTGGCTGCCCGCCGTCGGGCGCCTTGGCCGCGATGGCCAGGCGCGCGCCCGTGGACCTCTCGAGCAGGGCCTGGAGCTCCGCGGCGGCCAGCCGCTCCGGCTCGGGCGCCTTCTCCGACACCACGATCGTCGCCGCCGCCTTACCCGCACGCACCAGCTCGAACCCCCTGGCCTCCGAGTAGGCGACTGCGGCGAGCACCCACGCCGAAACCAAACGGGTCCACATGCCCTGGCCTCCTGAGACCGCCCTTGCTCCCTGTGTGTTCTTGGCGCACCACTGGCCGCCATGCGCGCAACAGTATATCAACCGCATTGCCCCTGCGCAATCCCGGCGGCGCCGTGGCACCCCCCTACTTCGGCGCTGGGACGTGGATGGCCGGCACCGCCAGGAACCGCAAAGGCCAGTCCCGGACCGGCTCTGGCAACGGGTGGGCGGCCTCGTAGGCGGCCATCAGGTAGAAGGCGCGAAGCTCCGGCTCGCCGATTCCCTCCACGCACTTCACGGCGTCGGCCGGCCCCTGAACGACCGCAGCGATGACGGCGATCCCGCCCAATGTCATTGATGGGCGGGGGTACAAGAGCTTTTCACCCGCGAAGCTGCACTCGGGCGCCAAGGCAAGGGCCGCGGCAATGAAGGCCTTCGCCTGCTTCGAGTCGTGGAAGCGGATCTCGGCGCTGTCCAGGATGCCCGCCAAGCCGCGGATGTCAGGGGCTCCGAGGAACGCCTGGATGTGCTCCGGCATTGCGATTATGGGCAGGGGCTTTTCCTCGACGCCCTTCTGCATCGCCTCGCGGACCTGTCGGAGACGGTCCTGGGCAAACCAGTTCTCCGAGTCGCGAGACTCCTCCAACGCATCCAGGAAGTCGGCTATCGGCTTTGCCTGTTCCTTCTTGCCGGCCGCGAGGAGAGCCATTGTAATGGAGTAGCAGGCCACACCGCGGTTCTCGGGGCGCATCTTCCGGGCGCGTTCGAAGGCGTCCTTGGGGTCCCGCAAG
>VGYW01000364.1 GCA_016872875.1 Planctomycetota bacterium | reverse complement strand
CCTGCCCCGCCGAAGCCCGCGCCGCCGAAGCCGGAGCCGCCAAAGGTGGAGCCAGCTCCCCCCAAGCCGGAGCCCCCAAAGCCAGAACCGCCAAAGCCGGAGCCGCCAAAAGTGGAGCCTGTCCCGCCGAAGCCCGAGCCGCCAAAGCCGGAACCACCGAAGGTGGAGCCAGTTCCCCCCAAGCCGGAGCCCCCGAAGCCCGAACCGCCAAAGCCCGAGCCGCCGAAGCCAGAACCGCCGAAGCCGGAACCCCCCAAGCCCGAGCCGCCCAAGCCCGAGCCACCGAAGGTGGAGCCAGTTCCCCCCAAGCCGGAACCCCCCAAGCCCGAGCCGCCAAAGCCTGAGCCGCCGAAGGTGGAACCTGTCCCGCCGAAGCCGGAGCCGGCTAAGCCGGAGCCCCCGAAGCCCACACCGCCCAAGCCCGAGCCGCCCAAGCCGGAGCCGCCGAAGGAGCCGACGCCAGCGCCGCCGAAGGCGGGCGCGGTGTTCCTCTTCTCCCCGCTGCTGCGGAAGAGCTTCGTGGCGGGCGAGACGGCGGAGTACACGGCGGTCGTCGTGGCCGAGGCGGACACGCCGGACGCCGCCCTCACGCTCTCCGTGAGCAACGAGGCTGGGGACACGTGGACGGCGAGCGACTCGCTCGGGCTGCTTCCCGCGGGCCGCCACTCGCTGAACTACGCGGTTGACGTCGGCTGCTTCGCGCCCGGCGCCTACAAGGTCGCGGCACGCCTGGGGGAGAAGCACTCGGCGGCGCTCGACCTCGTCGTGGGACCCGCCGCGCCCAGGACTCATTTCCGCCTGGCCGGCTGGCTCGACAAGCCGCCCAAGGGCGCGCTCGACGTGCGGCGCCTGAGCGCCTTCCTCGGCCTCAACACGCTGCTTCTCCCCGACCGGTCGGGTTGGGGCTCGGAGGGCACGCTGCCGATGGACGCGGTGTTCGCGGCGACGAGTCGCGGGCTGCGTGCCCAGGCGGACGCCCGGCCGATGGAGGCCGGCCTCCTCACGCCGCAGTTGGCCAGGGACGCCGACCTGCTGGTTGCCGGCGGGCTGGAGTGGCTGAATGCGTGCGCGGCGAGCGGCGCGAGCCAGGGGCGGCTGATGCCCGAGCGCGACCTGGCGAACCCTGAGGTCGTCCGCGGCGTCCTTCACCGCATCCACCAGCGGCTCCAGGCCGAGCGCCGCTTCCGCTCCTGCGCCGGCGTGCTCCTCACCGACGAGGCGCTCCTGGCCAGAAGCGGCGGCGAGGGCGCCAACCCCTTCGACGCCCCGGGACCGCTCGCCGCCTACAAGAGGCTCTTCAGCGTCAAAGACGTCCCCTGGCAGCAGGGCGCCCAGCGCTGGGACGACTGGTTCCCCTTCGTGATGTTCCGCGCGAGCATCCTGGGCGAGGCCCTGAGCCAGTGGGCAGCGGCGGCACGCGCCGCAAGCCCCGACGCACTCGTCACGTCGCTCCTCCACTCGCCGACCCTGCTAGCCGACGGCGCCTATCCGCCCCTCCAGGCCAAGGGCCTCCCCATCATCACCACCACGGCCTCCCTCAACGGCCCGGCAGGCATGATGATGCCCGCCATCGCCGCCGACCTCCAGAGGATGGGGAACCTGGACAAGCGGCTCTGGTTCATGCCCGAGATCGCGGACGACGCGGACCTGGACGAAATCCGCGCCGCCATCTTCCTGGCGATGGCCCGCAAGGCCGATGGCATCGTGTACCCGAAGGGCGTGGACTACGCGCTCGACCGCCCCGGCATCGGGCCAGGCTCGCTCGACGTGCAGGCCAGCATCAGCAGCGTCAACCACACTCTCACCCGCCTCGGCGACATGCTCCTCGCCCTCGAAAAGCCGCGCGACGACGTGGCCATCCTCTACTCCGTCACCGAGCACATCGCGCGCGTCGGCCGCGACCCGGTGAAGGACCCCGAAGCGACGGCCTACCCCTGGACCCTCATCGCGGCGCACGACGCCTGCCTGCTCGCGCACTTCCCGGCCACATTCGTCACCGAGGAGGAGCTCCTCGGCGCCCAGAGGGTCAGTGCAAAGGTCATCCTCGTCGTCGGCCTCAACCGCCTGCGGCCCGAGGTGAAGGGCGCCCTCGAACAGCACATCGCCGCGGGCGGCGTCGTCGTCACTGACTCCACGACCAAGGCCGTCATTGACGGCGCCAGGCCCCTCGGCATCGAGTTCCCCGACATCCACCAGTATGATGCGGAGGCCGCGAAGAAGCCCCCGGACGAGAAGTCCGACCCGCTCCTCGCCCGCCGCGACGTGGTGGTGCAGGGCAAGCTCCTCTATCCGCTCCTGGCCCCCCTGCGCACCGAGCTCAAGCTGCACGTCGAACGCGACTACACGACGGCCGACCCCGACATGGTGGTGTGCGACCAGCGCTGCGGGGCGGGCCGCTACGTATTCCTCGTCAACAACACGCAGCGGCCCGACTTCTGCCGCGGCCTCAAGTGGGAGCTCGCCGCCGCACAGACACGCCTCACCCTCCGCGCCGGGACCTACGCCGTCTACGAAGCCGTCGAGGGCAAGCGGGTCTACCCGATGCGCGACAAGGGGCACCCGACGCTCGCCCTCGTCCTGCCCCCGGGCGCGCTGCGCATCTTCGCGCTCCTGCCGGAGCCGATCGCCGGCGTGAGCATCACCCAGGCCAGCCACAGCCGGGCGGGCCTCGCTCTGGCCGCCAAGGTCTGCGGCGAGAGCTCCCTGTTCGGCGCAAGGGGCATCAACGCCGCCATCCCCATCGAGATCACCATCGCAGACCCCACCGGGCGCGAACGCCTCCGCGTCTTCCGCGCCCACTCCCCCAAGGGCTACCAGGAGACGCTCCCCGTAGCCAGAACGGACCAGGCCGGCACCTGGACCGTCACCGTCCGCGAGCTCCTGAGCGGGCAGAAGGAGACGCGGCCGTTCCGCATGAGCCGCGGCGCGATAGCCTGGGCGAGCAGGGCCACGCGGCCCCTCGTGGCCACGGACGGCGAGCGTATCACCGCCCTGCTCCGCTCCAGCAAGCCGCTGGCGGTCGTGGTGGGGACGGAGGACGAGGCGGCAAAGGCCGAGCCGCTCGCCGCCGCGCTCCGCACGCCGGCGCGAGCCGTCGAGGTCAAGCTGGCCGCCGAGCTAGCCAAGCCGCGCAAGCTGGGCGCCGCCGAGGCCGCCACATACGTCAGCGCGGCGCCGGGGAACGCCCCGACGCCTGACCTCCGCGACGACGCCATCCTCCTCGGCGAGGCCGCCACCCACCCCCTCATCCAGTTCGTCCACAACACCGGCGTGCTCCCACGCATCGTGACCCCCGACTTCCCCGGCCCGGGCGGCGCGCTCCTCGCACACGTCCTGTCGGCCTTCGAGCCCGGGGGCGAGACCGTGGTGGCGTCGGCGTCCGACGCGGCCGGCGTGGATGCGGCGGTGCAGGCGCTCCTGGGCGTGGCCCGTGGCGCCGTGCCGCGCGTGGCCTGGCGCGCCCTCTCTGCCGAGCGCGAGCTGGCCGCCAAGCCCAGGCCGCCGGCCAAGCTCCAACGCCTCGCGCCCGTCTGGCGCTATCGCGGCTCCGACGCGCCCACCTCCATCGCCATGCCGCTCCAGGGCACCGACGTCACCGCCGGCTTCTACGACGGCACAGTGTTCTCATTCAACAACCTCGGCAGGGAGAACTGGCGCCGCCGCTGCTCCACCCGCGTGAGGGCCGTGGCACGCAGCCTCGACGGCGTCTGGGCCGCAATCGCCTCGTTCCCCGAGCTGATGCTCCTCTCGGCCCAGGGACGCCTACAGTTCGCCGCCGTCATGGAGCAGGCATACTATCGGGCCGACCACACCGCCATCGCCCTCTCGCCCGACGGCACGCTCACCGTGGCCGGCACCCGGCGCGGCGCCCTCATCGCCTACGACCTCCAGGGCAACAAGGTGTTCGGCTTCGGCGAGGCCGACGCTGACGAGAAGAAGGAGGGCTGGCAGTCCCGCCTCGGCTCCGTCAACGACCTCACCGTGGCCCCCAGGACGGTCGTCTTCATCGCCGGCGGCGAGCTGGCCACGGTCGCCCTTGACCCCAAGGGCCAGGAGCTCTGGGCCTCCGCCGACCTCAACCGCGTGACCTCCGTGGCCGCCAGCTTCGGCGAGGAGCAGACCGTCGCCGTCGCCTCCCGAACCGGCGCCATCGCCTGCGTCACCGGCGGCACCATCCTCTGGCGCAACCAGGCCGACGGCCCGGTGGCCTCCGTCTGCTTCCGCGGCGACACCCAGGAGGTCCTCGCCGCCTCCCTCGACGGCACGCTGGCCTGCTACGACAAGAACGGCAAGGCGGCCTGGACCCGTCGCTCCCCGGTCGGCTTCCGCTTCGTCGCCTCGTCCCTCGATGGCAACCTGATCGCCGCCGCCGAGCTGACCGGCAGGGTGGTGATCCTGAACAAGGCGGGCCAGGACTTCGCGGAGACCGAACAGTTGGACGGCGCGATTCGCGCGATGGCCTTCTCGCTCGACGGCGAGCGCCTCGTCGTCGGCACCGCGGGCGGCGAGCTCGTCGCCTTCAAGCTCAAGCGCGCCGTCGCCGAGCAAGATGAGCTGTGAACTGACAATGTGGCCCCACCCATGAATGGAGACGTCCCGGCGTCCTGATGCCTTGCTCCCGAAGGGAGCACAGTGGGTGGCCGGCGGCTTCAGCCGCCGGACTCGGGCGTTGGAACCAACGAAGTCCCGAAGGGACGGCAGAAGGGATGGCGGTCGCCTTGCCGAAGGCTTCTGCCGTCCCGTCGGGACTGGATTGTGGGTGAGCCTTGCTCCGGCGGCTGAAGCCGCCGGCCACCCACTACCGTCCCTTCGGGACTGCGGCTCGGTCCTCTCATTTGTAGGACGGTGTGCTAGCCAGAGGAGGCCTAGTCCATGGATATGATTCTGGATGGGGGCAGGACGGTCGTTTGCCCGGAGTGCTTCGCCCACCTTCACCTCAAGGAGCCCGTGAAGGAGGGCCAGGAGATTCAGTGCCACCAGTGCCGCCTCATGGTGGTCATCAAGCTCATCGAGGGCAAGCTCACCCCCGTCGCCCGCAAGGACGACGAGGCCGACGAGGATAACACCTGGTAGCCGTCTCTCATGCGAACGTGCCGAACTCGCGGCAGGCGGCGAAGAGGGCCTCTATGTTGGCCAGGGGGACCTCGGGCTCGAGGACGTGGGTCGGGCTGATGATGAGGCCGCCGCAGCGGCCGTAGCGCTCGACACACTCCTTCACGCGCGCCCGCACGTCGGCCGCCGTGCCCCAGGGCATGGTGCTCTGCGTCCCGATGCAGCCGTCGAACGTCAGCCGATCCCCGAACCGCTTGTGAATCGCGTCAACGTCCAGGCACTCGGGCTGGAGTGGATTCAGGATGTCGAGGCCCGCCTCGACCATCTCGGAGACGATAGCCGCGATGTTCCCATCGCTGTGATACCAGATTCTGCTCTTGGGGCTGATCTCCTTGATGGCGCGCCAGACCTTCGCCCAGCGCGAGTGGATGAGGCGGCGCCACACGTCGGGGGAGAAGATGAGCGCCTTCTGGCTCGCAACGTCGTCCCCCGTCGTGATCATGTCGGCCCCCGCCCTGGCGAAGGCCACCGCGCGAATCACGTTCTGCTGGAACAGGCGCTCGAGCAGGCACTCGGCCCAGGCCGGGCGCTCGATGGTGTCGAAGAGGAACTGCTCGTAGCCGCGAATCTGCCAGGCCGATTCGTACATGTGGCCCACCCAGCCGACCGCCACCTTGCCCGCGGCGTGGGCCGCGGCCACCTCGCCTGCGAGGTGATCGGTGCCCCAGCCGCTCACGTCCTCAAGAGGGTAGTCCTCGATGTCCTTGAGGCCTGCGGCGTTGCGGAGCGGCGAGATGTAGCCCCAGAAGTGGAAGAAGTGCGCGGGCGCCATCGCCACGCCGTGGCCGTCGAAGGTCGTCCCCTCGGGCAGCTTCTCCCCCGCCCAGTATCGCGAGTAGTCGGGCGGCTGCGTCCCCGCTGGCCGCTTCAGGCCGAGGCCGGCCGAGCGGTAGAAGCCGTAGTGCCCCGCGATGTCCTCCGTGCCGACGTGCTCCGCCACCCGCCTCCGCAGGTCGTCGGTGAACCCCGCGTGGTAGAGGATGCGGCTCGGCCGCCGGTGCTCCGTCGTCGCCACGAAATCCGCCCAGTCGTTCGACATCGTGCTTCCTCTGACTCCTCAACGCGGCCGGTGGCCGCAACCAAACGGGATGATTGGATGGCTGGATGAATGGATGATTGTCTGGCATCCATCCACCCATCCATTCATCCCCCACGTGCGCGAAGCGCTTACGAGTCACGACCCGAAGGTCCAACGGTGGCACAGGCATCCTGCCTGTGTCCCAACTGCCGGGTCCCCCTCCTCCTCCCGCCCAATCATAGCGTTCCGCCCCGGCGGCGCAAGCCGCGCTCGCCATCGCCGGCCGCCTCCTTGCGGAATCGCCCTGCGTGGGTTAGGATAGAGACGGAATGGACATATCCCTGTGGCCTCGTGGGGAGAACGCGCGGTGGCTGCGGACGACGCCTCGCTCGACCTCGTGCGGCGCTGCCTCGATGGGCAGGAGGATGCCCAACGCGAGCTGGTCCGCCGCTACGCCGGACTCTGCTCCCATATCGCATCCCGAATCCTGGGCGACGCTGACCGCTCCTACGTCGAGGACGCCGTCCAGGAAGCCTTCTACGCCATCTTCGCGCGGCTCGGCCAGTGGCAGGGGCAGAACCTCGCCGCCTGGATCGGCACCATCGCCGCACGCCGCGCGATTGACCTGCGCCGCCGCCTCCAGCGCGCCCGCGCCGAGACAACCCACCCCGATGGCGCCCAGCTACCTGCCAAGGCCCGACACCCTGGTGAGATTGACGTTGCGGATCTCCGCGAAGCGCTCGGCCGGGCGCGGACGCGCATGAGCCTCCGCCAGCAGCACATCCTCGACGCACTCCTGGAGGGCGAGCCGAGGGAGCAGATCGCCTGCGAGCTCGGCCTCTCGCCAAGAATGGTCTACTACGAGCTCAGCGCCATCCGCGGCCTCCTGCGGAAATCGCTCGAACGCTTTGCAGACGACGGCGATGCGGGACGTCTATAAAATCAGGAGAGCACTGTATGGCTCGCTCAATCAGGCCGGTTCCAGACGACCTCCTTCGGCAACTCGCCGACGAGGTCCGCGTTTCCCGGCAGGAGGGTGCCTGTGGGCCTGCCGCCGTGGATGATGCGGAGCTCGCGGCCTACGCAGCCGGGGCACTCGACGAGGCGGAGCGCCGCCGCTTCGAGGAGCTCCTGGCACGCTCCCCCGAGCTGGGCGAGACCGCCCTCGTGGTGCGCGAGACCCTCGCGGAGCCGCAGTGGCGAGACCGGGGGGCCGAGCTTGCCGCGAAGCTGCGTCTCCCCCTCGCCATCGGAGCTGAAGCCCCTGCCGTCGAGCCCCAGGCGCCGGCACGCACTTTCCTGCGGGTCCGCAAGTGGTCGGCCGCCGCTGCCCTCGCCGCCGCATTCCTCCTCGGCATGGGCGTTGGCGCGCTAGTGTTCTTCGGTAACGGCGTCCGCGACCTCTTCCAAGTGAGCACCGAGCGCCTGGGCGGGGACGTTGACGCCACGCTCGACTCCGGCATCACCGACAGCGCCGGCGGCAACGTCCGAAAGTCCCTTTCCGACCTCAAAGACCTGAAGGACGCCGAGCGCGGAAGCGTGAGCAAGAGCCTGTCGGACACCAAGCCTTAGGAGACGCAGCCATGTTTGCGAAGCGACGGAGCGTTCGGGGCCAGGCCACCACCGAGTACATCCTCATCGTGGTCCTGGTGGCGGTGCTCTCGATTGGCATCATCACGGTGTTCGGCAACCAGGTGCGCGACCTCTACCGCGTGGCCACTGAGGCCATTGGCGGCGGCAGCCCGCGGCTCAACTCCGACATCACGGACCATGCCCAAAGCGAGGTGAGACAGTCGCTCGGGGGCCTCAAGGACAGAAGCGGGAGCGGGAACTGAGTGCACGCGCACTCGGAGAGGACAGAAGAAGTCTTGCGGAGTTGTTCAACTCCGCAAGACTTCTCGCGCTCACGGGGCACAAGCCGTCTCCTCTCTCATGCCCTCTGCCCAGACACCGGCGGTCGCGTTCCGGGCAACGCCGCCTATGGTGGCCGGCGTGGGCTGTGTCCCCGAATGGGGGGGCTGAGGAGATTCCTCTCTTACCCACGGTCCTACGTTATTGACCTCTGCGGAAGTAATGTGCTCCCTGTAGCCCCCGAACAGGGGCGA
>VGYW01000363.1 GCA_016872875.1 Planctomycetota bacterium | reverse complement strand
GCCGGTGGCCGAATGCGATAAATCCCAGGGGGTCTGGGGGACTGGTCCCCCAGAGGCGAGTTTGCCTTTGCGTTCCCGCGGCGCGGAGAGCGTCGCCCGGGGAGGCTCAAGAACTTGGGACGTTCCCAATATGTTGTATTGGTTTCTTACGCTGTACGTGTGTAGTGGTGTGGTTGACCGCCATGCTCGAATCTGTGGCTCTTGGCGGCGATGCCAGAAAGCGATCGGTGGTGCCAGGCCTCATCCTGTATTTCCCTGGCGGCGGGGTGTCAGTCCACAGCGGCGTGGTCTCGGGGGCCTCGGGCAAGGCTCTGCCGCCGCAGTCCGACCGGCATGGTTCACCACCGAGGACACTGAGGGCACTGGGAAGCCAGCGGGAAGATGAATCGAGGGCGACGACGCCTCCACGCGGTAGTCCGTGGTCTGTGGTCCGTGGTCCGTGGTCTGTTGGAAGGGGCGCGTCCCTCGACGCGAGCTGGGGTCATTGTGGTCGTTGTGGTCCCTGTGGTCCTTTTCTGGGGCTTTGCGGCGTCGCGGCAGAGGCGCTGGACGGCGGGGCTGGCTACTGCGCCTTGAGCTGCCTGAGGACGTTTGCGAGCTCGATGGCGGCGACGGCGGCGTCGTAGCCGCGGTTGCCGGCCTTCGTGCCCGCGCGCTCGACGGCCTGCTCGATGGTGTCGGTGGTGAGGATGCCGTAGATGACGGGGAGGCCGGTCTTGAGGGCGATTTCGGCGACGCCTTTGCTCGATTCGGCGGCCACGTAGTCGAAGTGCGGGGTGGAGCCGCGGATGACGGCGCCGAGGCAGATGACGGCGTCGAAGTTGCCCGACTCGGCCATGTGCTTGGCCACGATGGGCACCTCGCGGGCGCCAGGCACGCGGACTACCGTGATGTCGCCGTCCGCCGCCCCGGAGCGCGCGAGGGCGTCCAGCGCGCCCCCGAGCAGCCGCGAGGTGATGAAGTCGTTGAACCGGCTGACGGCGATCCCGAACCGGAGGCCCTTGGCCGACAGCTCGCCCTCGATGATCCTTGGCATGGCTCTGTCTCCTTCTCCGTTCTCTGCTACGTGCAGGGGATGGTTGGATGGTTGGATGAATGGATGGATGGATGCCAGAGCGCGAGCGTGGCCTGTCATTCATCCATCCATCCACTCATCCATTCATCCCGCATTCCGCCTCGCGTGTTTCGCGGGCTAGTCCGTGGTTTCCAGCTCGCCCACCTCGGCGATGTCGCGCTTCGGGATGTCGGCCCAGTGGAACTCCGCGTCGGACGGGCCGCTCTCTTTCTCGAACATGAACCGCCAGCGCTTCTTGAACCTCATGCCGTTCTTCACGGTCACGTAGGTGTAGTTGATCGCCGGCGTGTCGCCGGACGTGACGTTCTCGAAATGGTACATTTCGACGGCGGGGAAGTAAAGGACCTTGTGGCCGGCGTGGCGGGCGCGGTAGCAGTAGTCAATGTCCTCGAACTGGAGGGGGTTGAAGCCTTCGTCGAGGGGGCCGAGCTCTTCGTAGAGGGCGCGGCGCATCATCCAGCAGGCGGAGATGAGGCACTGGACCTCGCGGGTCTGGTTGAAGGGGGCGGCGTCGCGGGGCTCGCCGCGGCCGAGGAAGTGGACCCAGCCCGAAGGCGTGACCGCCCCGCCCGCGAACTGGATGAGGTAGGGCGGGAAGGGGTAGACGAGTTTCGGGCCGACGATTCCCACGCGCGCGTCGGCCTCAAGCGCTTCCCTCAGCCGCTCGAGCCACGAGCGGGTCCTGACCACCACGTCGTTGTCGAGGAAGACGACGTATTCGCCCCTGGCCTCTTTGAGAGCGAGGTTGCGGCCTGTGACGGCTCCGGCGTTTTGTTCCAGGCGCGATGGGCGGAAGGCGATGCCGGCGGCCTCGGCCCGCGGGCCGAAGGCGGCGTAGAGGGCGGGGGTCGAATCCGTCGAGCCGTTGTCCAACGCCAGGACCTCGATCGGGCGGTAGGTGGAGAGGAGAAGGCCGTCGAAGCAGCGGCGCGTGTGCTCCGCCTTGTTGTGCGAGAGGACGATGGTGGAGATGAGCGGGCGGGCGGAGCTGGTGTGGGGTTCGGCCATGGCACCTTAAGGCGGCCTCGGGCCGCAACCGAAGCAGGAATGTCGAATGATGAATGTCGAATGTCGAATGTCGAACTGAGAGGAACAGAGTCCGCTCCTGGCCTTATGCGACATTCGACATTCGGCGTTCGACATTCAGCATTCGAGGCGCAACACGCGCGCAACATGCGCACGGCTCACGGTCTAGATAGGCTTCAGCGATTCGGAGCATCCGGGTTGAGTATGTCGATCGAGCTTGCCGTTCGTAGTGCGGGCTTCAGCCCGTATCTTGGCCCCCTACGGCCTGAAGGCCGCACTACGAACAAAATCCTCTGCTCCGAATCGCTGAAGCCTATCTAGTGCTTTCGGATGCGGGGCTTGAGGCCGATTTTCTCGAGGGTCTTGCGCCACTCGTCGGCCTCGGCGGCGGAGCCGCCTCTGCAGACCATGACGACCATGCGCTCGCACAGGCGCTGGGCCTCCTCGGGGGCCATGCCTGCTCGCTCGACGAGGAGCTGGACCAGGGCGCCCGCCTCGTGGGCGCGCACCTTGGCCACCGAGACGTCGTAGCGCGCGCCGGCGGGCGGCTCGGGGGCTGGCGCCGGCTTGGGGGGCGGCGCCGCCGCCCTCGGGACCGCCACGGGCCGGGGCAGGGTCGCGGTCTGAGCGTCCGCCGTCGGCTTTGGGAATACCTGGGTCTGCGGCTTGATCTCCATCGGGCGCGGCTTCGGCGGCCCGGAAGGAGGGGGCATGGGCACCGTGGGGGACTCAGCGGTCACTGCGGCCTCAGGGACGGCCACGGGCGCCGGGGGCGGCACCTGGGCAGGCGCGGCCGGGAGCCTGGTCTCGGTGGGCTTCGGCCTCGGCGGCGCCACTTGCACCAGCGTCTTGGGCTGCTCGGCGCCGGCCGCGGCCGGGGCCGCCTGGGGCGGGGGAGGGATGGGCCTCGGCACTGGGGGCGGCGCCGACGGTGGTGGGGCCTGGGACGGCGCCTCTGGCCGCGCCACGGGCGGCGGCGGCGCGGGAGCCTGGGCCTCGGGCGCGGGCGCCTGAGGCCCCGGCGCAGCAGCGGCACCCTTCGGGGTGTCCTTGAGGATCGAGTCGAGGAAGCCGGTCAGCTCGGCCAATTCGTCCCTGCTGACCGGCGTCGGGGGTGGTGGCGGCGCCGCCGCGGGGGGCACGGGCGGGATTTCGGTGGCCTCGGTCTCGACGGATTCGGCTTCGGGGATCACCTCGTCCTCAGCGGGGCTGAGCTGGACGGGTTCGGCCTCGGGGATGGCGGCCTCGTCTGGCTCGGGCGGCGTCGCGGGCGCCGGCTCTGCTGCGGGCTGTGGGGGCGCTGGGGCGGTGGCTTCGGCGGGCGGCTGCGTCACGGGCGTGATGGTGGCGGCCTGTGCGCGCTGCACGGTGAAGCGCTCGCCGCAGGCGGGACAGGTGAAGAGGTTGGCCGGCCGCAGCGCCGCGGGCGGCGGCGCCGGCCAGCGGAACTGCTTGAGCTTGCCCACGGGGTCGGAGGTCAGCCGCAGTTGGGCGCCCAGCCGGCTCAGGCGGAGCAGGTGCGAGCGCAGGTTGGCGGCCATCTGCTGCGTCAGGCCGCCCACGAGCACGATGGGCGCGTTGCGCACGGCGCCGAGCGCCGTCTTCTGGTCAATCGGAAACAGCTCGGCCAGCTCGGCGACGACCCCCTGGACCTTGGCGGGATTGACCGCCAGGAGGACGAGCTTGAAGTCCGCCTTCGGCGCGGGCGCGGACATGGCGACACCCCCTTCGGACGATGGCGGTTGGTCAGACCGAACCGTGGAAATCCTAGCAGAAAGGGGAGGGCGAGTCAAGGCATGGGGCGGGGCGGCACGCCCGGCAGGTGTGGCCCCAGAGCCGCCTTTGACAAGTGGCGCGCGACGGTGTAGAAGAGAGGGCAACCAGGAATGCGAAGGAGAGCTGCCCATGTCTTGGAGAGCCGCCCTCGTCGTCCTTCTCGCCGCGGCGTCCGCGCCCGCGCGCAACCTGCTCGAGGACCCGAGCTTCGAGCGCGACAGGGACCGGGACGGGGTGCCCGACGGCTGGCACAGGGTGTTCGACGAGCGGCTCAGCGGGCCGTTCGCCATCGTCCAGGACGCTCAGGAGGGCCGCCGAGCGGTGTGCCTGGAGACGGAGGAGTGGAACTTCCTGCGGCCGCAGCACGTGGCGCAGGAGGTGAGGCTGCCCAAGGACGCGGCCTATTGCCGCCTCGCGGCCTACGCGAAGGGGCGCGGGCTGGTCTCGCTCGCCGTGGTGTTCCTCAAGGATGGCAAGCCGCTCCGCGAGCAGACGATTGACATGGGCTTCGGGAAGCAGCGGGTGCCCGAGGTGGAGAAGCGGGACTTCGCCCTCGAGCTGGACTACGCGCTCTACGAGGCCCTCTTCGAGGTCCCCCAGGGGGCGAACGGGGCGCTGGTGAAGCTGGGCAACACGGCGGGCGCGCTCGACCGGCTCAACGTCTGGGGCCGGTGCCTGCTCGACAACGTCTCGTTTGTCACGGGCAGCCGCAAGGAGCTCGGCGCGCTCTCGGCCACCGCCGAGCCGGAGCGCCTCGGGCTGAGCATCGGCGGCACGCTGAAGAACATCGCGCCCTTCGCTCGCATCAGGCCCGAGCCGCCGTCGTTCGACACAAGGCTCCTGACCGACGGCGACATCAAGACGGCGCCCGAGCCCTATCCGGGCGCCGAGCGCGGCGTGGCCTACAACATCCTGCTCCCCAAGCCGCTGCCTATCCGCAAGCTGCGGCTCCACCTGAACGGCTTGGCGGACTCCTATTCGATCCGGGGCGATGCGGATGGGGATGGAGTCTTCGAGACGGCGCTCCTCCGAACCGCGGGCCTCCAGGGACTGACCGGCTGGAAGATGCACACACTGCCTGGCCAGGCATTCAAGGCTCTCCGCCTCCAGGCCATCGCGGGCGCAGAGCCGCTCTGGGGCTTCCGGCAGTGCAGCACGTTCCTCACCGAGATCGAGGTGCACGTCCCCGCCGACGCCATCTCGGACGCCGACCTGAAGGCCTGGGCTGTCAACCGCTACGAGCAGCCCATTCCGGGCGGTGTGCCGGCCATCGAGGTGGCCCCGATCGGTGGCACAGGCCTCCGGCCTGTGTCGGCCACAGGCGGGACGCCTGTGCCACCAAGCCCTGGGAGGCCGAAGGGCAGCAGGTTCCGCAAGCTGGTTTGCGCCGACCTCTGGATGTGGGGCATCCACTACGACAAGTCCACGAAAAAGGGCACCTGGACGAAGGAGAAGGTGAAGGAGAACAAGGCCTTCCAGGAATCCGCCCGCCTCTGCAAAGAGATGAGCGTGGACACAATCTTCATTGACCTCACGAACTCGACGTGCTGGGACCTGATGCCCTGGCCGAGCAAGGTGTGCAACGGCACGGAGGACAACATCCTCAAGTGCCTCATTGACGCCCTGCACGAGGAGGGCTTCAAGGTCGTCACCCAAACGCTCCACAACTTCACCCCCTTCGAGCCGATCAAGTGGCACTACCCCTGCGAGGAGACCAGCCGCTACCCGGGGATGCGGCAGTTCCCAAGCATCCTCTACGGCGGCCACGTCCGCGACAACTGGCTCACCATCTACGAGGAGCAGGTGGCCGCGGGCGCCGATGGCGTGTGCCTCGGCTCCGACGAGTTCTACTATCGCGGCCATTTCCTCGAGACGCTCCCCGCCGACGACGCGCAGCGGCGCGACTACGAGAAGCGCTTCGGCCACCCCGTGCCCGCCAAGGAGGCCGACACGCTCGAATACCGCCAATGGGTCGCCCACACCGAGGAGGGGCTGGCCGGCCTCTTCACCTACTGGAACACCGAGCTGAAGAAGCGGCATCCCGGCCTCTGGACCACCACGGTCTTCATGCAGCCCGTCCAGCGCTCGAACCTCTACGGCGAGGGGGTGCCCTTCGACCTCATCGGGGCGAGGAGCGGCATTGACGAGATCGGCAGCGACTATATGGGGCCATGGGGCATCAGGCTGCTGGCCGCGGCGAACGGCTGGCGGCGAACGACGCAGTTCTTCTGGGGCTGGCACACCGAGAAGGAGCCCGCCATTCTCCTCACTGCCCGCCCCATCTGGATGCTCATGTACGGCGGCGGGAGCTGCAACTACTGGCGCTTCTACCAGCTCCAGACCAGCGGCCACTGGGAATCGGTCAAGAAGGGCTACGCGATGGCGAGCGACCTCGAAGCCCTCGGCGTCTGGGACGCCCGTCCGCCGCGCGACATCGCGGTCCTCTCCTCGCGCGCAAGCTGGGACTGGTGGCAGGTGCGCAGCTACTACGGCAGGCTCCCCCGGCCCGACGCGGATAGGGCCATCGAGGCCATGCGCGGCTGGTTCGCCGACGAGTGGGTCAACGACCGCCTCCTCCTGCGCAACGGCTACACCTACGACTGGTTCTTCGCCGACAACCCCGCCCACCTGGAGCAACTGGCCGGCTACAGGCTGCTTCTCCTCCCCTTCGCCTACTCCCTCAGCGACGCCGCAGCCGCCAAGGTGCGGGAGGCCGCGGCCAAGGGCACCAAAGTCGTCATCTTCGGCTCCCTCGGCGAGACCGACGAGTGGGGCCAGCCGAGGAAGACCCCCGCCCTGAGGGACATTGCGGACAGCGGCCACGCCATCGTCATCCCCGACGATATCCTCGAGGCGGCCGGCGACGACGCCTTCATGGCCAAGCTCCTCGCCCTCCTTGACACAACGCTCGGCGATAAGGCGGCCTTCAAGCTCCACCGCTACGGCAAGCGCGTGGACGCGGCACTCCTCGCCAAGGGCGACTGGGAGCGCTTCCTCTTCCTCATCAACTGGGAGGAGGCGCCTGCGACGGTGGACCTCTCGCTCGCGGTCCCCGACGGCGCCTACACCGTGACGATGCGCGACGATGCCGCGTGGCACCGCGTCACGCTGGGCGGCAAGGACCAGTTCACCCCCGCCATGCTCCGCAAGTTCCGCCGCGTGGTTCCTCCGCAGAAGGCCGAGGCCTACTACCTCGCCCCGGCCGTGAGCGGAAGGCAACCAGAGAAGGGCGTGCCCAGGTAGCCCGCCTCTCTCAGGCGGATTGCCTCCGCCCCGGAGGGGCGGACTACTCCCAACACCCTCGTCCAGGCTGGGTTCTGTGTGCCGCGGGCGGCTTGCTCGCGGCTCACCTGGTGCTATGGCTTCTGTTGCGTCGTGCGAAGCCGCGCGGTGCGGAGGTCGCGGCTCTTGCAATGGCCGGGTGGTGCTGGTTTCTGATGTCCGTTGTCGTTCTCGGAGTCATGAGGCCACACCATGTCATGCTCATGGCCCGTGTAAACCCCTACCCTGGCGTACATGAATTGGCCGCGGCCTGGATGCCGTTCGCGTTCGGTCTACTGTGGGTCGCGATTGGGGCCGCGCAATGGAAGATGTATTGCGCGGGGTCAGTGTGCATGAGATGACGACATACGTGTGGAGGGCCGCCTTCGCTTCGCCTCCCGCTTCTCACGTCTGATGTCTGCGATGATGGCATCAATCTGTGCCATCGTCATCTTGTCGCGCCCTTCCGCCTTGGCTCTGGCGCGCATGCGGTTGATGGCGGCTTGCGCCTTGGCTTGGCGGATGGCGAGAACCTCCTCCTCCAAAGTGTCGGGCCGCACCCAGGTCATCAGGGCGAAGGCGCGGCCATTGGCGGTGAGCACGATATCGCGCTCGGCCTCAAGGTCCTTCCTAAAGCCCGCTGTGTTGGCGCGCAAGTCACTGATTGATACGTACTTCATCGTCCAGCCTCCTTGGACTGTGGCTTCGCCCGCACATGGAATCTACGCCCTCGCGCAGGGATTGTCAACCGGGGTTCCCTCCTTACTCTCGATGGGCGAGGCGCCGTTTGACAAGAGGGCGTGCTCCTGGCTGAATAGTCCCCTCATGTGTCTGTTGAAAGCCCTATGCCCGGTTCCTTGAGGAGCAAGCTTGTGACGCGCCCGGTTTCCGCACGGGTCGTGCCGATGACCCTGTCCATTTCGCGTTTCGAGGAGGACCCGTTCCCAGCGCTGGTGCGAAGCTGGCGGCCAGTCTATCCATACCCGATGCAGGACGACCTGACGGACGAGATGGAGGAGCGGGAGTTCAAGGCGGTGGTGCTCGATAACGGCCTGCTGCGGCTCACGGTGCTCCCCGAGTTGGGCGGCCACATCCTCTCGCTCCGCGACCTGGTCCACGACCGCGAGGTCT
>VGYW01000362.1 GCA_016872875.1 Planctomycetota bacterium | reverse complement strand
CCCGTTGCGTCACTTGCCGCCATAATCACACTCGCCTCGTTGTCCTGCGCCCGCCTAGGCGAAGGCCCGGGCCGGCAATCCGGCTGGAGCCAGGAGGCGTGGGAGGGGCATCGGGACGCCTTGAGGCAACGGCCCGACATCGTGCGCTTCTATACCTTCGAGGCAATCACCCCCGAGGCGTCCACGGTGCCAAGCCTGGCGGGAGAGCGGGAGGCTCTGGCCTACGTACCTGTAGGCGGGGCGTCTCTGCCCCGCGTGCTCCAGGTGGTGGAGGGCCGCTGGCCGGGGAAGAAGGCGGTACGGCTCGACGCCGGCTACTTCGAGGCCAAGCCCTTCGAGGTCAGGGACAAGGCGTTCACCGTCGAGCTCTGGTTCCGCAAGCACGGGCAGGGCGCCGAGCGCGGCAACAGCGGGGCAACAAACGGCATGCTCTTCGCCCAGGGCGACGGCTATTGGAGCGGGCTGCGGGTGTGGACGAGCTACCCGGCGAGGAACCTGGTCTTCGAGGTCGGCCGCCCGCAGCCGGGCCACGCCTTCGCCCTAGCCGCGAGCGACGCCGTGCCCGACGGCGTGTGGCACCACCTGGCCGCGACGTGGGACGGCCGCGAGATGCGGCTCTACCTGAACGGCCTGCTCCTGAAGGCCGCCGAGTTCGCGGGCGACTACACGGCCCCCAAGGCGCCCTTCCGCGTCGGCTTCGCAAACGCCGGCATAGGCTCACTCAAGATGGACGTTGACGAGGTGGCGGTCTACAACTGCGCGCTCTCCCCTGGCGAGATTCTCCGCAGCGCCTACTTCCACGCGCCGCTTCGTGCCGACGCCCAGGCCCGCTTCGAGCGGGCCACCGAAGCCACGGTGAAGAAGGACTGGCGGGCCGCCTGTGCCGAGCTGAGGGCGGTCCTGGCCCTGCGCGCGCTTCATCCAGAGTACCGCGCGCTCGCGCGCCTGGCGCTCGGCAGGACCCTCGACCGTCAGAACCACACCATCGCGGCGTTGAAGGAGTACACAACTGTGGCCGACGATGCGGCTGCGCCGGAGGGTTTCCGCGAGATGGCTCTGAGGCTTTGCGCCCGTGCGGAGCGTGGCGTCGGAATCCCCGGCGTCTCGCGCTCCGTGTGCGAACGCCTGCTGAAGCTGCCGGAGCTGAGCGAGGCCGAGCGGGTGGGCACCCGCATGGCCCTCGCCGATGCCTGCCTGCGCGAGGGCGACCACGCCGCCGCGCGAAAACACTTCGCGGAACTGGCCGAATCGCCTGGATTGCCGGAGAGCGACCGCTGGAGCCTGCGGCTCCAGGTTGGGCATAGCCTCCTTGCCGAGAAGGAATACCCGTTAGCTGGCGGTGAGTACCTCAAGCTGGCGGAGCAATCCGCCGCGCCGCCCGAGGTCCGCGCGCTTGCGATGCTCAGCGCGGCTCACGCCTTCACGAGGGCGGGGGACAATGGGGGCGCGGCTACGGTGTTCGGCTGGGTCCGCGACTTCGAGGCCGCGCCAAAGCACCTTCGTCTGGAGGCCGAGGAGCGCATTGCGGAGATCGAGCGCCTCAAACAGGGCCTCCCCGCACGCGATCCCGCGGCGAGCAGGGTCAAGGTCGGCCCATTCCCCAAGCCGGGCGCGACGTTCTACGTGGCGGCCGATGGCTCCGATGCCAACCCCGGGACGAAGGAGCGCCCGTTCGCCAGCCTGTCGCGCGCTCGGGACGCCATCCGGGAGCTGAAGAAGGCCGGCGGCCTGCCAGCGGGGGGCGTCGAGGTCCTCATCCGCGGCGGCGTTTACAGGGCAACCAAGACCTTTGAGCTTGCCGAGGAGGATTCGGGCACGGACCACTCGCCCATCGTCTACCGGGCATTCCCCGGCGAGAAGCCTCGCTTCCTGGGCGGCGTGAGGATCAGCGGCTTCAAGAAAGCCCACGACAATGTGTGGCAGGCCGACCTCAAGGCGCAGGGGATCACCGACTTCGGGAAGCTCGCCGTGCGCGGCTTCGGCATGGCGGGCTATCCGTGCAACCCGTGGGTTGACCTTTACGTGGACGGTAAGCCGATGCAGCTCGCCCGCTGGCCGAACACCGGCTTCGTGAAGATGGGCGATGTGGCGGTCGGGCGGCTCAACACCCCCGACAGCGGCAAGCCAGGCGTCTTTCGATACGACGACGACCGCCCCGCCAGATGGAGCAAGCCGAGCGACGCCTGGGTCTTCGGCTGCTGGGCCTACCTGTGGGAGGGGCGCTGCCTCAAGGTCGCCTCCTTCGACACCGAGAAGCGCCTGCTCACGACGGTTCAGCCCTCGTGCTACGGCTTCCAGCGCGGCCAGCCCTACTACTACTTCAACATCCTCGAAGAGCTCGATGCCCCGGGCGAGTGGTATCTGGACCGCGAGGCGGGCGTGCTCTATCTCTATCCTCCATCGGACATCTCTAAGGCAGTCATCGAGTTCCCTCTGCTCGAAGCCCCCTTCGTGAAGATGACCAACGTCAGCCACGTGGTCCTTCGCGGCCTGGCGTTCGAGCTTGGCCGAGCCGAGGGGGCGGTGGTCCTGGGCGGCCGCCACAATCTCCTGGCCGGCTGCACATTCGCCCGCCTCGGCACAAACGGCGTCATAATAGAGGCTGGAACGGAGCACGTGGTCCTCGGCTGCGACATCCACACCCTCGGCGCAGGCGGCCTCCGCGTCGCCGGCGGCGACCGCAAGTCCCTCTCCCCCGCCCGCCACGTGGTCGAGAACTGCCACGTCCGCGACTTCTCCCGCGTTGACCGCGTCTACGCCCCAGCCGTCCACCTCGACGGCGTGGGCGGCCGCATCAGCCACAACCTCTTCCACGACTCGCCCCACCACGGCATGCGCGTCGAGGGCTACGACCACGCCATCGAGTTCAACGAAATCCACAGCGTCGTCTGGGAGTCCGACGACCAGGCGGGGATCGACATGTTCGGGAACCCCGCCTACCGCGGCAACGCCATCCGCTACAACTTCTGGCACCACATCGGCAGCGGCCACCACGTGGCCGGCCAGGGCGGCATCCGCCTCGACGACATGATCAGCTCCACCCTCCTCTACGGCAACGTCTTCTACCGCTGCTCCGGCGGCCACTTCGGCGGCATCCAGATACACGGCGGGAAGGACAACATCGCGGACAACAACCTCTTCATCGAGTGCAAGTTCGCCGTCAGCTTCTCCCCCTGGGGCCAGAAGCTCTACGAAAGCCGGGTCACCAGCGAAGGCGTCCGCAAGGCCGTCGCAATGGGCGGCGTTGACATCACGCAGCCGCCCCACTCGGCCCGCTACCCCGACCTGGCCCGCATCGCCGAGGGCGCCGACCGCAACTTCCTCTGGCGCAACCTCGCCGTCCGCTGCGGCCGCTTCACGACCCGCGACCGCGGCGTCAACGAGCTCCTCGACAACCACGCCCTGGCCGACGACCCCGGCTTCGCCGATCCGACCCGCCGTGACTTCCGGCTGAGCGACGCCTCGCCCGTCTACGACCGCTTCCCCTTCCGTCCGATCCCCTGGCCCGAAATCGGCCTCTACCCCGACGAGTTCCGTGCCACCTGGCCCGTGGAGCACGACATCACGCCACACTTTGTCAATGAGCCCTGAAAGCAGCAATTCAGACGTAGGCGACCCCACACGGGGTTCCCGCCCCCACCGACCTTGCGTCGGTGGGGCGTAGGATTGGCAACTAACAAGGGTGCCCCCCCACACCCCCCTCTCCCGCCGCCCGCCACCGGCGGGCGGCGGGAGAGGGGGGAAGGGGGGTGAGGGCCGCCGCGGGTAGTTACCAATCCTCTGCCCCACCGACGCAAGGTCGGTGGGGGCAAGAAACCCGCCGCATTGCGACGGGCCCCTTGCGTATGAATTGCTGCCCTGAAAGGAATGCGCTTGAGGCTGCCCCCGATCATCGCGTTGTGCTGGCTCCTTGTGGCCGGCGGCTGCGCGCCGCTGAGGAGGGCGGCCGTGAAGCCCGGGCCGAACGTGCTGTTCGTGGCGACCAATGGCAACGACGCCTGGTCGGGCATGCTGCCCAGGCCAAACCGCGCGGGGACCGATGGGCCGTTCGCCACGCTCGCCCGCGCTCGCGATGAGCTGCGGAAGCGCAAAGCGGACACGGTCTACATTCGTTCGGGCACCTACTTTCTCGACGAGCCATTGACCCTCGGGCCGGAGGACAGCGACGCCTGCTTCGCCGCCTACCCCGGCGAGAAGCCCGTGATCAGCGGCGGAAGGCGCATCGTGGGCTGGCGGAAGGCGAAGGAGGGCAACGTCTGGACCGCGGAGATCCCGGAGGTGAAGGCGGGGAAGTGGTATCCCCAGCAGCTCTTCGTGAATGGGCAGAGGCGCACACGGGCGCGAATCCCGAACGAAGGCTACCTGCTCAACGAAGGCCCCATCGAGCCGCTCGCCGACCGCAAGAAGGCGATGGGGGACCCGAACGCGAAGAACGGCTTCCGCTTCAAGCCAGGCGACATGAAGCGCTGGGCGAATCTCGACGACGCGGTGGTCTACCAGTTCCACTCCTGGACCTCCTCGCTCCACTGGATCAAGGAGCTTGACGAGAAGGCGGGGGTGGTGCGGTTCACGGCGCCGGCCCACTGGCCAACGGGCTACTGGACACCGCACGAGCGCTACTACGTGGAGAACGTGCCCGAGGCGCTCGACGCGCCCGGCGAATGGTATCTGGACAGGGCGACGGGCGTGCTGAGCTACTGGCCGCTGCCCGGCGAGGACATGAAGAGGGCTGAGGTCATCGCGCCGAAGCTCCGTCACCTCCTGCGGATCGAGGGCGACATCGAGAAGGGCCAGTTCGTCAGGAATCTATACTTCCGCGGCCTCTCGTTCCAGCACACCGACTGGTTCATCAAGGACAAGGGGCCGGCGGACGGCCAGGCCGCTGTGTTCCTCGATGCCGCCATCATGGCTCGCGGCGCTCGCCACTGTAGCATCGAGCGCTGCGAGGTTGCCCACGTGGGCGAATACGCCCTCTGGCTCGCGGCGGGCTGCCAAGAAAACCGCGTCGTCCAGTGCCACCTCCACGACCTCGGCGGCGGGGGCGTGAAGCTCGGCGAGCAGGCAAGCCCGAAGGGCGAGGCCGACGCCGCACAGCGCAATATGGTGCACAACTGCTTCATCCACGACACGGGCCACGTCTTCCACGGCGGCGTGGGCGTGTGGGTCGGCCGCAGCAGCCACAACGCCGTGAGCCACAACGAAATCTGCGACCTCAACTACACCGGCGTGAGCGTCGGCTGGTGCTGGGGCTACGAGCCGTCCTCCGCCCACCACAACACCATCGAGTTCAACCACATTCACCACATCGGCCGCGGAGTCCTCGGCGATATGGGCGGCATCTACACCCTCGGCGTATCGCCCGGAACCGTCCTCCGCAACAACGTCGTCCACGACATCTACTCCCCCGGCGTCGGCGGCGGCACGGGCATCTACCCCGACGAGGGGAGCAGCGGCATCCTCATCGAGAACAACCTGGCCTACAACACCGAATACGGCTGCTTCTCTCAGCACTACGGCCGCGAGAACGTCGTCCGCAACAACATCTGGGCACTCTCCCTCCACGGCCAGGTCGCCCGCTACCGCCAGGAGGACCACTCGTCGTTCACCTTCGAGCGCAACATCGTCTACGGCAACACTGGCGAGTTCCTCATCGGTGGCTGGAGCAACGGCAAGTACGCGATTGACCGCAACCTGTATTGGGACACCTCGACGCCGGAGCCGACGTTCGACGGCCTGCCCTTCGAGGACTGGCAGGCCCTCGGGCGCGACAAGGGCTCGCTGCTCGCCGACCCCTTGTTCGTCGCGCCCGCGAAGCGCGACTTCCGCCTCAAGCCCGGCTCGCCCGCGGCGAAGCTCGGCTTCGCGCCCTTCGATCCCAGCAAGGCCGGCCTCTATGGCGAACCCGCCTGGGTCGCGCTGCCGAAGTCCGTCGTCCGCAAGCCCTTCACCCCAACTCCCCCGAAGCTGCGTTTCCCAGAGACGCTAGACGAGGGCTTCGAGACGACGCCGGCGGGCGAGCGTGCCGCGTGGGCGGTCACCTCGGGCGAGGAGGGCGGCGCCTCGATCCGCGTGACCGAGGAGCCTGCCGCCACAGGCAAGCGCTGCCTGAAGTTCACCGACGCCCCCGGCCTGAAGTACCCCTGGCAGCCGCACCTCTTCTACACGCCGCGCTACAACAGCGGGGTTGCCCGCCTGAGCTTCCACCTGCGACTGGAGGCAGGGGCGAGCTTCGTCCACGAATGGCGCGACGCCTCCCAGCCCTACCTCGTCGGCCCCAGCATCGCCATTGATGCCAAGGGCCAGCTCACGGCCCAGGGCAAGCCGTTGATGGCCGTGCCCATCGCCCAGTGGATTCGCATCGAGATTGCGGCGGGGCTTGGCAAGCAGGCCACGGGCACGTATGACCTCACCGTCACGGCAGCGGGCCGGCCGCCTCAGCGATTCGAGAAGCTCCCGGCCGGCGCCCCGGCCTGGAAGAGTCTCCGCTGGCTCGGCTTCATCAGCACGGCGACAGAGAGAGCGGCCATCTATCTCGACAGCGTCGCGCTGTCCCGCCACTGAAGGTTGCTGCAATCTAGACCTAAGTTACACCGCCCCACAGATAAGGGGACAAAATCGCAGTCCCGAAGGGACAGCAGTGGGTAGCCGGCGGCTTCAGCCGCCGGATGGGGGCGCACACACAGTCCAGTCCCGAAGGGACGGCAGAAGCCCACGGGGGCGCCCCGCCGCACGTATCTGCCGTCCCTTCGGGACTTCTCTACTTCTGGCGCACGAGTCCGGCGGCTGAAGCCGCCGGCTAACCACTGTGCTCCCTTCGGGAGCAAGCAACCGAATCGCCCGCGATTTTGCCCCCTATCTGTGGGGCGGTGTACTGAGGACGGTCGCCTGGCGGTAGCTGCCAATCATCGCGCCACCGAGCCAACCGCGCGCTGGTGCGCACAGGTCCGTTATTACACCCCAGAGGAAGGTTGAGCTTGACTTGACAACTGCCTCGGTGTACCTTATTCACCTCGAGCTCCCATGTGGAGCGGCCGAGCCGCAATCAGCCCCTCCCGCTGCACGTCAGCGGAGAGGAATCAGCCCCTGGGGGTTGCACCGCAACCCCCAGCACTGTTAAGGAGAAGAGGTTGGCGAACGGCGAGAGCGACAAGCTGAGATGGCATGACATCCGCGACTGGGGCGTGCAGGGAAAGGGGTGGGGGGAGACGGAGCGGTTCTACGACCGCCTGCCCGCCCGGGCGAGGGGCAAGGTGAGGCCGCCCGTGTGGGACCTCAGCCGCCACTCGGCAGGCATGGCCGTGCGGTTCGAGTCCGACGCCACCGCGCTCTGGGCGCGCTGGACGCTCCTCTCGAACGGCCTGGCGATGTCGCACATGCCGGCCTCGGGCGTGAGCGGGCTGGACCTCTACGCCCAGGATGAGCAGGGCTGCTGGCGCTGGCTCGGAGTTGGGCGGCCCGAGGCCGCGCCCCGCGCCCAGGCCCAACTCATCGCCGGCCTGCCCGCGGGACGCCGCGCCTTCACGCTCTATCTGCCCCTCTACAATGGCGTCGAATCGGTCGAGATTGGGCTCGACCCTCCGGCCATTGCGAGGCCGCTGCCGGCGCGGCGGACGAAGCCCATCGTCTTCTACGGCACGTCAATCGTCCAGGGCGGCTGCGCCTCGCGGCCGGGGATGGCCTACACCGCCATACTCGGGCGGCGGCTCGACCGGGCCGTCGTCAACCTCGGCTTCTCCGGCAACGGCCCGATGGACATCGAGGTCGCCGAGCTGATGGCGGAGCTGGACCCGTGCGTCTACGTGATTGACGCCCTGCCCAACATGTCGCTGGAGCAGGTGGGCGAGCGCACCGAGCCGTTCGTGCGGACGCTCCGCAGGGGGAGGCCCGCCACGCCCATCGTGCTCGTGGAGGACCGCACGTGGACGAACGCCGCGCTCCTCCCCGCCCACCGCCAGCACCACGCGGCCATGCGGGCCGCCCTCAAGGCCACAGTCGCCAGGCTCACCGCGGCAGGCGTCCCTGCCCTCCACGTCGCCCCCGGCGAGCCGCTCCTCGGCGACGATGGCGAGGCCACCGTGGACGGCTCCCACCCGACCGACTTCGGCTTCGCGCGCATGGCCGACGCCCTGGAGCCAATCCTCAAGCCACTGGTGTGACCCGCAGGCTAGAGGTCGCGACGTGGCGCAAACGGTCCGCTCTGGTTCTTAGACGGAATCGACGAGTCCCTCAAGGCTGACCGCGCCAGCCGCCTTGCGCAGGTACTCCTCAAGGCG
>VGYW01000361.1 GCA_016872875.1 Planctomycetota bacterium | reverse complement strand
ATCGTGCGGCCCTACGCCCCCTTGCACGACGCTCGGCCCGCCACCGGCTCCGCCCCTGCCGACGGAGCGCCGCGGAGCATGCGCGCCTCCCACCTGCCCGCTCAGCCGGTCCCCGGGGCAAGGGACGATGATCCCGGAGTTGAACAACTTCGCAATCCATCGTTGGCGCCCGCAACCGTCAAGGGGCCGCTTTCGCGCTCCTGCGCGGTGGTGAAGACAGGGAGCGGCGCGTTCCGTGGCTGCCGGCGCGACGCGGCGCGCGGGGTCAGGGCCCGACCGTCAGGGGGCCATAGGTGCCGGGCATGCGGTCGCGGGGGCCGATCGAGCGCCAGTGGCCCACCCACCAGAGGGGCTCGCGGAGGCTGAGGTCCACCTCGCACGAGAAGACGCCGCTCTGGCCTTTGTTCGAGACGAGGATTCGTCCCATCGGGTCAATGACCATGCTGGAGCCGTCGTAGACGGATGGGACGAGGTAGATGCCGTTGTCGCGCGCGCGGACGCGGAAGACGTTCTCGCCCTCGACGCGCCCGTCGGCGTCGGGGAAGGTGGTGCCCCAGGTTGGGGCGAAGAGGATTTCGGCGCCCCGCAGGGCGAACGCCGCGGCCGCCTCGGGGAAGAACCAGTCGTAGCAGACCTGGATGGCCACGGTGCCGAAGTCGGTCTTGAAGACGGGGTATTCGCCGCCGGGCGCGACGCCCTTGAGCCACTCCTCGCGGGGGAGGTGGACCTTTCGGTACTTGCCGGCGAGGCGCCCCTGGCGGTCGAGGAGGACGGCGGTGTTGTAGAGGAGGTCGCCTTCTTCCTCCATCAGGCCTGCGACGACCCAGGTGCGGTTGCGGCGGGCGGCGTCGCCCAGGGCCTTCGTGGAGGGGCCGGGGATGGGCTCCGCCACCTCGGCCGCGTTCCTCGGCGTCCCCACCATCGTGATCGCCTCGCACAGGCACACGGCGTCGAGCCCAAGCTTGCCCGCGGCGTCCACCTGCTCGCACCAGGCCTTCAGATTGGCCTCGGGGGTGCTGTTCTTGGGGCGGAGGTAGACGGTGCCGATTTTGACCTTTCGGGGCGCGGGTGGGTCGGTGGGCTGCACGCTGGCCCGGCGCCAGAGGACGGAGCCGCCCTGGGGCCACTTGAGCTCGAGGGACAGCACGGCGCCGTCGGCCTCCTTGGGCGCGACGAAGACATCGCGGAACGTCCCCTCGGCGCCCTCGACGACCGGCCCGCGGACGTAGAGCCCCGCGGGATGGACGGGCGAGCCCTTGGCCGTCCACATCAGCCGCACGAGGAGGGAGCGGAGCGGGGAGGGAATCTGGCGGAGTTGGCATGTCGCCTCGACGGCGTAGGCCTGGCCGCCCTTCACGCCTCGGAGCTCCTGAGTGAGGCCGCCGACGGCGAATGGGCGGCCTGGGGCCTCGACGCGCAGGCCGCCGCCATCGGCGCGTTGGGCGGAGCAGCTCGCCTTCGCCCAGGCGGGGACGAGGGGCTTCCACTCGGCGGGCAGCCCGCCATGGCCCGCCGCCTGGAAGTCGGGGTTCCTCACCAGCTCGGCGTCGGGCGCCGCGGCCTCGGCCGCGGCCACCGCCCCTGCCATCGCTCCCAGCAGAACCAGCGCGTAGAAGGTGGCCACGTGGGCACTCCTTTCGCTTCCGTAAAGCGTCCAAGAGACCGAAAAAGCCCGTAGTGCGGGCTTCAGCCCGTCTTGTAGCGCCAGCGTCCCGCTGGCCATGTGCCGCCGGGACGGCGGCGCTGCCCGGATACGGCCTGAAGGCCGCACTACGAACAGGATGCCGGAACGTGGCTGTGAATGCAAGCTGAGCCATGTGCATTTCCCACTTGCTTTCGGCGGCGATGCGGTTAACATGTGGCGGAGAGAGGAGTTCGCGGGCGATGCTCCGGTTCACTTTCCTCTACCTGGCCGCTCTCCCCGCTGTCGCGGCAGAGCCGTTTCAGTGGCCGAAAATCCTCTACAACGGCCAGCCGCGCAGCCCGGAATGGCTCGAAGAGGCCTACCAGAAGCACAAGGACCGCATCGTGCTGACGATGGGGAGCTTCCAGCACCTCGACGAGCCGATGGCGGGGGTGGACCCGCGGTTCAAGGGGAAGAATGATAGGCTCTGGCAGCTCGCCACCGTGGTGCGGGTGACGGAGCAGCGGGACCTCCTGTGCCGCCTGGCGGACGAGACGGTGGTGCTGGCGTCGTACACTGGGAACCGGGAGGCGCGGGCGGAGGCCGTGGTGCTCCTGCTGAGGTCGGGGGTGGGCAGGGAGACACGCTGGTCGGCCCGCCAGCTCGACGGGACGGGGGTGACGCGCGAGCAGTTCGTCGAGGCGCTCCTGCGTGGCCTCCAGTTGGCCTTCTGGCAGACATGTCCCGAGTGCAAGGGGAAGGGCTACACCTTCGTGAAGAAGTGGCGCGACGTGGGCGGCAAGAGCGAGAGCTACTCCGAGAAGAAGACGTGCCCGGAGTGCGACGGCAAGGGCCAGACGGTGGTGAGGCCGAGCGGGAGGTAGTCCGGAGGCCGCGCTATGGAACGAGCCTGCTTGGTGGTTCTCGTGGGCCTGGCCGCGTGGAGCGCCTTCGCTGGAGCGGCGGTCTATCCCTGCCGCTGGGTCTACGTGAGCCGCGGGCTGCACAAGGACCAGGACGTTGAGGATATCCGCGGCATCGTGCGGACCGCCTCCGAGCACGGGCTGAACGGCATGGTGCTGGCGACTGGGTGGGACCGGCTGGACCTTGAGCCGCCGCACTTCTTCGGGCGGGTCGAGCAGGTGAAGGCCCTCTGCCAGCAGCACAGGATCGAGATCATCCCCATCCTGTTCTCGGCCGGCTACGGCGGGAGCGTGCTGGCCCACGACAAGAACCTGGCCGCGGGCATCACCGTGCGCGACGCGCTGTTCGTGGCCAAGGGCGGCGAGGCGCGCCTCGTGCCGGACCCGCCGGCGGAGGTGGCGAACCCCGGCTTCGAGGAGTTCAAGGGGCACCAGGTCAAGGGCTATCGCTTCCACGACAAGCCGGGCGAGGTGAGCTTCGTGGACACCGCGGTCTTCCACGGCGGCAAGGCGTCGCTCCGCTTCGAGGGCTTCGGCGGCGAGAAGCACGGCCACGCCCGCGCGATGCAGGAGGTCGCGGTCAAGCCCCATCGCTGCTACCGCGTGAGCGTGTGGGTGAAGACCGAGGGTCTGGAGCCAACCCGCGCGCTCCGCGTGCAGGTGCTCACCGAGAAGGGCCGAGCCCTGGCCCCCTTCGAGCCCCAGGTGCCCGCGACGAGCGACTGGCGCGAGGTCGTCCTCGGCTTCAACAGCCTCGGGTACGACGAGGTGCGGGTCTACGTCGGCGCCTGGGGCGGGCGCAGCGGCAAGTTCTGGGTGGACGACTTGAGGGTCGAGGAAGTTGGCCTGGTCAACGTTCTCCGCCGCCCCGGCACGCCCATTGCCGTTCGCGGCGAGAAGTCGGGCACGGCCTACGAGGAGGGGAAGGACTTCGCGGCCATCGCCGACCCGAAGCTGAGCTTTCGGTTCGACCACGACGGCCAGCCGATCAAGCTCCTGTCCGGCTCGCGCATCGCCGAGGGCGAGCGGCTCCGCGTGAGCTACTACCACGGCGTCGCCATCAACCGCGGGCAGGTGAGCGTGTGCATGAGCGAGCCGAAGCTCTACGAGATATGGAGGGAGCAGGTGCGACTCGTCCAGAAGCACCTCGCCCCCAGCAAGTGGCTGTTGAGCATGGACGAGGTGCGCGCCGGCGGCTCGTGCGTGGCGTGCAGGAGCCGCAAGATGACGATGGGCGAAATCCTCGGCGACTGCATTACCCGCCAGTTCCAGATGATCCGCGAGGCGAGCCCCAAGGCCGAGGTGCTCTGCTGGTCCGACATGCTCGACCCCAACCACAACGCCCACGGCGATTATTATCTCGTCGAGGGCGACTTCGCCCGCTCCTGGCAGCACGTGCCGAAGGAGCTGGTCATCGTCTGCTGGCACTACGAGAAGCGCGAGCCTAGCCTGGCCCACTTCTCGAAGCTCGGCTTCAAGACCCTGGCCGGCGCCTACTACGACGCCGACACCCTCGACAACCCCAAGGGCTGGCTCGCGGCCCTTGACAACACCCCCGGAGCAATCGGCATAATGTACACCACGTGGCAGAACAAGTACCAACTCCTGGCGCCATTTGGCGACCTGGTGACGAAGAGATGACGTGCGTCCTGCCCGGGGCAGGAGTTTGAAAAGCCAGAACGAATCGCGTAGCATATGATGAGGTCAGATGCTGACGGAAGGAGACGGGGCGTGGCCAAGGTGAAGATAGACGTGCCGATGGAGGAGGTGGCCGCCTTCTGCCGAAAGTGGAAGGTGACGGAGCTGGCCCTTTTCGGCTCCGTGTTGCGGGACGACTTTGGCCCGGACAGCGACGTTGACGTTCTGGCGACGTTCGCGCCCGACGCGCCCTGGAGCCTTTGGGACTGGCCGGACATGCTGGATGAGCTGAAGGCGATCTTCGGGGGACGCGAGGTGGACCTGGTCGAGCGCGAGGGGGTTGAGCGAAGCGAGAACTACATCCGTCGGCGATACATTCTGAGCTCGGCGGAGCCCGTCTATGTGGCGCGATGAGGCCGCTCTCCTCGACATGCTTCTGGCCGCGCGAAAGGTCCAGGCCTACACCCAAGGGGTGACGGCGCAGCAGTTCTACGGCGACGAGGCACTCCAGGACGCAGTGATGCGCCGCATCCAGATCATCGGCGAAGCCGCCAGGCAGGTTTCAAAGAGATTCAGGCAGTCGCATCCGGAAGTACCTTGGAAACAGACCATCGCCTTGCGGCACACCCTGGTCCACCTCTACTTCCGCGTCATCCCGGAGAAGGTCTGGGAAGTCGTCGAGAAGGACATCCCGGCCCTCATCGTCTTGCTTGAGCCACTGGTGCCGCCTGACAGGCCCGATGGGCCTCAGGACGGCTGAGTCCTCCACCACCGCGCTCTCTTGGAGCTTGCCATGCCATATGCAGTCTGCCTGCTTGCGCTTCTCCTCGCAGTTGGAGCGGTCTGCGCCGCTGGCCAGGAGGCCGAGGACCTCCGCGTCCTGCCCCCCAAGGCGGGCGAGCGGATGTTCCACGCCTATCTGCTCGGAGAGTGCCAGAAGCACTTCGACGCGCGGCGGAAGGCGGTTGACGCGATCACGACGCCTGAGCAGGTGGCCGCGCGGCAGAAGGAGGTGCGCGAGAAGTGGCTCGCCGCGGTCGGGCCGTTCCCCGAGAAGACCCCGCTCAACGCCAAAGTGGTCGGCACCCTCGAACGCGACGGCTACCGCGTGGAGAAGGTCATCTACGAGAGCCGCCCGAACCACCACGTCACCGCCTGCCTCTACGTGCCGACAGCGGGCAAGCCGCCCTTCCCCGCCATCCTGAACCCCTCGGGCCACAACCGCGACGCGAAGGCCGGCGGCGGAAACCAGGAGGTCGCGCAGATAGCCGTCCGAAACGGCTTCGTCGCCCTCTCCTACGACCCCATCGGCCAGGGCGAACGCATCCAGACCCTCGATGCGGCCGGCAAGCCGCTCATGCAAGGCACCACCGAGCACACGCAGGTGGACATCGGGGCGCGACTCGTCGGCCTCTGCACCGCCCACTACCGCATCTGGGACGGCGTCCGCTCGCTCGACTACCTCCTGAGCCGCCCCGAGGTGGACCCCAAGCGGGTGGGCGTCACGGGCGTCTCGGGCGGCGGCACGCTGACCTCATACCTGCTGGCGACCGATGAGCGCCTTGTCGTGGGGGCGCCGTCGTGCTACATCACCTCGCTAGAGCGCCTCTTCGCCACCATCGGCCCCCAGGACGGCGAGCAGAACATCCCGAACCAGGTTGCCGACGGCATCGAGCACGCCGACTACCTGACCATGCACGCGCCCAACCCGCGCGTCATCCTGGCCGCGAGCAAGGACTTCTTCGACCAGCAGGGCACCTGGGCCACGTTCCGCGAGGCCAAGCGCCTCTTCGCCATCCTCGGCTTCAGCGAGCGGATGGACATCGCGGAGGTGCCCGGCGGCCACGGCTACCCGAAGCTCCAGCGCGAGGCAATGGTCCGCTGGATGCGCAGATGGCTCCAGGGCAAGGACGACCCCGTGGCCGAGCCCGACCTCAAGCCCGAGGCCGAGAAGGACCTCTGGGCCACCAAGAGCGGCCAGGTGGTCCACGAGCTCAGGGGCATCACAGTCTGGGACATCAACCTTGAGCGCGCGAAGGCCCAGGTGGCCCAGCGCGAGGCGTTCTGGAAGGACAACCCGAAGGCCAAGTGCCTGGCTGAGATTCGCAGGCTCGCGGGCATGCGGGCCATCGAGGGCAAGCCGACGGTCAAGGCCGTCGGCCGCATCGAGCGCGAGGGCTACTCCATCGAGAAGCTCCTCATCGAGCGGGAGGGTGAGGTGCCGGTGCCGGCGCTCCTCTTCGTGCCGAAGGGCGAAGGCAAGAGGCCCGGCGTGCTCTACGTAGATGGCCGCGGCAAGGCTGCCGATGCGGCGCCCGGCGGCGCGGTGGAGAAGCTTGTCAAGGCAGGCAGCGTGGTGCTGAGCATTGACGTCCGCGGCTGCGGCGAGACGGCGCCCGCCAAGCCCGACCGCTACTGGCACAACGAGTTCCCCCTCGCCCACATCACCTTCCACATCGGCCGCCCCTGGCTCGGCCAGCGGGTGGAGGACGCGCTCGCCGCCCTCGGCGTCCTCGCCGAGCGGCCCGAGGTGGACCCCGCGAAGCTGAGCATCGTGGGCATCGAGAAGGGCGGCCCCGCCGCACTCCACGCCGCGGCGCTCGACGAGCGCCTCCGCGAGGCCACGATCGAGCAGACAATCGAATCGTGGACAGAGGTCGTCGCCACGCCGCACGCCAAGGCCCAGCTCAACCAGGTGGTGCCAGGGGCGCTCGCCTGCTACGACCTGCCCGACCTCGTGAAGGCCATCGCACCCAGGCGGGTCACGCTCCGCAACGCCGTGGACCCCACTGGCAAGGCGAAATGACTCGTGGGGGAGGCCCGTTGGGCCCCACTAACTGGGGCCGGTTCCTCTTGAGCGCGGTCCGGTTTGTGCTATACTGGATTCTTGAGTGCCGTGGGGCGGTCCGGCTCGCGCGGGACCGCTCTGAGGGGGAATGTGCGCGCGGACAGGTCGCCAGCAAGGAGGCGATGCGATGGGAAAACGGAACGCTGTGGCGGCCGGGAAGGCCCCGCTGTTTCCAATCGTGGGCATCGGCGCGTCCGCCGGCGGGCTGGAGGCGATGACGCAACTGCTCCGCGCGCTGCCCGAGTCGCCCGGCATGGCCCTCGTGTGGTGCAACACCTCGACCCGACCCACGAGAGCGCGATGGCCACGCTCCTCTCGCGGGCCACGGCCATGCCGGTCCTCGAAGCCAAGCACCGCCAGCCCCTCGAGCCGGACCACGTCTACGTCATCCCGCCCAACAAACTGATGGTGGAGGCCGGGCGGCGGCTCGAGCTGTCGCCGCGCACCGACTCGAGAGAGACCTACACGCCGATTGACCACTTCCTGAAGCCGCTGGCCCGCGAGGAGGGCAGCCGCGCCATCGGCGTCATCCTGTCCGGCAGCGGCGGCTCGGACGGCACCCAGGGCCTCCTGGCCATCAAGGCCGAGGGCGGCATCACGTTCGCGCAGGACGAGAAGACGGCCAGGTATCCCAGCATGCCCGCGGCGGCCGTGGCGGCCGGGTGCGTGGACTTCGTGGTGCCGCCCGACAAGTTGGCCCGCGAGCTGGCCCGCCTGGCCGGCCACCCCTACATCGCGCCCGCGGGCGAGGAGCCCGACCACGCCCTGCCCACCGAGGAGCGGGCCTTCGGCGACATCCTGGCCACCGTGCGGCGCCACACTGGGGTGGACTTCGCCCAGTACAAGCACGCCACGCTCCGCCGCCGCGTGCAGCGGCGCATGGTCCTCCACAAGTTCGAAGCCCTCAAGGACTACGCGGCCTACCTCCGCTCCCACCCCGGCGAGGCACGCGAGCTCTTCAGCGACATCCTCATCCACGTCACCGGCTTCTTCCGCGACGCCGCGGGCTTCCAGGTCCTCAAGCGCAAGATTTTGACAGCGTCCCAAGTCCTTGAGATCGTGGGTGTGCCTGCGGCCGGTCCGTCGGGGGCTTTGCCCCCGAACCCCCAGGATTTTCCGCCTTCGGGCCGCCGGCACCCCAACAGGAAAATGGCCGCGCTGGCCTCCAGGAGACGTGCCGGTGGCCGAATGCGATAAATCCCAGGGGGTCTGGGGGACTGGTCCCCCAGAGGCGAGTTTGCCTTTGCG
>VGYW01000360.1 GCA_016872875.1 Planctomycetota bacterium | reverse complement strand
CCTTCAGGCGGAGCCGGTCGTCGCCCCACTTCATGAACCGCTCGGGGTCCAGGGCATTCATCAGGTCGTAGTCGTACGAGTTGGTCGGCTCCTGCCGCTTGTCGGACAGCATGTAGCCGTTGACGTTGAGGATGTTGTTGCGGGTGGTGAGGTGCTTGAAGAGTCCCTTGCCGCCCCAGCCGGCGTAGGCCTCGGTCCTTGGGCGCGGGGAGTGGATGGTGTTGTGGTAGAGGTAGAGCGCGCCGTGCCCCTTGCGGTCGCCTTCGCCGAGCTTGAAGGCCACGCCCTCGTAGGCGGTGATGACGTTTCGGAAGACGTAGCATGGCCCCTTGATGGTGGGCGCGAGGGCGAGGCCGACGAAGGTGTGCTCGGTCTTGTTGCCCCAGATGCGGACGTTGATGTTCTGGCCCTCCGCCTCGATGGCGTCGTCGTTCGCGTGGGAGACCAGGTTGCCGTAGATGTCGGAGTCGCGGTGGGGCGCGCCCTTCGGCCCGGAATTCCAGCCCCCGCCGATCACGTCGTTATAGCGGTGTGCATCATCCGAGGTGAACTTGTTGTAGCGGATGACGTGGTTCCCGTCGGTCTCGACGAAGGAGATGGCCTGGGGTCCGAGCGGATGGCCCTCCTTCCAGGGATTGGCGCAGCCGCGCGGAGGGCCGATCGCGTTGTCCTGAACGATGATCTGGGCGATGGGGTCGCGACGCTGGCGCGCGTAGACCCCCGCATCAAGGTCCCACTGCTCCTTGCCGCCGGGCCGTCCCCAACCCGTGATCTGGCATCGCTCGATGACGATATGGTGGCCGCGTTGGACCTCCACGGCATGGGTTCGCGCGCTCCTCAGCACAAGCCCCCGCACGATCACGTAGTCCGCGGAGATGGTGACGTTGCTGTCCTCGTTCCCCTCGACATCAATCACCGTCTCTTTCTCCCTGCCCGGCCGCGCACTGTAGAGAAGATAGCCGGCAGGCGAGCCCGAGCGGGCGATCGTCAGGGGCTTTTTCTGGACTCCTGGCTCGACCCAGAGCGTTTCCGCGATGGGGGGGTCCTCGGGCCAGGTCTGCGCCTCGATGCGCGCCACCGCGTGACTCTGCCGCCCGGCGACCGTGAGTTCGACCTCGTAGGCCGTGTCGGACGCGAGCAGCACCAGGCTGCCCCGGAACTCACGCCCCTCGGTGTCGTTGAAAAGCGGATGTCCCCCCCGCCAGGAGTCTTCGCCCTTCTTGCGGTGGCGCACGGTGCAAGAGCGCCCTGCGTCGCCCGCTTCCTGGTAGGGAACTGTCAGGCCAATGGACTGAAAAGTTGGGACCGCCTCCGCTCCGCCGGCAATCGCCGATTGGGGCAGGAGCACCCCCAGCACAATCGCAGCGAGTCCAGCCCAGCTCACGGCGCGGTCGAGTTGGCTGCTCATCTCCGCAGGGCTCCCTCTCCCCTCTGGCCGATGCAGTAGATGAAGCGGTTGGAGCGCAGGAGCAGCCGGCCGCCGGCCACGGCTGGGCTGGCGTTGAAGGTGCTCCCATCGTCGAGCTCGTTGACGGCCAGTTGCTCGAAGGCCGGCTTGGCCGCCAGGACGAACGTGCGCCCCTTGCGTGTGAGGTAGTACAGCTTGCCATCCGCCAACAGCGGCGAGGCATAGATCTCGCCTGCCGCGCTCAGCCGTTGCTCATACACCATCCGCCCGGTCTTGGCCTCGGCACAGTAGGCGACGCCTGCACTCTCCTGCGCCCAGTAGAGGTGCCCGTCGTGGACCACCGGCGACGGGACGTTGGTGCCCTTGCGGCCCGTCCACAGGCGGTGCGAGTCAGTGACGTCGCCGCGGCCGCCCGCGCGGACGGCCATCACGGTCTGGCGCGGAACGGCGTAGACCACGCCGTCGTGGGCGACAGCGCTAGGGCAGATGTAACCGTCGTCGCCGGCGCAATTCCACAAGAGGTCGCCCTTATCGGGATCGAACCCGAGCAGTTTTCCGCGGCCGGGCTCGCCGCCGCCGCCGACCTGGACGACGAGCTCTGTCTTGCCTGCCGGCAGTGCCACCAGGATGGGGGTGTTGTAGGAGTAGCGGATGCCGCCGGCCCGCCACACTTCGCGGCCGGTCCGGCGGTCCAAAGCCACCAGCGATCCGCTTTCGACGCCGGCGTTGGCAATCACGAGGCCCTTGTGCAGGACAAGCGAGCTGCCGCACCACTGGCTGGTTCCTGCCCCCACGTCCGCCTCCCAGAGCTGCTTGCCGTCGTGGCCAAAGGCGAAGACGCCCGACTTCCCGAAGAAGGCGTACACCCGCTCACCGTCGGCGGCCGGCGTGCTCGAGGCATAGCCGTGCTGCGTCATGTGCTGCTCATACCGTTCCTCGCGCTGTTTCGCAGGAACCACCCTGTCCCAGACGATCTTCCCACTGGCGAGGTTCAGACAAACAAGGTGTCTCTTGAGCTGCCCCATGTCGCCTGGCGGCTCGCCCGGCACGCCATAGCCGCTGTAGCAGGTGACGAAGATGCGGTCGCCGCCGACGATGGGGCTGGAGGCCCCCGCGCCCGGCAGCTCGACCTTCCAGAGCACGTTTTTGTCCGCGCTCCACGTCACCGGCAGCCCTTTGGCGTCGCTGACGCCCAGGCCGCCCGGCCCGCGGAACTGCGGCCAATCGCTGGCGGCCGCCTCAGACACAGCAGCGAACCCGCCGGCCGAGACGCCCGCCAGCAGGATGGTGGCGAAGGCCAAGCACCTGTCCATGTTCAGTCCTTCGCTGCTACGTCGAATGCGTGCAGGCAATCGCCGTGGCGGACGTAAAGGCGACCGCCACAAATGACCGGGGGCGCCCAGAGAGGCCCGGAGCCGCCGCTGGGGACCTTGAATTGGCTGACAAGTTGGTACGCTTCAGGGGTGGCCTTGACGAGCGAGACAATCCCGCGTTCGTCAGTGCAGTAGAGCATGCCGTCCGCGTATGTGAGGCCACCTTTCGGAACTCCTCTCACAACCCACCGCGTTCTGCCGCTCCCGAAGTTGACGCAACACCAGTTCCCGGTATGGACGCCGTGGAAGCCATACAGGTGGCCGTTCACGAGGACGGCTCCGCTCATGTAGGTCATGAAGTCGTCCTTCTTCCAGAGCTCCTTTGGCGCCAGCTTGCCGCCTTCTTTGGCGAGCTTGAGGTTGCCACAGAAGTTGCCTGTCGTCACGAACACGCGGCCCTCACTGTAGACCGGCGTGGGGATGGTCTGATTGCTCCCGGGCAGAGGGTGGCGCCAGAGGGTCTCGCCGTTCTCCGCGTTGACGGCGACCAAGGCATTAGTTGTCAGCGAGACGATATGGCGGATGGCCGCGAAGGTGAAGGAAATGGATGAACTGTGAGTGGCCTGCTCGTCGGCACCATTGCTGGTCCAGACGGTTTTCCCCGTCTTGCGGTCCAGGGCCGCCAGGCAGGCATCTCTCCCACCGGGCCTGCAAATCACGTTGTTGCCATCAAGGAGCACCGACTCGGCCAGCGCCCAGGCGATGTTCGACGCGCCGAACTCCTTCAGCACGTTGCGCGACCAGACCTTATTGCCACTCTTTGCGTCGAGGCAGCAAAGGTCGCCATGAGCGTTGAGATGGTAGACCATGCCGCCGGTGACGGTTGGGGTTCCTCGCGCCCCGGGGTAGTCCCCGGTCCAGGCATTGCCGTTGGCTGTCTTCCACCTCAGCTCGCCGTTCATGTCAAGCGCAAGGACGAAACACTCGTTCCCAATGTCGCCCGCCGTGTAAATAACGCCCTGGGAGATCGCTGGGGCGACATAGCCCCTTCCGCAGCCCGTCGCCGTCCAGAGGAGCTTTGGCCCACCCTCTGGCCACGCCTTCAGCAGGCCGGTCTCCGTCGAAACCCCGTCGCGGTTCGGCCCCCGCCACTGTGGCCACTGTGCTTCCCCTGAGAGACAGCTACCCGAGACGCATACGACATACGCGCACAGGGTCATCTCTCGTTTGGCCATCCACCTCACTGTCGCTTCTCCTGCCAGCGAAGAATGCCCTCTTCGCCCATCGGCTCCAGCTTGGGGATGGGCGGCACGGGGCGATCGGCCTTCGACTCGGGGATGAGCTTGCCGTCAACCGTGATGTTCTCGGCCTTGCCGACCGAGCATTGTTCGTACTTCACGCCCTCTTTCATCTCGAAGACGTTGTCCTTGACCTCGATGCTATGCGGCATGCAGCCCTCGACGGGGATGTTGTTGTGGGTGCCATGGCTGATCGAGACCGCGACCACGGGGCGGAAGTTGGTGCGTGTGCGCGGGTTGCGGAAGACGTTACCGCGGATGAGGCCGGAGCCGTCGCGAATGCCGACGCCGTGGCGCAAGCTCTCGAAGAGGTTGTTCTCAATAACAAAGGTGCCGTCCATGCCCGGATGGGTATCCACCGCGCAGAGCTCGTAGGGCGAAAGGTCGTTGCTGCCGACGCGGTTGTGGGTGAACTCCCAGTGGGTCTTTCTCACGCCCGGCTTGTGGACGTACTTGCCGAGCCGCTTCGGGCTGCTCCAGTCGAGCGCCCCGTTGGAGGCGAGCGAATGGCGGTTCTGGCTGAACTCGTTGTCGGCGACGAGGACGTAGGCACCCGAGTAGATGGCCACCCCGTAGCCCAGGCCGTCGCGGAGGTTGTGGTGGATGAGGCAGTGGTCAACCTGTGCGGTGGCCTCATCGGCAAAGTTCGTGGCGTACGAGAAGCCCAACAGCTCACAGTGGTCCACCCGCACGTTCTGCTTCCCTTTCACCGACACGCCGAACGTGTCGTTCTGCTGGCTGGGGGTGGTGTCGGCGCCCTGGAGCCTCAGGCGGGTGAAGCGCACCAGGTCGCCTCCGGCGGCGAAGAGGTGAGTGGCCTTGTCCCTTGCCTTGACAAGCGTCTTGGAGCCCTCCCCCAGCAGTGTCAGCCCGCCCGGCACACGCACCTCTGCGTCGAAGACGTATTCGCCGGCAGGGAGGAAGACCGCCTTGATGCCTTCCCTGGCCGCGCGCTCGCAGGTGGCCTGCGCCGCGACCGCCGTCCTCCCTTCCACGGTGAGCCGTTGGGCGAAACGGCTCTGCTCTGCATCGCCGAGGGGCACATCCGGCCCGACCGGGCCGCGTGGTCCGGGTGGCTCCGGCCCCCCGCCGCAGGCTACGGCCATTGCGAGCGCTGCAAAGGCCGCGCCGGCTCGGAATGCCTGTCTCCTCATGCTTCAGTCCTTCCTGCCGGGGGCACGAGGCGAGCAATGAGCTGGCGGACCTTGCCGAGCTCCTCCGGGCGCTGAAGCACCTCGCCCTTCTCGCGGGAGAGGACGCGGATGCTTCCGACGATCTGGGCGCCGTAGACGCGCAGCCAGGAGGCCATCACGGCCTCGTGGGGCTCGAAGCCGCTGTCGGTCGCCACGCTGATGAGGACGGCTCGCTTGCCACGGAGGATCGTGTGGTCCGTGTAGTAGCCGTGCGTGCGGTCAATCAGGTTCTTCATGACGCCGGGCGGCCCGAGCCAGTAGACGGGTGCGCCGAGGACGAGGAGGTCGGCGGCTCGCAGGCGGGCCATGAGCGCCTCGAAGTCGTCGCCCTGGATGGCGCAGTGGCCGAGCGTCATGCAGGCCCGGCAGCCGCGGCACGCCTCGAGGCGCAGGTCGGCGACGCGCACGAAGTCCGCGCTCGCGCCCGTCCCCTCTTCAATCAAACGCAGGGCCTCGCGCACCAGGATGTCCGTGTTGCCATCCCTGCGCGGGCTGCCGGAGAGCCCCACGACAGCGGATGTCCCTTGGCTCATAGCCCGCATTCCCATTGCCCGCCTCATCACCTGGCCTTCAGAGGCCCGATGTACTTGCGGGCGAGGACGATGTCGTCGAACCAGACCTTGCTCTCGTGGCCCGGTGGGGTCTTGGTGATGTAGACGAGGACCCAGAGGAAGTTGAGCTTGAGGGCGTCGTTGTTTCGCCAGCGGAAGCCCTCGAAGGGCTCGCCGCCCTCGGCGACGCGGAACCGCTCGCGGTCGCCCTTCGCGTCGTTCCAGCGGATGCACTCGCCGCCCTGGCCGGGGAGGAAACGGTCGAAGGTCCACTTGCCTTTTGGAAAACCCTTGCCGAGGTGGCCCGCGAGCTTGCCGTCAACCCAGAGAGCCTGCTCGCCGTTGGAGTCGCCCACGTCGTTGAGCTTCATCATCGCCTCGACGCACTGCCACTTGCCCCTCTCGGCGGGCGGCTTGGCGTCGGCCAGGAACGAGTTGCCCCAGCACTGCCCACGCGGCGGGCTGCCGCGCATCTCCATCCAGTAGCTGTAGAAGTCCCACCTCCAGGCGTTCCCGTACGGCTCGATGCCCGTGGTGAAGCGCTCGTGGCCTTTCGGCCGGGAGCCTGCCCCGCCCTGGGGCCAGGGCGTCGGCGGGTTGTAGCCCCCGAGGTGCATGAAGTGGTGGATCTGCCCGCAGTCCTTGTCGAACTTCACGTAGAAGCGGAGGAAGAGCTGGGCAAAGCCTGGCTTGAAGCTCTTGTAGAGGTGCCCCCCTTCGCCCTGGCCCCCGATGTGGGTGAAGAGGATCGACCTCTTGCCCGAGCTGGCAGGCGGCACGTCGTCCGAGAGCGACGTGATCTTCTGGTTCACCTGGTTCCACTTCCCCTTCAGGGCATCGAGGGACTCGGCCTCGAAGTTCTCGGCGAACACCACGTCGGAGTCCTTCTCGATCCCCGCGTCGCCCGGATACCTGGCCGCGAGGCCGGGCCCCTCGGGCAGCCTGCCGGGCTTCTCCTGGGCCTCTGCCCCGCCCGCAGGCCACGCCCAGAGGCCCAACAGCCCCAAGGCCACCGCTCCCACGCCGACGGTGCTCACGCTCCGACCCAGTCTGTCTTCCATCTTCTTCTGCTCCTTCCTTGCTTTCAATCCCTCCCTCATTATACTGCTTCGGACAGCGGGAGCGTTTCATGGCGCGGGGGGTCCCTTGGGTCCTTGTGGTCCCTTAGGTCCCTGTGGTCCCTTGCAGCGAAAGGGACCTCAGGGACCACAGGGACCCAAGGGACGAAAGGCGGCGTGGGCGAAGAGAACAGGAGACTGCCTTATGCGTAGGTGCAGGGCCTCGATCATCGTTTTCATGCTGGGCGCCATGCCCCTCGCCCTTGCGGGCGAAGGGCCGGAGCCCACGACCGGCATCCTCGGCGCCTTCGGCACGGAGGTGCGCTTCCTCGTGGCTCAACTCGAGAACCCCGAGGAACGCAAGATCGAGGGCATCCCCTTCTGGACTGGGCGGCTCAAGGGGCGGCGGGTCGTCATCGCGCGTTCGGGCGTCGGCAAGGTGAATGCCGCCCTCACCACGGCCCTCCTGCACGTGAACTTCCGCCCGACGGAGGTGGTCCTGAACGGCATCGCCGGCGCCCTGAACCCCGACCTGAGGCCCGGCGACCTCGTCGTCGCCGAGAAGACGGCGCAGCACGACTACGGAACCCTGAGCGCGAAAGGCATGGAACGCAGAAGCGCCCGAAGTCCGATCACGGGCGAGCGCAACCCCATCTTCTTCCCCGCCGACCCACGCCTGCTGAGGGCGGCGCTCGACGCCGGCGGAAGGGTCCGCCTCGACCCCATTGACCACGGCGGCGGCCCACAGGCCCCGCGAGTCGTCCAGGGCGTCGTCGTCACGGGCGACGTCTTCGTCGCCGTGCAGGGCAAGCGGGACGAGTTGCGGAAGGAGCTCGGCGCCGACGCGGTGGAGATGGAGGGCGCGGCGGTCGCACAGGTCTGCCACCAGTGGAAGGTGCCCTGCATCGTCATCCGCAGCATCTCCGACGCGGCCGACGAGAAGGCCGCGGGCGACATGCGCAAGTTCATCGAGGTCTCCGCCCGCAACTCCGCCCACCTTGTCGCCGCCCTCGTGGAGAGCCTCGCCGCCGCGAAGTGAGCCCGAGGCCAGGAGCGTGGGAGAGCCTCGGAGAGGATATGCCCATTCCCCCTCTCCCTTGGGGAGAGGGTTGGGGTGAGGGTGCCTGGGCGCTTCCCGCCTCTGAAGCACCCTCACCCTCGCCCTCTCCCCGAGGGAGAGGGGACAGAGAGCATCCCGATGCCTTGGGGGCGAGGGTCTCATCAAGGGGTCCACTGTCGGCGGAGCCCCCTCAGGATAGCCTCGCGCTTGCGGGGCCTGCGCCGAGGCGCTACAATGCCGGCCGGGGGCATAGGCGTTCCACCTCGCCATTAGCCCGCATTTCTCACGAAATGCGGGAAATCCCAAGAGCCAAACGCCAAGCACCAAACAATCTCCAAGCCCGGAATGCTCAATGACCAAAGCAAGCCCCCAGAGTCGCGGGCAACACCACGTAGTCTCCGCTTG
>VGYW01000359.1 GCA_016872875.1 Planctomycetota bacterium | reverse complement strand
TTTCACGCCCATTGAATCGCCCCGCTTCGGGGGCTCTACGCTGGCGGGGCCTTTTCCCAGGGCTCCCTTCGGTCGCCCTGGGCTACGGCTCAAACGCCCCCATTCGGGGGCTAAACCCCAGCCCCCAGAAGATGTGGGCAAAGATCAGGGCTTCGCCCTGGGCTGATATAGCACGCTCCGTTCGGAGCTCCGGAATTGCAGAGGGTTATCAGGATTGGGGGCTATACTCAATGTCAAACGTGCCTCTGGCATGAGCGGGGAAGATCAGGTAGAATAGAACGATAGTGCAAAGAGCCGGTGCAGGGCGGGCGTGAGGACAACACGATGGCTGCCGCTCGGCGTTCTATCGTTGGTTGGGCCTTTGGGCTTGCCTGGCTGGTGCTCGGGGCGCAGGCGGGCTGGGGGTGCTCGATTCCCGTGTTCCGCTATGCGCTGGAGCGCTGGCCGGCGGAGCCATACCTGGCACTGGTCTTCCACAAGGGGCCGCTGGGGGCGGAAGAGCAGAAGCTGGTGGATGCACTCCGGAACGCCCCAGGCGCCAACCTGGAGGTCCAGGGGGTGGACGTTCAGGGCAAGATGGAGAAGGACGTGGAGGCGCTCCTGAAGCGTGAGGGGGAGGTCTCGCCGCCGTGGGCCGTGCTGCTCTATCCCCCGGAGCTGCGGATCGAGGACAAGGCGTGGTCAGGCCCGCTGTCGGCGCAGACGGCTAAGGCCCTGGTGGATTCTCCCGCCCGCCGCGAGGTGGCCAGGCGCCTCGTCGCGGGCGACTGCGCGGTGTGGGTCCTCGTGGAGAGCGGGGACAAGGCGAAGGACGCCGCCGCCGCCAAGCTCATCGCTGATGAGTTGAGGAAGCTCGAGAAGAGCCTCCAGCTTCCCGCCCCCGACCAGGGCGACGGCGGGTTCGACGAGCCCGCGTTCACGCCGGAGGCCAGGCAGAGCCTCAAGGTCGCCTTCTCGCTCGTCCGCGTGTCGCGCGCCGACAAGGCGGAGCGGGTGTTCCTCGACACGTTGGTTGGGGTGCACGAGGAGCTGAAGAAGGAGAAGGAGCCGCTGGCGTTCGCCATCTTCGGGCAGGGCCGCGCCCTGCCGCCACTCGTCGGCGCGGGGATTGACGCCGACAACGTGGCGGACGTGTGCGCCTTCGTGGTCGGCCCGTGCTCCTGCCAGGTGAAGCAGATGAACCCAGGCTGGGACCTCTTGCTCGCGGCCGACTGGTCCGGGGCGCTGGAGGGGAGAGAGGTGGTGAATCCCCCCGAGCCGCCGCCACTCACCGGCTCGGTGCCGACGCCGCTCCCCAAGGAGAAGGGCCCATCCGCCTTGTCCGACCCGGCGCCAGTCCTGGCCGTCAAGGTCGAGAGCCACCTCCTGCGGAACATGCTCCTCGCCGTCATCACGGGAGTGGTCATCCTGGCTGTGGCTTCGATCATTATCCTGCGAAGGAAGAGCGGATGACACTATCGCGCCTCATCGTGAAGGAGATGGTCCACCGCAAGCTCAGCCTGGCCCTCGGGCTGGTCTCGGTGGCCGTGGCGGTCGGCGGCGCCGTGGCCGAGCTGACCGTGCTGCGCGAGAAGAAGGCCCAGACCGCCGCCGAGATGAGCCGCCTGGAGGACGACACCCGCAAGATAATGAAGAAGCTCGGCTTCAACGTCCTCATCCTGCCCAGAGACCAGAAGCTCGAGGACCTTTACGACAAGGACTATGCCTCGAAGTACATGCCGGAGGAGTACGCGACGCGGCTTGCAAGCGCCGACATCATCATGATTCAGCACCTGCTGCCCAGCCTGCGGCAGAAGGTGGACTGGCCCGAGCAGAAGGTGCCGGCGATGATCCTGGTGGGCGTGCGGGGGCAGGTGCCAAAGCTGCACCGCGACCCCTCCGAGCTGATGTTCCAGCCCGTGCCGCCGCGCTCGATGGTCGTCGGCTACCGCCTCCACAAGAGCCTGGGCCTGAGGGCCGGTGACCGCGTGACCTTCCACGGCGCCGAGTTCACCGTCGCCAAGCTCCACGAGGAGCGGGGCGACAAGGACGACATCACGGCCTGGATCAACCTCGGCGAGGCCCAACGGCTCCTCAAGAAGGAGGGGCTGATCAACGAGATTATGGCCCTCAAGTGCCAGTGCGCGGGGGTGGGCATGGAGAAGGTGCGGCAGGAGCTCGAACGCTTCCTGCCCGAGACTCAGGCGGTGGAGCTGGCCACGCGCTCGCTCGCCCGCGCCGAGCAGCGCGACGCGGCGGCGGCCGCGGCGCACCGTGCGATCGAGGCCGAGGAGCGCTTCGCCGCCTGGCTCGTCCCACTCGTCGCCTTCGCCGCGACTGTCTGGGTCGGCTTCCTCGCCCTCGCCAACGTGCGCGAGCGCCTGGCCGAGATAGGCATCCTGCGCGCCATCGGGCTGCGGAGCGCGGACATCTTTCTCCTCTTCCTGTGCAAGGCGGTGCTCATCGGGCTTGTGGGGGCGCTGGCCGGCTACTTCGCGGGGCGGGTGGTCGGCCTCGGCTGGGGCCAGGCGCAGGCCGCCGCGAGGCTTCTCGACGCCGGGCTGTTCGCAACCGTCCTCATCGCGGCGCCGGCCCTCTCCGCCCTGGCCAGTTGGCTCCCCGCCCTCCGGGCCGCCCAACAGGACCCAGCCGTGATCTTGAGGGAATCATGAGGCCGAATGATCCGACGGATCGGACGGATCCGACCGATCCGGCCGATCTCCCCGATAGGACCTGATGAAGAGCATTTCGCTGAGGCTTGGCATCGTAGCAGCGCTGGCCCCCTCCCTGGGCGTGGGAGCGGACTGGCCGATGTACCGCCACGATGCCCAACGCTCGGCCGCCTCGCCCGAGGAGCTGCCGCAGGAACTCCACCTCCAGTGGGTGAAGCAGTACCCGCCGCTTGAGCCGGCCTGGCCCGACCAGCCGCGGCTGCGCTTCGACGTGGCCTACGAGCCAATCGCCGCCGGCGGCCTGCTCTTCTTCGGCTCGTCGGCCAACGACAGCGTGGCGGCGCTCGACGCCGCCACGGGCGCGGAGAGGTGGCGCTTCTACGCCGACGGCCCCATCCGCTTCGCCCCAGCCTTCTGGCACGGCAAGCTCTACTTCGCCTCCGACGATGGCCACCTCTACTGCCTCGACGCCGCGACCGGCAAACCCCTCTGGAAGTTCCAGGGCGGCCCCCATTCTTCTCTGAAATCAGCAATCAGAAATCAGAAATCAGAAATCGCGGAGCGCCTCGTCCTCGGCAACGGCCGCCTGGTCAACCTCTGGGTCGCCCGCGGCGCGCCCGTCGTCCACGGCGGGAGGGTCTACTTCGCCGCCGGCATCTGGCCCTTCGAGGGGGTCTTCATCCACTGCCTCGACGCGGAGACCGGCGAGGCGGTCTGGACCAACGACGGCTCGGGGGCCACCTACATGCTCCAGCCGCACGCCAGCCCGGCCTTCGGCGGGGTGGCGCCCCAGGGCTACCTGGCCGTGGCGAGCGGCAGGCTCCTCGTCCCTGGCGGCCGCAGCGTCCCCGCCTGCTTCGACCTCGCCACGGGCAAGTTCCGCTTCTACCAGCTCTACGCCCACAAGACAGGCGGCTTCCTCGTGGCCGCGAACCGCGACTCCTTCGCCAACGGCGGCGTGCTCTTCGACCTGGCAGAGGGCGACTACGTGGCCCAGGTGGTGAAGGAGACCATCGCCGACGGCAGCCGCCCGGTGATGACCGACGCCGTGGTCTACGGCTCCGAAAGCGGCGAGCTCGTGGCCTACGACGTGACCGACCGCGCGAGCCAACAGGTCACTGACTACCCGACACGCCTCTTCCGCCGCTGGAAGGTGCCCAAGCTCTGGAAGCACCGCATCGTCGGACAGGTCCACATCAAGGCGGGCAGCCGCCTCTTCGCAGCCGCCAAGAACCATGTCGAGGCCATCGCCCTCCCGCAAGGCAGCAGCAAGCCGAAGGTCTCCTGGCAGGCCCGCGTCGCCGGCACGCCCGCCACCATGCTCGCCGCCGACCAGCGCCTCTTCGTCGCCACGCTGGAGGGCCACATCTACTGCTTCGGCGCACAGGCCACCTCCGCAGCCCTCCCCCAGAGCGCGGAGGACGTCCTCGTCCCATTCCACGCCCCCTGGCGCTACCTGGGCGAGGACCGCGAGCCGCCCGCCAACTGGCACTCCCCGGCCTTCGACGACCGCCGCTGGGCCATCGGCGCGCCCGAGCCGCCCGACGAGGAGGAGCTCATGCGCGCCTACTACGACGGCCGCCGCCCCCCCAAGAAACGCCTCACCTCCACTTACTTCCGACACGCCTTCCGTCTCAAGCCCGGCACGAGCTACCGGACCCTGAAGCTCGACATCCAGGCCAACGACGGCGCAGTCGTCTTCCTCAACGGCGCCGAGGTCTGGCGCAAGCGCGCGCCCGACCCCTTCAGCTACTGGACGCCGGTCTCCTCCCGCGCCCCCGAGGAAGCGCCGGAGACCATCGAGCTCGACCCTCGCGGCCTGACGCCCGGCGCCAACGCCCTGGCCCTCGAGCTCCTCTCCACGGGCAACCCGCACAAGCCGGCGAAGTTCGACCTCGAGCTCGTCGGCTCCCGCGCCACCACGCCCAGCGCCTCGCCGCCCCTGCCCGCCCGCGACGACGCGGCGGCGGCCCAAGCCAAAGACATCCTTCGCATCACAGGCATCTCCGAAGGCCATGCCCTCGTCGTCGGCCTGCGCGACGGCCGCCTCGCCGAAGAGCTCGCCCGCCGCTCCCGCCTCCAGGTCATCGCGCTCGACCCCGACCCGGAAAAGGTCTTGGCCGTTCGCCGCCGGCTCGACGCTGCCGGCCTCACAACCCGCCGCCTAGCCGTGCGCCGCGGCGACCCGCTCTCGCTCTCCCTTCCCCCCTACTTCGCCAGCCTCCTGGTCTCAGAAGACCCATCCAGTCTCGATCTTCAATCAGAAGTCCTGTCCAAGCTCTTCTCTTCCCTTCGTCCCTATGGCGGCGTGGCCTGCCTCCAGGTGTCCGCCGAGGTTCTCACCCGCGCCTCCGCCGAAGCGAACCTCGAACGCGCCGCCATAACAGAGAAGGGCGGCTTCACACTCCTCACCCGCGTGGGCGAACTGCCCGGCGCCGCCGACTGGACCCACCAGAATGCCGACGCTGCGAAGACCCATGTCTCCAAGGACTCGCGCGTCAGACTCCCTCTCGGCATCCTCTGGTTTGGCAACTTCACGAACGAGAAGACCCTGCCCCGCCACGGCCACGGCCCGAGCGAGCAGATCGTGGACGGGCGGCTCTTCCTCGAAGGCCCCGACTGCCTGCGGGCGATGGACATCTACACCGGGCGCGTGCTCTGGGAGGCCCCGCTGCCAGGCATCGGCGAGCCCTACGACAACACCGACCACCAGCCCGGCGCAAACGCCATCGGCAGCAACTTCGTCTCGGCCAAGGACGGCATCTACGTTGCCTACGGCAAGACCTGTCTGCGCCTCGACCCCGCCACGGGCGAACGCCTCGCCCAGCTCGCCCTCCCGCATCTCGGCGGAGACGCCCCCCTAGCCTGGGGCTTCATCTCCCTCTGGGACGACGTCCTCGTGGCCGGCGCCTCCCCGACCGACTTCGAGACCGACCCCGAGTTCACCCCCGACGAGTTCGGCGGCACCAGCGAGGAGGAGTGCGAAGAGCTCACCCGCTGGCTCGGCGCACTCCGCGGCTTCACCCCGCTGCATAAGGCCGCCAAGGAGCGCGACGGCGAATGGCTCGCCCGAAACCTCAACCTCCTCCTCGCCCAGACCGCCTTGCCCGGCAAGCTTCCAAAGGCCCCGACGTCCAAGGCCAGGTCACTCGAGAGCGCCGCCGCGGCCCACGCGGCCCGCCGAGCCAAGGCCGGCGCGCCCGACCGCGCCGACCGCGAGCTCAAGCGCCTCAACCGCCTCCTCCTCGAAGAACACTCCCCCAACCTCCCCCGCAAGCGCATCCTCGTCGGAAAGCCCAGCATCCACTCCGGCACCGCCAGCCGCTGGCTCGTCGCCCTCAACCGCCACTCAGGAAAAGTCCTTTGGCACAAGGAGGCGCGCGACGGCTTCCTCCACAACAGCATCGCCATCGGCCGCAACAAGCTCTTCTGCATTGACCGCTTGCCCGAGGGCATCGTCCGCTCCTGGCGCTCGACGCGCGCGGGCAGCACGCCAGCCCCCAGGTTCAACCTCCTCGCCCTCGACCTCCGCACCGGCGCCAAGCTTTGGAGCACCGACCGCGACGTCTTCGGCACCTGGCTCGCCTACTCCGAGGAGCACGACGTCCTCATCCAGGCCGGCCGCGCCTCGCGCGACATGCTCGCCGAGCCATCAAGCCGCATGATCGCCTACACCGGCGAGGACGGCTCCCTGCTCTGGGACAAGCCGCACCGCTACGGCGGCCCCATCATGCTCCACGGCGAGTCCATCATCACCCAGGGAACCGCCATTCACCTCATCACGGGCGAGCCGAAGACCCGCGACCACCCGCTCACCGGCGAGGAGATACCCTGGACATTCACCCGCCAGTACGGCTGCGGCACCGCGGTCGCCGCACGGCACCTCCTCACCTTCCGCTCCGCCGCCGCCGGCTACTTCGACCTCGCACGCGACGGCGGCACCGGCAACTTCGGCGGCTTCCGCTCAGGCTGCACCTCCAACCTCATCGCCGCAGGCGGAATCCTCAACGCCCCTGACTACACCCGAACCTGCACGTGCAGCTACCAGAACCAATGCTCCCTCGCGCTCGTCCACACCCCAGAGGTGGAGACCTGGACCTTCAACCAACTGAAACGCAGCGACGAGCCGATCCGCCGCGTCGGCATCAACCTCGGCGCACCGGGCGACCACCTGGCCGACACCGGCACCCTCTGGCTCGACTTCCCCTCCGTCGGCGGCCCCTCCCCACACATCCCCATCATCGCCGACCCGCCCCACCCCGACCTCTTCCTCCACCACTCTTCATGGGTAGTCCCCATTTCGGATTTCGGATTTCGGATTTCGGATTTCAATCCGCAATCCGCAATCCGCAATCCGCAATCGGGGCTTCCCTGGGTCTCAGCCTCCGGCGCCACGGGCCTCCGCTCCCTCAGCATCACCCTTGCCAGCCGCCTCACCAAGTGGCGCCGCGAGCACCCCACCATGATCAGCCGCTGGCTCGGGCGCAACAAGCGCCCCAAGCTCCCGCCGCAGCGCTACACCGTCAGGCTCCACTTCGTCGAGCCCGACGCCGCCAGCCCCGGCGACCGCGTCTTCGCCGTCGCACTCCAGGGCCGAACCGTCCTCGACTCCCTCGACGTCGCCTGCGAGGCTGGCGGCCCCCGCCGCCCACTCGTCAAGGAGTTCACCGCCGTCGAAGTCACCGACGACCTCCACATCGCCCTCACCCCCACCCCCGCCGCGCGCATCCCAGAACCCGTCCTCTGCGGCGTCGAGCTCGTGGGGGAGGAGTGAGCGCCCTGGCCAAGCGGGAAGAGTCCAGAAGACAGGTAAAATGATTACGGGTAAAATGATAAGAGAAGACACGAAGCAGATGAAAGAGAGGATTCACATAGGGACCATTCTGGTGCTCTTTCCTCCTCTCTTTCTCTTATCATTTTACTCGTAATCATTTTACCTTTATCTTCCTTCTTTCTGAGGACGTTCCACGATGAAAGTCGCAGTTGGCTCCGACCACGCCGGCCTGCCCGCGAAGGTCCACGCCGTCAAGGCCCTTCAAGAGCTCGGCTGCGAGGTGGACGACGTCGGCACGAGCGGCGATGCCTCGGTGGACTACCCGGACTTCGCCCTCGAGGTCGCCCGCCGCGTCGCCGCCAGGCAGGCCGACCTCGGAGTGCTCTGCTGCGGCACCGGCATCGGAATGTCCATCTCCGCCAACAAGGTCCCAGGCATCCGCGCAGCCAACTGCCACAACGACTACACCGCCGAAATGGCCCGCCGCCACAACGACGCCAACGTCCTCTGCCTCGGCTCACGCGTCCTCGACGAGCGCGCCGTCGCCGAGCTCGTCCGCCGCTTCATCCGCACCCCCTTCGACGGCGGCCGCCACACCCGCCGCATCAACAAGATCTCCGACATCGAGCGCAACCCCGCCCTCTGACGAACGAGCATCCGGCCAAGCCGACGCCCCACGCGTTCAGTGTACTCCCCTCCATACTGGGTCAACTCCGCATCCCTGACACTTGATTCAGTATGGGCGCTTTGGCGATCCAGACCCATCCGGGGCGGTCCCACCATACTGTATCAACTGTGCGACACAGGTGTTTGACCCACTATGGGTACTTTGGCGATCCAGACCCATCCGGGGCGGTCCCACCATACTGTATCAACTGTGCGACACAGGTGTTTGACCCACTATGGGTACTTTGGCGATCCAGACCCATCCGGGGCGGTCCCACCATACTGTAT
>VGYW01000358.1 GCA_016872875.1 Planctomycetota bacterium | reverse complement strand
CTCATCCCGCAGCAGCTCCACGGCGTGGCCGCGGCCCGCCTGCCCGCCTGGCCGCGCGAGCCGCTGGTCACGATACGGGCGATTCGCGAGGCCGAGGCGCTCATCCGCGACTCCCTCGACGCCCGCCGCCTGGCTCCATATTGCGCCAAGCTCGCCCAGGCCCCCAGGCCCATCGCGCTCCTCTACTCGCAGGCATCGCTACGCCTCGCCCCCCAGTGGGCGCTGCGCTGCTCCGAAAGCCCATACACCCACGAGCTTATCAACACCTACCACGCCGCACGGTTCCTCGACCTCGGCGTCACATTCGTGACCAGCCGCGACATCGCCAAGCTCCGCTGGGAAGGCATCCGCCTCCTCATCGTCCCCGCCGTCCACGCCGAGGAGGAAGCCGTCGTGAGGAACCTCATTGACTACGTCGAGCTGGGCGGCCACCTCGTCGTCATCGCCGAGTCATTCGTCCATGACGAGCGTGGCCGCGAGGCCGACAGCCTGGAGCGCCTGGGGATAGAGGCCACGGAGACCCGCCGCCCCTCCTACGCGAGCAAGCCGCGGCCCGACCTCGGCGGCGCGCTCGACGACCTCATCGCCGCCGACCCGCCCGCCGCCGGCCTGGTGCCCGCCCCAGGCAGCGGCCTCGCCGCCATCAGGAGGCCACTCCGCGCCGCCGGGCTCATCCAGACGCTCAAGGTCAACGTCGCCCACAGGACCCTCGCCACCTTCCCCGACGGCTCGCCCGCCATCGTCACCTACCCGCGCGGCAAAGGCTCCCTCACCTACCTCGCCGCGCCGCTTCTGGCCGACGACCTCGCAGTCGTCCTGCGGATCGTCCTCGCCAACGCTGGCATCGAGCCGCTCGTGCGCCTCGTGGCCCTTGAGGGCGCGGCCGCGGGCGTCGAGTGCCGCGCGGTCCGCGACGGCTCGGTCGTCCTCGCCTACGCCTGGAACGCCACGGAGCAGGCGCGGCGCGTGGCCTTCGAGACCGGCCCCGTGGCCTCCGCCCTCGACCTCCTCACTGGGCGCCCCATCCCCGCCCGCACCGACAAGGCGGGCGCCCTCCTCGGCCCCCTGCGCCTCGCCCCGGGCGAAGTCGCCCTCCTCCAGCTCACCCCCACCCGCCCCAGATAGCCCGCCCGGGCCGCTTGATTCACGGGCCATGCGCGTGTAGACTGTGAGGCAAGGAGCCTTGTGCCCCACTGCTGCTGGTCGAGCAGGAGACCCGAGAGTTGCCCGCGCCCACCGAGTGGGAGTTCACCGCCGACGTCGCGAAATGGGTCCAGCAGGCCCTCCACGCGGACCCCTCGCTCCCCTTCTCCGAGGCGAAGTGCGAGACCCGCACCATCGGCTCCGCGAAGCGAAGCGACCTCATTCTGCTCGACAAGGACGGCCGAACCGTCCTGGCGGGCGAGGTGAAGCTCCCCTGGCAGCCCCACGCCGGCACCCCGTTCAACGAGCAGGTGGTGACCGACGCCCGCGCCAAGGCCAAGCGCGCCGGCGTCGGCTTCTTCTTCACCTGGAACGTCAACCAGTTCGTCCTCTGGGAGGTCTTCGCCCCCAAGACGGCGCGCACCCAACGCGCCTACCGCACCTGGCAGGTCACGAGCGTCCACAAGGAAGAACACCTCTACCTCCCCATGACCGTCCAGGCCATTCAGACCTGGCTGGGGACCTTCCTGGCCGAGTTCGCCAGGGTCATCCGGGGCGCAGAGCCATTGGGCGTCAAGCGCCCCGACGAGCAGTTCACCGACGCCCTCGAGGCGGCCCTTCATCTGCCTATCGCCCTCACGATAGATGAGCTGGCCCGACGCTACACGGAGCCGCACCAGAAGCACGCTCTTGACGCCTGGATGCGCGACGACCTGGCGATCACCATCACGGACGACCCGGAGGGCATCCAGGAGAACCTCGACCGCGCCGCACGCTTCGCCTGCTACTCCCTCGTCAACAAGCTCGTCTTCCACGAGGCCCTCCTCAAGCGGTTCGGCGACACGATGGAGCGCCTCTCAGTGCCCGACCACATCGGCACGGGCGAAGCGCTTCGCCTCCACCTCGCGCAGCACTTCGCCCAGGCCATCCTGGCTACCCACGACTACGAGACCGTCTTCGGCGATGAGCACGCCTCCGTCGGCAACCGAGTCCCCTTCTACTCCGACCACGCCGTCCCACACTGGCGCGAGATCATCGCCCAGATTCACGAGTTCGACTTCTCCCGGCTCGACTACGAGGTCATCGGCAGCCTCTTCGAGCGCTTCATCAGCCCCGAGGAACGCGCCAAGTTCGGCCAGTTCTACACCCGCGTGGAGGTCGTGGACCTCATCAACAGCTTCTGTATCCGCCGGGGCGACGAGCGGGTGCTGGACCCCTCTTGCGGCGGCGGCACGTTTCTCGTCCGCGCCTACGCCCGCAAGCGCGAGATGGCCCCCACCCGCTCCCACGCCGAAGTGCTCTCCGACCTCTTCGGGGTGGACATCTCGCCCTTCGCCACCCACCTGACGACCATCAACCTGGCCACCCGCGACCTGATCGAGAAGGAGAACTACCCCCAGGTCGCCCGCAGCGACTTCTTCGACGTGGAGGCCACTCGGCCGCTCCGCCAGTTGCCCATGCCGCGCGCAGGGCGCATGGACGCCAAGGGCATGGGCAAGGGCCAGCAGCGCAACGTCTGGGTTCCCCGCCTCGACGCCGTCGTGGGCAACCCCCCTTACATCCGCCAGGAGGAAATCCCACGCTCCCGCAAGGCGCGCGAGCGGGGCCTCGAACGCGGCACAAAGGACTACTACCTCGACTTGGTGAAGCGGGAGAGCGGGGCCGTCCTCTCGGGCCGCAGCGACATCCATTGCTACTTCTGGCCCCACGCCGCAAGCTTCCTCAAGGACGACGGCTGGCTCTGCCTCATCACCTCCAGCCAGTGGCTCGACGTGGAGTACGGCTTCCGACTCCAGGAATGGATGCTCCGCAACTTCGAGATCATCGCGGTCTTGGAGAGCGTGGACGAGCCCTGGTTCGTCGGCGCGCGGGTCGCCACCGCCGTCACCATCCTGCGCCGCCAGAAGGACGAGGCGGCGCGCATGGCCAACATCGCCCGCTTCGTCCAGCTCCGCCGGCCCATCCGCGACCTGCTGGCCCACGACGGCACCGCGCAAGGCGCGATGGAGGCCGCCAACGCCTTCCGCGACGAAATCCTCGCCCTCACCCACAATGCCGCCACCGATCGCTTCCGCGCACGCCTGGTCCCCCAAGCCCAGCTCTGGCAGGACGGCGTTCAGCTCGGCGTCCTGATGGGCAAGTTCCCGAGCGAAGAGGAAGCCGCCGAAGGCTCGACCGCGGAACCCACGCTCGGGAAGTACTACGGCGGGAAGTGGGGGGTTCATCTCAGGGCACCCGACCTCTGGTTCGAGCTCCTGGACCGGTACGGTGCGCGGCTCGTGCCTCTGGCCCAGGTCGCCGAAGTGCGCTTCGGCGTGAAGAGCGGGAAAGACTGCTTCTTCCTGCCACGGGACGCGAGCAGGGAGTGCTTGAGGGAGGTGCGGAATCCGAGAGAGTTCCACACGCGATACGGCGTCGCGCGGACCGAAGTCCAGGCCGGCAAGATCAGGATTGTGGCCTGTGGTGAAGGCTACGGAGAGCGGATGCCTGTCGAAGCCGAGTTCCTGGAGCCCGAAGTCCACAGCCTCATGGAGGTGGACGCCTTCACGGTCTCGCCATCGAACTGCGCGCACCTGATGCTCCTGGCGGGACGCACGAAGAGAGAACTGCGCGGCACACACGTCCTGCGCTATATCGAGTGGGGGGAAGAGCGGGGATTCGACCAGGGCGCGACCTGCGCTGGGCGGGTCACCGCGGACCGTCCCTGGTACGACCTGACGTGCCACAAGAGGGGCAAGCTCTTCTGGCCCAAGGCGCAGCACTATAAACACGTAGTCCCACTGAACCCGCGTCGGCTGCAGTGCAACGCGAATCTCTACGATGTCTACCCGCCTGTGGGCATGGGGGCGCACCTCCTGGGCGGGATACTCAACTCCACCTTCGTGGCCCTGTCGAAGTACCAGTTTGGCCGCCCCGTAGGGGTGGAAGGGGATCTGAAGACCGAGATCGTTGACGTCAATATGATGCTGGTCCCGGACCCGCGCCGGGCGCCCCGGCCTCAGCGTGAGCGGGTCTCGGCCGCTTTCCGACGCCTGGCCAAGAGAAAGGTCTGCCAGCTCCTCTCCGAGCGGCGGCTGCGCAGGATGGCATATCTCCAAGCGGGCAGAGAGGCCGACCTTAGGCAGCTTCCGGACCTGTGCGAGCTGGACATGGCGGACAGGCGCGAGCTGGACGACGCGGTGTTGGAGATGATGGGGGAAAGCTCCCCTGAACGCCGCAAGGAGTTGATTGACCGCCTGTACGCCTACCTCCGCGAGTTCTTCGAGCAGGTGCGGCAGAAGGAAGAGAAGGCCATCGAGAGCAAGAAGCGCGCCAGGCGCCACGGGCCGGCCAAGCCCTCCGAGATCGCCGCCGAAATCCTCGAAGAGATCAAGGCGAAAGACCCCAGCCTGCTCCAGAACTACGACCCCGGCTTCCTCGACCCCTCGAGGCCTTGCGACACTTATGAGCTTCCCGCCGCGGGCGAGGCCTGTAACGGCCAGACCCTCTTCGTGGCACACGGCGTGGCGTTCATGAAGGGGCGGAAGACGGTGGCGGCGGTGGAGACGAAGAACGCGGCGCAGGACGCCCTCATCGTGCTCCTGGCTCGCAGCGGCGTGCGCGGCCTGGTGCGGGTGCCGCACGACGAGGCCGAGTGCCAGCGCGTCTACGACCGCTACAGCGACCTGGTAGGGCGCCGCGAGGCGCGCGTCCGCGAGCTCATCCAGCTCCGCACCGCCGACGAGGACGCGCAGGGGAGGATCTACGACGCCCTCATGCGGCTCCTCGAACGCGGCAACTCGCGCTTGCAATGCGCCGTGAGTCCACTATGATAGAGCACGTTCGCCCCAAGTTGGGTTCGATTCCAGGGCCGTTGTAAGGAGACAAGCTCGTGGCAGCAGTGGCAATTGATGGCGAGGCGATTGCCGCAAGGATCAAGGAGCGCCTCGCAAAAGAGGTCGAGTGCCTGAAGTCCATCGGCAAGGCCCCCCACCTGGTGGCGCTCCAGGCCAACGACAACCCCGGCTCGCGTATCTACGTGGCCAACCAGAAGAAGAGCTGCGAGGAGATCAGCATCCGCTACGAGGTGGACGAGCAACCGATCACCTCGACCCAGGACCAGCTCCTCAAGCGGATCGAGGAGCTCAACGCCGCGAAGGACGTGACGGGCATCATCATCCAGATGCCGCTGCCCGAGGGGTGCGACTCGCGCGTGCTCCAGTCGCGGATCAGCCCGCTGAAGGACGCCGAGGGGATGTGCCCGGCAAACGTCGGCCGCGTTGTCCTCGCCACGAGCCAGGCCGCCCTGATGCGACGCGGCGTGCCCGAGAACTACGACGAATGGCTCAAGGAGTCGCTCGCCTGGAACATGCCCGCGCCCGCCCCCTGCACCGCCGTAGGCTCCGTCGAACTCATCCGCTCGACGGGCATTGACATGTATGGCAAGCACGCGGTCGTCGTCGGCCACAGCGAGATCGTCGGAAAGCCGGTCGTCCTCCTTCTCCTCGCCCACTTCTGCACAGTGACCTGCTGCCACATTGCGACGACCAACCTGGCCGAGACCACGCGGCAGGGCGACATCCTGGTGGTCGCCACGGGCAAGAGCCAGGGGGTCTGGAACTCCTACGCCGACCGGCTGAGGAAGCACCTCAAGAACCCGGAGAAGGTCAAGAAGCCCAAGGTGCCCGACTACGGCCCGCTCGTGAAGGCCGACATGATCAAGCCGGGCGCCGTCGTGATTGACGTGGCGATCAACCGCGTGCCGCGCGCCCTCGACGAGAAGGGCGAGCCCGTCCTCAACCCCAAGGGCAAGCCCGACATGATCACCTGCGGCGACGTGGAGTTCGAGAAGGCCAAAGAGGTCGCCGGCTGGATCACCCCCGTGCCTGGCGGCGTTGGCCCAATGACCACGGCGCTCCTCCTCCGAAACGTCGTCGAGGCCGCCAAGCTGAGCGGGTAGGAGAGACCACGGACCACGGACTACGGACTACGGACCACGGACCACGGACTACGGACCACGGACCACGGACCACGGACTACGGACTACGGACCACGGAGGGCAGAGGACAGTCGGCGGTGCGCGGCATGGCAGGCGCGTGCTCAGCGGGACGGGTGCTCGATGAGGCGGCGGCGCTGGTTGGCCGCAAGCTGGTGGCCGCCGACACCGTCGAGCTGGCCCTGCACTGCCCGCGCATAGCCGCGGCCGCGAGGCCGGGGCAATTCGTCAACGTCATGCTGCCCTCGCCCGACTTCGGCTATCGCGTGCTGGAGGGCGGGGCATGGGGCGGGGGCCGGCCATTCCTCGTTCGGCGCCCGTTCAGCGTTCACCGCGTATATCGTACTGATTCGACTCATTCGACTCATTCGACTGATTCGACTGGTCCGACCGATCCGTCGGATCGCTCCGCTCCCTCGCCCAACACGCTGGCGCTCCTGATCAAGGCGGTGGGGGATGGGAGCCGGTTGCTCGGCGACCTGCCCCTCGGCACGGGCCTCAAGCTGCTCGGGCCGCTCGGCAACAGCTTCGCGCTCCCGCCGCCCGGCGTGGCCGCGGCCCTTGTGGCCGGCGGCTGCGGCTGGGCAGGCCTGGGCATGCTCGCCCGCGAGCTGCGCCGCCTCGGACACCCGACCTATGCCTTCATCGGCGCGCAGACCGCCGAGGGCCTGCCCCTCGAGACCGTTGTGGGCGGGGCGTCTCTGCCCCGCGCCTCGTTCGTCGAGGGCTTGCCCGACGTGTGCCTCACGTCCGCCGAGCTCGAGTCCCTCGGCGTCGTCGTCGCCCTCGCTGCCGAGGCGGGCGGAAGGCTCTACGGCGGCCTGGTCACCGACCTTCTCGCCGCCTTCCTGCGCAAGCGTGGGAGCGATGGCGTCCACATCTACGCCTGCGGCCCGCGAGCGATGCTGGCGCGCGTGGCCGAGCTCGCCCGCGCCCACCGCGCCCCGTGCCAGGTGGCGATGGAGGAGCGCATGGCCTGCGGCATGGGCGTGTGCAACTCCTGCGTCGTCGAGGTCCTCCTGCCAAACGGCCGCGTCGGCCACAGGAAGCTCTGCACTGATGGGCCAGTGCTCGATGCGGCAGAGGTGCACTGGTGATGGCAATAGCGGGCGCATGACGCGTGACCCGTGACGCGTGACTCAGAGAACAGAAGGCTGCCAAGCTGGCTTCTCCGAATCACGCGTCACGAGTCACGCGTCCGGAGTAGCCGCCGGGGTGCCTGACCAAGGAGGCCCGGGCATGACCTACGTCGAGCCGGCGAAGCCACGCTACACGCTCACCGATTCATTCGGCCAGTTGACGATCGCCGTCCCGAGCAGGAAGAACTGGTTCATGATCCTGTTCCTGGGCTTCTGGCTGATCGGCTGGGCCGTGGGAGAGATCGCCGTGCCTGCGCTGTTTCTTCCTGCGCTGTTGAGCCCACCCGCGGGTGAGCACCAGGCAGGCTCTGACGGGCCGGCCGTTTTCCTGGTGGCCTTCCTGCTCGCCTGGCTGGGGGGCTGGACGGTTGGCGGCGTGATGGCAATCCGCCAGTGGCTCTGGAATCTCAAGGGCGTCGAGATCGTCACCCTTGACGGCGAATCCCTCGGCATCAGGAAGAGGTCGGTTGGGAAGGGACGCGAGAAGCGGTACGCGCTTGCGGAGGTCTCGGCCCTGCGTGTGTCGGTGCCCGCCTACGACCCCTCCAACCCCTGGGGGATGCAGGGAGCCACCAAGTGGTGGAGCAGATCGGGGGGCATCATGGCCTTCGACTACGGCGCGAGCACCGTCCGCTTCGGCCAGGGCCTCGAGGAGGCCGAGGCCAAGAAGCTGCTGGCCGAGATCGCCCAGCGCTTCCCCAAGATCGTTCAGGAGAAAGGGCCGTGATGCGTGACAAGAGGAGCCGCGAGCCGCGAGCCACGAGCTACGAGCCTGAAGGCGAGCAACCGTGTGCTCCTGTGCTTGGCTCGCGGCTCGTCGCTCGAAGCTCGTAGCTCTCTGGTCACGGGTCACGCATCACGCATCAGGGAAGACTGCGAACATAGGAGAGAGAGCTTGTCGAGCGGGGTGGACCTCTCAGTTGACTTTGCGGGCCTGAGGCTGCGAAACCCGCTGGTCGCGGCCTCGGGCACATGCGGCTGGGGCGAGGAGCTGGAACGCGTCGAGGGCTTCTCGAACAGGCAGCTCGGCGCGATCATCCTGAAATCAGTCACCCGCGAGCCGCGGCTGGGCAACCCCACCCCACGCATCGTGGAGACGGCCGGCGGGGCCGGCCTCATCAACTCCATCGGCCTGGAGAACCCCGGCGTGGAGGCC
>VGYW01000357.1 GCA_016872875.1 Planctomycetota bacterium | reverse complement strand
TACTGGCAGGAGTCTAACCAGCGGGCCGATCGTGGCCACTGCAAGCGGCGGCGTCGTGAACTCAGACTACGAGGCATCAAACTGTCCCAACTCAGGAAGTGCTTCAATGTTTTCTAGCGTTGTAGTGCTAAGTAGCTCGCCACGATTCTTGGTGTTTGTGGGCGGGGCCTCCGTGCCCCGCGGGGCAGAGACGCCCCGCCCACAGCATTGGCCCTACACAGGTCCGCGCGCTTCGGCCGGGAATCGTGGCGAGCTATTTAGTGCTTCCAGCGGAGCTTCTTGCGCTTCGGCGTCCCGGGGCCAGCCGACACGCTTCCGCCCTTGCCTCCCTTCGCGTCAACCACCTTCCTGAACAACGCATAGTGCCGCTTCAGCCGCTCCACATACTGAGGGTCCGACACCAGGAGGTCCTCGCAGGCTCGGGCCAACGCCTCGGCCAGACTGCTCTGAGGCCCGAGCATCGCCGTGGACACGCCGGCCATCCCCTCTGCGATCGAATCGCCGTGCATCCACTTCACGTAGAACTCCGGGCTCTCCCAGCCGTAGCCAATCGTCGCCAGAATCTTCCCCGGGTAGCGTGGCTCGACGACATAGAAGATGACCCTGCGGCAATCGCACTTGCGCTCCGTGCAATAGAGCTCCATGAACCCATATTCGCCGTCGGGCAAATCCCTGTCGCCGCGAATGTCTACAGACCGGTACTCTGTATACCCGATCTCCGGGCAGTACCTGTGGAACGGTGCGTATCCGGTCATGTCGACTCTTCTTCTCCGTGCCCTCCGTGTCTCCGTGGTGAGCCTCCTCTTTTCCTCTTTCGCGTCCTTTCGCGTGTTTCGCGGGCCGCTTCTTCTCACGCCTTCGGCGGATTGTCGAGAATCGCCCCTACGTCAATGAGGTAGAGCTGGCGGCCCTTCTCCTCGTGGACGCTGTCAATGCAGACCGAGCGGCCGTCGGGGGTGTAGCGGGGATGGGTGTCGCAGCGCCACTCGCCGTCGTAGCCCTTCGCCGTGTAGAACCAGCCGAGGTTGGCCACTCTGCCCGTCGGCACGTGGTAGAGGTAGACCGGGCGCTTGCGGTCGGCCCCAGGGTAGCGGTCGCTCACGATCCAGTCCTTGTTCGGCAGGTAGGAGCAGTGGCCGTCGGCGGCCATCACCCCCTTGCCTATCGCCTCAACGTTCGCCGTCTTGTCCTCGAAGAGGTAGAAGCAGTCGCCGTGCGAGGGGTGGCCCGCCCAGACGAGGATGTGGCTCGGGTCGCGCCAGATGAAGTGCGAGGCGAGGCCGCCGACGACGAAATGGATGTCCTTGCCATCAGGCGTGGCGGTGTACATGCGGGTCACGAGCCGGCGGCGGTCCGCGCTCCACCAGCGGTTCAGGAAGATGAAGCGGGAGCCGTCCTGGTTGAACAGCAGGTGGTTGAACCACTGCTTCTCACCGGCCGGACAGGCGGGGGGATGAGCCAACTGTGCGATGTCGGCGAGCGAGATGATCAGCTCCTGCTTCCCGCTCGCGAGGTCAATCCGCCAGATCCCCGCGTCCTTTGGTGTCGGCTCGTCTTTGTAGGGGTCAGGCAGGCCGCAGTAGCCATAGCCGGGGCGGCAATCGTTCACCCGCCGGAAGTCGGGCGCGACCGCAATCTTCGCGTGGGGACTGATCGTGTAGACGGGATGCGGAACCGTCCGCTTCTTGCGGGTGAAGGCGTCCATGATCTGGCAGCAGTAGTGGTCGCCCTCGCGGTCGTTCCAGACGATTTCGCTCTTGGAGCCGGGCAGCCATTGGAGCATGCAGCCCTGCTGCCAGCACCAGCCGCGGCTCTCGCCCAGCTCGGTCCAACTGTCGCCATCCTTGAGGTCCACCATGCCGATCTTGACGGCGTCGTCGGGCCTTGGCGAGCGGTGCTCGAAGCCCACCTCCATCCCCAGGCAGTATCGGCCGCTGGGGTCGAATTGTAGCTTGTCGTAGTAGCCGAACCAGTGGAACTTCGGGCCTTGCGTGATGGCTCGGATCGGGGCGGCAGTCTCGGACATACGCTTCCCCTTCACTCCTGCGGCGAGGGCCTGGTGCGAGGCGGCCAGCGCCGCCGTGCCCACCATGCTCTTGAGGAATCGGCGACGCGACGGGTTTCCTGCGGGCATGCCTCGCTCTCCTCCATAGGGCGGGAGCATTGTAGATCGCCAGGGACGTTCGCGCAATGCCCGTAGGTTGGGCTGAGACGGTCCGATGCCGCTGTTGACAATGTGCGGCGGTTCGCCTATGATGCTCCGAGCCGGGAGGGGAGGGAGGCGGCGTGGGAACGCTTCGCGCGAAAGGGGGTGAGAACCGTGGCTGATCGCGCCGCAGCCGCTTACCGCTTGAGGTGAGCGTGGTGCCGCTGAGTTGCAGCGGGGGCGCAGGTTCTGCGCCTGTCAATGGAAGAAACAAGCGCGCCAGGCGGAAGCCGAGCTGGTCAACTGCGCTTCGATCCCCTGGACCCAGCGTGCCTGGCTATCGAATAGCGGCACGCTCGCGACACCTCACCATGGGGAGCTCTCCGAGGGCTCGTGCGAGGATTCTGCATCGCCGAGGCCGCCCGGAGCAACACCGTCGGACAATGTGGACATTGTGGATAATGTAGACGGCGTAGACACGACAGGACGCCTCTTCGCTGGCTCCTGCCCACCCAGTCCACCGAATCCACCCTGTCCACAGCGTCTGCCTGGGAAAACACTGAGCCAGGCCCACGCGGCGCAGAACATCGCGGAGTTGTGCAACTCCGCGATATTCACTCCAGGCGACGGGCCCCCCAGCCAGAGCCTCGCGCGCGGGCGGGGTGGGGCTCCCCGCCCACTGGCTTGTCCCCCCGGCTGTCCGCTCCCGTCCCTCGCGGGAGCGCAGCAACAACGTGAGCTATCACCGGTGAGACCGCGTCGTAGAATATCGCGGAGTTGTGCAACTCCGCGACATTCTCACCAGGCGACGGGCCCTCCAGCCAGAGCCTCGCGCGCGGGCGGGCTGGGGCTCCCCGCCCAGGGGCTTGTCCCCCCGCTGTCCGCTGCCGCCCGCCGCAGGAGGGCAGCAACAACGCGAGCTATTGCCGGCGGGACCGCGGCGTGGAATATCGCGGAGTTGTGCAACTGCGCGATATTCTCTCCAGGCGACGGGCCCTCCAGCCAGAGCCTCGCGCGCGGGCGGGGTGGGGCTCCCCGCCCAGGGGCTTGTCCCCCCGCTGTCCGCTGCCGCCCGCTGCGGGACGGCGGCAACAACGCGAGCTATGCCCGCCGGCACCGCGGCGTGGAATATCGCGGAGTTGTGCAACTCCGCGATATTCACTCCAGGCGACGGGCCCCCCAGCCAGAGCCTCGCGCGCGGGCGGGGTGGGAGCTACCGGCCCACGTGCTTGCGCCTGTAGCTGCCCGCTGCCGCCCGCCGCAGGAGGGCAGCAAGAACGTGAGCTATGCCCGCTGGCACCGCGGCGTAGAATATCGCGGAGTTGTGCAACTGCGCGATGTTCTCTCCAGGCGACGGGCCCCCCAGCCAGAGCCTCGCGCGCGGGCGGGGTGGGGCTCCCCGCCCACGGGCCTGCGCCCGCGGCTGTCCGCTCCCGTCCCTCGCGGGAGCGCAGCAACAACGTGAGCTATTGCCGGCGGGACCGCGGCGTAGAATATCGCGGAGTTGTGCAACTGCGCGATGTTCTCTCCAGGCGACGGGCCCCCCAGCCAGAGCCTCGCGCGCGGGCGGGGTGGGGCTCCCCGCCCACGGGCTTGCACCCCCGGCTGTCCGCTGCCGCCCGCCGCAGGAGAGCAGCAACAACGTGAGCTATCACCGGTGAGACCGCGGCGTAGAATATCGCGGAGTTGTGCAACTCCGCGATATTCTCACCAGGCGACGGGCCCCCCAGCCAGAGTTTCGCGCGCGGGCGGGGTGGGGCTCCCCGCCCACTGGCTTGCGCCCCCGGCTGTCCGCTGCCGCCCGCCGCAGGAGGGCAGCAACAACGTGAGCTATGCCCGCTGGCACCGCGGCGTGGAATATCGCGGAGTTGTGCAACTGCGCGATGTTCTCACCAGGCGACGGGCCCTCCAGCCAGAGCCTCGCGCGCGGGCGGGGTGGGGCTCCCCGCCCAGGGGCTTGCGCCCGGGCTTGTCCGCTCCCGTCCCTCGCGGGAGCGCAGCAAGAACGCGAGCTATTGCCGGCGGGACCGCGGCGTAGAATATCGCGGAGTTGTGCAACTGCGCGGTATTCTCACCAGGCGACGGGCCCCCCAGCCAGAGCCTCGCGCGCGGGCGGGGTGGGAGCTACCGGCCCACGTGCTTGCGCCTGTAGCTGCCCGCTGCCGCCCGCCGCAGGAGAGCAGCAAGAACGCGAGCTATTGCCGGCGGGACCGCGGCGTGGAATATCGCGGAGTTGTGCAACTCCGCAATCTTGTGCGGACCGGCCGTGCCACACGATCTAGCCCTCGAAGCCGGCCTCGGGAGTTCACTGGTGCCGCGGCCGGTCGGAGAGGGCGCATAGGGGTGAGTGCCGCCGCGGGTAGTCACCAATCCAATGCCCCACCGACACAAGGTCGGCGGGGGAAGCAGGGCAGGTGTTCTCCGGTGCGCTACGCGCATCCGAGCCGCTGCGCGCCACACGCGGGCGTTGCAGGCGGTGTCGAAGATGGGTATATTGCTGCGAAGGACTTCGCTCACACCAAGGAGAGCTTTGCGTGCAATACGCGATTCTGGGCGGAACGGGCTACAGGGTTTCGCGGCTTGGGTTCGGGGCGATGCGCCTGCCGATGAAGAACGAGCGGGTTGACCGCGACAAGGCGGTGCCGATGATCCACCGCGCCTTCGAGGGCGGCGTGAACTACATTGACAGCGCGGTGGGCTACTGCAACCAGGACAGCCAGCGCGCGCTCGGCGACGCCCTCAAGGGCTGGCGCGAACGCATCGTCGTCTCCACCAAGAACCCCCACTACAACAAGAGCGACGACCGCCCCTGGTGGGAGAACCTCGAAAACTCGCTGCGGCGGCTCGACGTGGAGGCGGTTGACGTCTACAACTTCCACGGCCTCAACTGGCGGGGCTTCGAGGAGCAGGTGGCCGGCCCAGGCGGCATGCTCGCCTGGATGCAGAAGGCGAAGGCCCAGGGCCTCATCCGCCACATCTGCTTCAGCTTCCACGACTCCGCCGAAAACCTCATCAAACTCGCGCAGACCGGCGAATTCGAGTCGGTCACGCTCCAATACAACCTCCTCGACCGCAGCCTTGAGAAGGCGCTGCCCACGGTGAAGAAGCTGGGCATGGGAATCGTGGTGATGGGGCCTGTGGGCGGCGGAAGGCTCGGCTCGCCCTCCGAGGCCATCGGCAAGATGCTGCCCCAGGCGAAGAGCGTGCCTGAAATCGCACTCCGCTTCGTCCTCGCAAACCCCAACGTCACGGTCGCCCTCTCAGGCATGAGCACGATGGAGCAGGTGGAGGAGAACGTCCGCGTGGCGGGCCGCGCGACGCCCCTTTCGGCCGTGGAGAAGCGGCGCGTCGTGGCGACGCTCGGGCGCTACAAGAAGCTCGCGGAGCTATACTGCACGGGCTGCAACTATTGCATGCCCTGCCCGGCGGGCGTCGAGATTCCGCGCAACTTCAGCGCCCTTAACGCCGCAAGGGTCTACGGCCTGCCTGAGCACGCGCGGGAGCAGTATCGCCGCATCCAGGGCAAGGCGGCAAGCTGCCTCGCCTGCGGCAGGTGCCTGAAGAAGTGCCCGCAGCACATAGACATCATTGCGCAATTGCGCGAGACCGTGCGCACCCTCGACGACGCCTACGGCAAGCTCGTCGTCACACTGAAGCCGATTTCAGTCGAGCGTCTCACTCGGAGCGGATGCGGCTACAACATGGCATTGGCCTGCCGCATGGAGAGCCGCAACCTCTCCGACAACGACTTGCGGCCCGAGATCGTCTTCGCCCCGGGCAACCGCCTCGGCGTGACGGAGTTCGGACGCATCGGGCGCCTCGGCCCCTTCGCCCGCCGCGCCCTGAAGCTCGCCGTAGAGGCCAAGGGCTTGAGGGACGGCGAGCCGCTGCGCCTCGGCCCATCGCTCCGCGACGGTCCAGAGCTGCTCTTCGCCCACGACCCGCTCCCCGTGGCAATCGGGCCCTCCGTGCTGTGGGCGGAGGCTCCGTCCCCCGCGGGGCAGAGACGCCGCGCCCACACAACAGATGTAGGCGGGGCCTCCGTGCCCCGCGTCCCCCAAGTGCGCGCCGAGCACATCTCGGGAAACACCCAACCAACCCGGCAGGCAAAGGCCCTCCACTCCCTCGGCGCGCGATTCGCCTGGGATGATGCGGCGCTCACCGTGGAGTTCGATGTCGCCAGCGCCTTCCGCCGGCCCACCACCCCGCGCCGCGGCATCCGACAGAGCGACAACCTCTGGCTCAACCTCTACCTCGACGACCTCCTTGGCCTGAAGCTCCCCAAGGACGCCCACAAGCAGTTCTCCATCGCCCTGGGCTTTCCCGCGAAGGGCGGCACGATGCCCGTCGCCCTCTATCGTCCGCGTCTCGCGCCGGAGCAAGTGCAGACGATCCGTGCGGAAGTCCCTGGCCGCGGCCGGCGCCGCCGCGTCCTCCTTCGCATCCCGTGGAGACTCCTCCAGCTTGCTCCCCCGAAGGCCCCGGCGCGCCTCGACGCCAACTTCGGCCTCACCTGCTGGCCCGCCCGCGGCCGCTCGGCCTGGACCCTCTCCTGGGCTCCCGCGGGCCGCGGCTTCCTCTTGCTGGCGGAGTGACATCAACATGGGACACGAAGCGAGCGGCGGCGAGGCGAGCGCGAGGGAACTCCTGGAGACCAAAGCGGCCGGCTTCTTCTCCTCGGTCCTCTTCACCTTGGCTCTGATCTGCTCCGCGCTGAGCTGCTGCTTCATACTGAGAACCGGACCCCCGATCCGTCAGTCATTCGTGGATATGCGTATGGCGCTCGACACGTTCACGCGTCTGTGCGTCGGCGGCCACGCGCTTTGGAGCATTGTCGCTCTGGCGGTCCTGAGCATCGCCAAAGAGGCCCTGGTGAGGCCGGTGTTTCCGAGGCTCATCGCCAACGGCGTACACCTTGTGGCGGTCCTCACGATCTCGTGGCTATACCTCCTTGGCATCTTGGAGCCCTTCTTCGGCCTCTTCGAGCAGATAGGGGAAGGATGATGGATGCGCTGGGGCCTCATAGTTCGCTCACGCGAGTAAGCCAGTAGTCAGGCTTTCGCTTCGCGTGCATGATCGCCGCCACATAGAGTCGGTCGGCCTCAATCGCATAGATGATTGCGTATGGGAAGCGGCGAAGAACATACCTTCGGAAGCGGCCCTTGAACCGGCGCCAGAGCAATGGCCGTTGCGCGATCTGCCTCAGCCCATCCTCGACTGCGTTGGTGAAATCGTGCCCCAACCCGGGCCGGCAGTGCTCGTAGAAGAGGGCTGCCTCGGTTGCCTCTGCCTGGGCCTCAACGTCAATGACCACTCTCACGTCGAGAGTTCCTTGCGGATGTCCGCGAGCGCCCTCGCAATGGGCCGTGCGCGCGAACGGTCGCGCTTCCAGAGCCTGTAGCGGCGTTCCGCCTCACGCACCCACGCGTCCTCTACATCGGTGAGCGGCTCGGCGCGCAGCCCGCCCAAGAGCCGCTGGGCCAGCCGCTCGCGGTCCACAGGGGGCAGCTTCCCTGCTTGGCGTTCCAGCTTCTCCACCAGAGCCGACATATCAGTATCTCCTATCTCGCCTCGCATCCACTGCCAATTATACCCAACGAGCCACTGATTGCAATGGGCAGGTTGCCGTGCCTGGGCCGGGCAGAAAGGGACCAAAGGGACGAAAGTGACCAAAGGGACGAGAAGAGCCAGGCACGCGGGACGCGGGACGCGGCACGCTTGCCTTCTCACGCGTCACGGGTCACGAATCACGCCTTCTTCCCGATCAGCTTCTTCTTCTCGTCGCGGTAAAACATGTAGTTGGCCAGCGAGATGTCGGGCGGGACGAGGTGGTCGAGGTGGGGGATGAAGCCGCCTTCGCCGAGGAGCGGGGCAATGCGGTCGAGCTCGCGGCGGATGGCGTCCTTGCCCCTTGCGACGGCGACCTTGTCAACTCCGCCCTGGAGGCGGACTCTCGCGCCGAAGTCGCGCCGCAGGCGGAACATGTCCGTGCCCGCCGCCACCTCGCAGGGGAACATGATGTTCACGCCAGCCTTGAGCCAGCCAGGGACGAGGTCGTGGATATTGCCGTCGCAGTCCACGTGCGAGAGCATGCAGCCGTGCTTCCTCGCCTCGTCCATCACGGCCTGGTAGGGCGGGACGAAGAACTCGTCGAAGGTCTTGGGGCTGACGAGCGGGCCGTGGTTGTAGGCCATGTCCTCCCACCAGCCCATCTGGTGGAGCGGCACGTCGGGCGGCACCTGGCGGAGCGAGGCGAGGATGAGCTCGGCCCAGTGGTCGGCCATCTCGTGGCAGAGGGCGGGGTCGTCGTAGAGGAGATAG
>VGYW01000356.1 GCA_016872875.1 Planctomycetota bacterium | reverse complement strand
GTGACCCATCCCATACGCCACAAGCGCCCCCCTGAGCGGTGCGATCGCCGGAGAGATAATTGCAGAGTCATATGACTCTGCAATTATCTTTCAGGCACCAATAGCCGGCCACGAGTGGGCGACTCGCTCACCCGTGAGCAGAGCGCGCAAGGGCCAGAACGGGACTGGGCGTGACCCATCCCATACGCCACAAGCGCCCCCCTGAGCGGTGCGATCGCCGGAGAGATAATTGCAGAGTCATATGACTCTGCAATTATCTTTCAGGCACCAATAGCCGGCCACGAGTGGGCGACTCGCGGCTTCAGGCGCGTCCCCAGGCTGCCGTCTCCGGCGCGCTGATCGTACGGCACGCCGGCCATCGCGGGCAGCCGGCGTGCGAAGCGGGCTACGCCGGAATGGCGTTGGCCCCTTGGGACCTCGCCAGCTCGTGTGAAGCGAGAAGACCACTCGGGGGCGGTGTCGGGTGGGACTGAGCCGACCCGCTGAGAGCCGCTCAGCGGGCGGCGCGCGTGGCCAGCTCTTGCGGAGCGATGCGGGGGGAGTGGGCGCCGCAACTCTCCTTGGTCGGCTCGGGCTTCTTGGGACTCGGGTAGAAGCCGAATTGCCTCAGGAGAGCCAGCTTGGGGAGGATGTTGTTCGCCAGGTCAATGTGGAAGAAGCCGGGGAAGATGTCCGGGTTCTCCATGATCAGCTTGAAATACGCCTGGTAGCGCTCGGGCAGCGCCACCTCGCCGTCCTGGCACACCTCGTGGCCAGTGAAGACGAACTCGGGGAGGAGGTAGGGGCAGAACTCGAGCTTGGCGCCCGAGGCCAGGCAGTCGCGGTAGATGGGCGTCTGGGGCAGGAGGCAGAGGAGGCTGGGCAGTATCCGCGCGCCCATCATGCGGAACGACACCATCTGGAAGAGCGACTGGTTGAAGTCGTCCATCGTCTCGAACGGGTAGCCCCAGACGTAGAAGGCGTCAACGCGTGGGAAGATGCCGACGGCCTTTGGGACGACTTCGAGTGCTTCGGCAGCGGCGAAGCCCTTGCGGATGCGGGTGAGGACCTTGTCGGAGCCGCTCTCGATGCCGAAGCGCAGCTCCAGGCAGCCGCTGTCGGCCATCGCATGCATCATCTCCTCGTCCGTGAGGTTAACTCGGCCGAATGCCTTCCACTCGACGGGCAGGCCTGAGGCCTGTAGCTCGCGGCAGAAGGCCATCACCTGCCGCTTGCCGGAGACGAAGAACTCGTCCTGGAAGAGGAAGAGGTCAACGCCCGCGTTCTCGTGGAGGAAGCGCATCTCGGCCACGATGCTCTTGGCGGAGCGGGAGTAGCTGACGTAGTTCCAGATGGGCGCGACGGAGCAGAAGGTGCAGCGGTAGGGGCATCCGCGGCTGGTCATCATCCCGTAGCCCGCGTAGTTCTTCAGGTCAATCTTCTCGAAGGCGGGGAGCGGGATGGCGTCGAGGTCGTGGATGCGCTCGCGGTCGGGGTTGTGGCGGACCGCGCCGTTGGCGCGATAGGAGATGCCGGCGACGGGCTCCAGGTTCGAGCCATTGAGGAGCGCGCGGACGAGCTCCGGCCCGGTCAGCTCGCCTTCCCCGCGGCAGACGACCTCGATCCAGGGGAAGCGGGCGAGAATCTGCTCCTCGACCGACTTGGCGCCCACGCCGCCGAGGACCAGCTTGCGGTCGGGGTAGCGCTCGCGGAGCGCCTTCATCGCCTGGATGGTGAACGGCAGCAGGTTGGCCATGCACGACAGGCCGATGACGGGCGCGGGGTTCTTGAGGAAGTCGAGGAACGCCGCCATGTCGAACGGGTCGTCGGACGGGCAGAGCTGGTAGTCGCGGAAGTCCACCCGCAGGCCGGCGTTCTCAAGCGCGCGGGTGAGGTAGAGCGGCCCGAGCGGCACGTGCCGCTCCCGCTCGATCTCCTCCCCGTAGCGGATGAAGAGCATGTTCAGGTTGACAAGCGTGATGTCCGCACCCATTCACTCGTCCTCGTCGTCGTCGTCGTCCTCGATCCTGTTCTCGACTTGTTGGGTGGCACCCTCAAGCGTCTTCGCTTGAGGGTGTCTTCCGGGCTGCGCCCCATTCACACCCTCAACGGAAGCCGTTGAGGGTGCCACCCGCCCCTGCGTCCCTGTCGTCCTCGTCCTCGATTCCTCTGGCCTGAGGGGAAGAGTCGAGGACGAGGACGAGGGACGAGGACGAGGACGACTGAAGAAGTCAATCCGGCCGAATCCCCGTCACCGCCGGCGGCATGGCGGGCGGCCGGTCCATGCTGACGCCACGGCTGACGGGCGGCATGGGGGTGGCGGGCGCGGCGAGAAGTCGCTGGAGCTCCTTCTCGAAGAGCGCCTCGGCGGCCCGCAGGAGGTCCGCCTTCTCTTTCTCCTTGGCCCTTGCCGCCTCGCCGAGGGCGGCGAGGCGCTGCTCTTCGGCCGCCTTGGCGGCCGCGGCCTGCTTGTCGAGCTCCTCCTGCCGCCGCTTGAGCATCGCCTCCGCGCGGTCGCGGTCCGAGTAGGTCGCCACCCTGTCGCACTGGAGGAACTGGGGCATCCTCATAGGGAATGGGACGCCCTTGTGGGCCTCGTCCGCGGTCCAGGCCTTGTTCGCGGCGACGTATGCCTGGCGGAGGGAGCGGTTCATCCTGGCGAGCTCGGTCGAGCGCTTCTGCCAGGCATCGGTGTCGGTGACGGCGTAGGTCACTTCGCCCTTGAAGTTGGATTCGCTGTAGAGGACGAAGCGGTCGCGTTCGGGCGGCCTGTCGGGCTGCTCGCCCTTGGTCACGGGCGGGCGGTCTGGCGCGATGCCGCCTGGGGGTGGCGGCCCCTCGGCGGCGGCGAGGTCGGCGCCGAGCGCGGCGAGCATCACGGCCGCGGCCTTGCCCAGGAAGGCGGCTCGGCTCATCGGGCTGACCGTGGTGCGCGCGATGATGCCCTCGAGCAGGCTTGCGGGAAGGCTGGCGAGCATCGCGGCCTCGGCGGGGTCGAGCTCCAGGCCGATCTCCGTGGCGGCAGCCGCACGCTTCGCCAGCAGCAGCGCCCTGAAATCGGGGTCAACCGCCGCCTTCTTCACCAGCACCTCGACGCCACGCGGGATACCGTTCGCCATCTCTGCCATGCTCTGTCTCCTTGGTTCGTAGTGCGGGCTTCAGCCCGTCCCGCCAGGGTACGGCCTGAAGGCCGCACTACGAACGGGTTCCGAGTTGCGCGCTGCCCCAAACTGGTTCCCTTGGATGCTCCTAGGGTCTGTCGGGCCGGATGCCATTGGTCACGGGGGGCGGCTCGGCCTCGGCCTTCAGCGGCACGGGCTTCGGCGGGGGCAGGTCAATGCGCGCGCCCATCGTGCATCCCTGGGTGCCGATGGCTGCCCCTAGCACGCCGAGCATCGCGGCGGCTGCCTGGCCCAGGAACACCGCGCGGCTCATCGGGTCAACCGTCGTGCGGGCGACGATTGCCTCGAGCTGGGCGGCGGGAATCGCGTCGAGCATGGCGGCCTCGGACGGCTCGAGCGCCAGCCCGATCTCGTCCGCGGCCTCGGCCCGACGCGCGAGCAAAACCTCGCGGAAGGCGGGGTCCACCGCCGCCTTCTTCACCAACACCTCGATGCCGCGAGGGATCGCGGTCGGCTCTTCTGGCATTTCTCGGCCCCTGACGTTCGTAGTGCGGCCTTCAGGCCGTCTCCGACGCCCACGGGCTGAAGCCCGCACTACGAACTTGCTCACTCCTCGATCCGCGTGTTTGTAGTGCGGCCTTCAGGCCGTCTCCGACGCCCACGGGCTGAAGCCCGCACTACGAACTCGCTCATTCTCCTGTGCGGTCTCACGGTCGGTCGGGCTGAATGCCCTTGGTCGTCGTGCGAGGGATGGGCTGCCGAGTGGCGCCGAACACGGAAATCATCGGCTGCTCGGGCGGGACACCCTTCGCGTCGGGCTTGGTGCGCGGGATGGGCTGCGGAATGGCGCCAGCCACGGGCATCATGGGCTGCTCAGGGGACGGCGGGGCGGCCGCGGGGGTCTGGCTCTTGGGCTTGGGGGGCGGATAGTCGGGCTGAAGGCCCGGGGTCGCGGGGGGAGCCTTGTCGGGCGGCGGGGCCGGCTCCTGCATCTCCTTCAGCTTCTCGGGCGGACGGTCGAACTGGATGCCCTTGGTGGCCGGCGGGCGGTCAGCCCGGTCGCCCGCGGTCGGCCCGCGCCGTTCTTCACAGCCGACGCCTGCGCCGAGTGCGGCGAGCATGACGGCGGCGGCCCTGCCGAGGAAGGCGGCGCGGCTCACGGGAGCCACGGTGGTGGAGGCGATGATGGCCTCTAGCTGCGCCGCGGGCACGGCGTTCAGCATCATCGCCTCGGCCGGCTCGAGCGGCAGCTCGATCTCCTTCGCGGCCTCGGCTCGCCTCGCAAGAAGGACCTGCTTGAAGCCGGGGTCAACCGACGCCTTCTTGACGAGGACTTCGATGCCGCGCGGGATTGTGCCCACGCCCTTCCCTGGCCCGGGCGGCCGCCCGCCCACGATGGTGGTCTTCACGGCAGGCTGCTCGATTGGCCTCTCGCTCCGCTCACTCTTTGCCATTGTCAAGCTCCCTCAGTTCGCGCTCCCCCTGCCCAGTGAGGTCCTCCACGGTGTATGCCTCCTCCACTGGGATGTCGTCCCGAACCCCGAAGTTCGGGTCCGCGACCATTCCATGCACGACGATGATCCTCCCGTTACGGTAGTTGATCGTGTATGGCGGGTTCCTTTTCTTGTCGAGATGGTCCAGGTGCTTGGCGTACTGCTGGTAGCCGCAAGCGAACGCCCCGACGCCGAGGGCGGCGAGGGCGACCTTGGCGGCCTTGCGGCGGGTCTCGGCCCGCAGCTTCTTGCTCGCGGCGGTCTGCGCGATGACCTTCCTGAGGTGCTCCTCCGGCACGTCGTTGAGAAGCGCGGCCTCGACCGGGGAGAGCTTGACGCCAAGGGTCTCGGCGGCCTTCGCCCGCTCCTTCAGGAGGAGCTCGCGGAACTTGGGGTCAATGGAGGCCTCGATCAGCAGGACCTCGGTGCCGTGCGGCGGGCCGGCGGCCGCCGCGTCCGGCTGCTGGACAGCCCGTGGCATCCTGCCTTCGTTCGCCATGGCTTCACACCCCGATTGTTCCCGACTTCCCAGTATACCCCTTCCTACGCGGGAATCAAGGGGATGAAAGGCTGACACGCCCCCAGGTTGCCGTCGCTCGGTCTCTTCAGCCCCGAGGGGGCGGAATGGGAAAGCCCAGGGCGGAGCGAAGCGGAGCCCTGGGGAAGACGGCCCCCGCCCGGTAGCCCTGAAGGGGCGGGATAGGCCACTCGGCCCACGCCATGTCGCCCCTACAGGGCTCTGTCTCCCACAACCCAAACCCAGGGCTTCGCTTTGCTCCGCCCTGGGCTTTCCCATGCCGCCCTTGCAGGGCTGCAAACCGCCAGACGCGCAAACCGGGGGCGTGTCAGGCCAGAAGGTGCCCACGCGCTACCCGCCCTTCTTGCGGAGGAGGGGCAGGAAGAGGATGTCGAGGGAGCGGCTGCCGTCGCGGCCGTGCTCGTTGCGGTAGAGGCGCCAGAGGAACGAGGTCTTGCGGTAGCCGTCCTTCTTGCGGTCCCAGGTGATGAAGGGGAAGACGTCGAGGCTCTCGCGGCCGTCGAGCTGGTCGTAGTGCATGACGTGCCAGAGGATGCGGGAGCGGACGTAGTCGTGGGTCTTCTTGGGGTCCTTCTGGTCCTTCATGCCCTCGCGGCGCTCGTAGTCGTAGAGCCAGTAGAGGATGTTGAACTCGGCGGTCGTGGTGGGCGGGCCTTCGGTCGGGATGTGGTGCGAGTACGTGTAGTCCCAGAAGGGGAAGAACTCGTTGCTGCGCTCCGCGAACTTGTATTCCGTCTTCTTGCCCCCCTCGGTGAATGAGCGGGTGCCGGTCCAGCGGTCGGCTTCGAGCCAGGGCGCGACCCAGAGCTCTTCTCTCGACTCCGTGCCGTCGGGCTTGGCCCGCTTGCTCCACGAGAACAGGGGGGAGGTGGCGATGCCCTTCTCGCCGGCCTTGTCATTCCACCAGATGGTCGAGAGGAGGGGCGGGATGACCAGTTCGCGCTTGCCATCTTTCTCACGCGCGTAGTGGGCGAGGAGCATGCCGAGGTTGAAGAACCCCTGGTCGGGCTTGGTCTGCCAACTGACGAGCGGGGTGAGGAACATCTTGTCCTTGCGGTCATAGGCGTAGATGGGCAGGACGTGGTGAGCGAGCTGGTCCTTGCCCCAGAGTGCGTGGAAGAATGGGAAGAGCGCCCAGAGCTCCTTGTCCTCTCCGCCCCAGGCGTAGTCGCTCAGGAGGAAGGGCAGGAATAGCTCCTTCTCCCCTCGCTTGTTCTCGGTGTAGTGTGCGCCGAGGCCGAGGAGGTTGAGGAACTTCTCGCCCGGCTTGTTCCGCCAGCTCGCAAGCGGCGAGAGGAACATCTGCTCGTTGCGGTCGTAGTAGTAGAGGGGGATGATGTGGTTCTGGACGTTCTCCTTTTCCCATCTGAAGCCGATGAAGGCGGGAGGGACCTCCTGGGTGCCGAGCTCGCCGGTGCGCCCCCAGCGGAAGTGGGCGAGGAACCAGAGGAGCAACAGGTCGTTGTCGCGGCCCTTCCATTGCCATTCGGAAAACAGGGGCACCAAGAAGATCTTGCTGAGGCCGGCCTTGTCGCGCGTGTAACCGCTCAGGAGCGGGATCACCGTCAGGTGCTCGCCCGCCTCGTTCTTGCCGCAGGCGACTAGGAGCGTGGCCAGCCTCCACCCTTTGCTGTCCCGCGCATAGCGGTAGAGCGGAATGACGTGGTGATCGGTGCTCTCGCCGCCCCAGCGCGCGTGGGCGAGGGGGCCGAGGAACCAGAGGTCCTTCTCCCCCTTCCCCCAGGCGAGCCGGGAGGCGAGCGGGACGACAAGCCAGCTCTTCTCGTCGGGCGAGCGCCAGGTGGCCAGGAGCGGGGTGATGAGGCGCTCGGTGTCCGTCGCGGCGTCGCTGGAACGATAGTAGAGCGGCACCACGCCGTCCCACTCCACCTTGCCCTTCTTCCCCCCGAACCACAGGGGCGTCAGGGTTAGCGAGTCGGCTCCCTCAGCCTTATGGAAGAAGGCTGGGATCAGGAGCCGCCAGCCCTTGTCCTTCTCGCTCGCCTCGAAGTACAGCGGGAAGGCGACACGGGTCGTCTTGTCCCCCTCTCGCTCGTAGTGTCCGAGGGGCCAGAGTGCGAAGGAGTAGCGGCGGTCCTTGCTCTTGTAGTCGCCCGCGAACGGCCAGAGGCGCCAGCCCTGCTCGGTCTTGGTGTCGAGCGACTCGAAGATGGGCCAGAGGACGTGGGTGTCGGTTCCTTCCGGGCCTTTCGTGTGGTAGTAGAATGGCGGGACGAGCTGCGAGGTGCTGGCCTTGTCGCTCCACTCGAAGTACAAGGGGATGGCGAGACGGGTCGTGCTGTCGCCCGCGCGGATGTAGTGGGCGAGGGGCCAGAGGGCGAAGCTGTAGCGGCGGTCCTTCCCCTGGTAGTCGCCCGCGAATGGCCAGAGGCGCCAGCCCTGCTTCTCCTTGGTCTTGAGCGACTCGAAGATGGGCCAGAGGACGTGGGTGTCGTGGCCGTCCGGCCCGAGCTTGTCGTGGAACCAGAGGGGCAGGAGATGGCAGTAGTTGCCCCTCTGATACCAGAAGAACGGGAAGAGCGTGAAGCCATCCTTCCACCACCAGGCGAAGGGGAACACGGTTCCCTCCCCGTCCCATACCACGACTGGCAGGACGGCCTTCGTCTTGTCGTGAAGCCAGACCATCGGGAAGAGGACGAAGTAGGGATGGTTCTTTTCGTCCGTGCCCCAGAAGAAGGGGATGACGCGGTGGACATCCTGGTCGCAGTCGAACTCTGCGAGGGGATAGAGGACGCTCCAATCGTGCTTCGGCTTGTCGAGCTTGTAGACGGAGAAGACGGGCCGGATGGCCGCGTGGTCGTCGGTCCACTCCATGAATGGCCAGAGGACGGAGAGTGCGGGCTTGTGGTAGTAGGCGATGGGCCAGAGGTTCACTCTGTCCTCGGGCGGCCCCTGGGGCTTGCTGTACTCGCCCGTGTAGAGCGGGGTGCCCTTCATGTACATCTGCGCGCAGGCGCCGAGCGCGATGAGCGCGCCCGCAGCCACCACACGGCCGGCCCGTCGCCACATGGTTCGCCTCCTTGTGCCATCGGGGTGGATCGCAGCAGGCTCCAGGCAGGGTACAGCGGCACCCCCCATTAAGTCAAGGCCCTCATCCCTATCGGGTATGGCCCCCAATTCTGGTGAGCTGCTCCGGAGCCCCGACAGGGGCGTACTATAGCAGCCCAGGGCTTCGCCCTGCTCTTTGCCCACATCTCGGGGCCTTGTAGCCCGCCGACGCGGGCGACCCAGCCGTAGCCCAGGGCGACCGAAGGGAGCCCTGGGATCGCGCGTCCCCCCCATCCAAGCCCCCGAAGGGGGCGTTTCACGCCCATTGAATC
>VGYW01000355.1 GCA_016872875.1 Planctomycetota bacterium | reverse complement strand
GCGAGGCCGCAATCAAGAAGCACCAGGACTGGTTCGCCCAGAACCGCTCCAAGCTCGAGTGGCACCCTGACCTCCAGAAGTTCCTCATCCAGGGCACTCGCCCGAAGGGCAAGGGGTCCGATGGCGTGAAGGAGTAGGGCAGGCTGATGAACGTAAGCCTCGGCATCGAGGAGGCCATGCTCGACAACGGGCTGAAGGTCCTCACCATCGAGCGCCACACCGCGCCCGTCGTCACTGTCTGGGCCTGGTATCGCGTCGGCTCGCGCAACGAGCGGCTCGGCATCACGGGCGCCTCGCACTGGGTGGAGCACATGCTCTTCAAGGGGGGACGCGAGTTCGGCAAGGGCGAGATTTTCAAGCAGGTGGCTAAGCACGGCGGGACGAATAACGGCTTCACCTATTACGACTTCACGGCCTACTTCGAGACCCTGCCCGCCGAGGCGATGGACCTGGGCCTGCGGATCGAGGCCGACCGCATGGCCAACTCCGTCTTCGACCCCGCGGAGGTGGAGTCCGAACGCACCGTCATCATCTCCGAGCGCGAGGGCGCCGAGAACCATCCCGGCTACCTCCTCGGCGAGGAGATCAGCGCCTCCGCCTTCCGCGAGCACCCCTATCGCTGGAGCGTCATCGGCTACAAGGACGACCTGCGGGCCATGACCCGCGAGGACCTCTACGGCTACTACAGGGCCTTCTACGCCCCGAACAACGCCTTCCTGGTGGTTGCCGGGGACTTCGAGCGGGGGCGGCTGCTCGACCGCGTCCGCGAGCTCTACGGCGACATCCCCCGCGGCCCTGAGCCGCCGCCGGTCGCGGTCCGCGAGCCCGAGCAGCGCGCCGAGCGCCGCGTGACGCTTCGCCAGGCCGGCGGCGCGGCTCTCGTCCATGCCGCCTGGCGCGTCCCGCCAATCACCCACGACGACCTCTACCCCCTGATGGTGGCCGCCACGGTCCTCAGCGGGGCCAGCGGCATGGGCATGGGGGGCGGCGTCGGGGGGCGGACATCCCGCCTTCACGTCGCACTCGTCCGCGCCGAGCTGGCCTCGAACGCCTATGCCTACCCCAGCGCGGGGCGCGACCCACACCTCTTCCACGCGGGCGCCACCGTGCGCGAGGGGGTGGACCCGGACCGGGTGGAGGCCGCGCTCCTGGCCGAGCTCGAACGCCTCGCCGCCCAGCCGCCGACCGGTGCGGAGATGGAGAAGGCCCGCACCCAGATCCACGCCTCCTTCGCCTATGCCTGGGACAGCGTGACCGGCATCGGCGGCGTCGTCGGCTCCGCGGAGGCCGTCGAGGGCTACCGCCGCGTTCTGACGTTCCTCGACAGGATTGACGCCGTGACCGCGGCCGACGTCCAGCGCGTCGCCGCCCGCTACTTCCGCGAATCGAGCCGCACCATCGGCCGCTTCATCCCCACGCGCGCCTGAGGAGCGATCGCGGACAGAGAGACTCGGGGCGGCTGTAGGCCGCAACCAGACGGGATGATTGGATGAATGGATGAATGGATGGATGAAGGAATCGGGGAGGCGCCTTCTCTGGCATTCATCCACCCATCCACCCATCCATTCATCCTCCGCTGACACGTCCGCAAGGAGCGCACGAATCACGATGGAGAAGCCTGAGACCACACAGCGCGCGCCCGACGTGGTCCGCCGCCGGCTGCCCAACGGGACGCGACTCATCGCAGTCGAGAACCACGCGAGCGAGACCGTCGTGACCGCCGGCATGCTCGTGGGCGGCTCGGTGCTCGACCCACCCGGCCGCGAGGGGCTGGCAAACCTCATGGCCGCCGTTGCCCAGAGGGCCACCACCCGCCGCTCGTATGACCAGATTTACGACGAGCTCGACTCCCTCGGCGCGTCTCTGGCGATGGGCGCGGGCGCACACGCCGTGTCGTTCCGCGTCAAGTGCCTCGGCCGCCACTGGCCCGCCGTTGCGGACGTGTTGGTGGACATCCTGCGCAGCCCCAGCTTCCCCGATTCCGAGCTACAGCGGGCGCGGGGCGAAATCCTCACCACGCTCCGCGAGTACGACCAGAGCACGCGCATGGTGGCCTCGCGCGAGCTGGCCCACCTGGCCTATCCCGAGGGGCATCCCTTCCGCCATCCGAGCTACGGCTACCGCGCGAGCGTGGAGGCCATCGCCCGCGACGACCTGGCCCTCTGCCACGAGCGGCTCTTCCGGCCCGACGCCCTCATCCTCACCGTCGCGGGCGACGTGGCGGCGGGCCAGGCCCTCGACAAGTTGGCCGAGCTGCTGGGCGACGCAAGTGCCCCCTCAGACCCTTTGCCCACGCCCGAGCTGGCCGCCACGCACCCGCCCCAGGCCCAGCGCGCCGTCTTCCCCCTGGCCGACAAGACCCAGGCCGACATCGCCCTCGGCTTCAAGGCCATCCCGCGTCGCCACCCCGACTTCGACGCCCTCGATCAGGCCACAGAGATCATCGGCGGCATCGGCCTCATGGGGCGCCTCGGCGACAACGTCCGCGACCGCCAGGGCCTCGCTTACTACGTCTTCGCGCGCCTCGCCGAGGGCTTCGGCGACGCCCTCTGGTCCGTCTGCGCCGGCGTCAACCCCGCGAACGTCGAGCGCGCTGTCGCCAGCACCCTCGACGAAATCCGCCGGCTCCAGGACGAGCCCGTCACCGAACAGGAGCTCGCCGACTGTCAGAACTATCTCGTGGGCGCGCTCCCCATTCAGCTCGAGACCAACGACGGCCTGGCCGGCACCCTCAACCACATCGAGCTCTTCGGCCTGGGCGACGACTACATCCAGCGCTTCCCCGCGCTCGTGCGCTCCGTCACCCGCGACGCGGTCCAGCGGGCGGCCCAGGCCCACCTGACGGCCGACCGCTATTCGCTGGCCATCGCAGGCCCGGCAATAGGGGGCTCCAATGCCGCCCAAGGGACCTAAGGGACCACAGGGACCTAAGGGACAAGCAGAGGTCTCTTTGGCTATGCGTCCCTTAGGTCCCTGTGGTCCCTGTGGTCCCTTCTTCCCACGCCTCACGGCATTGCTTGCGGCCTTGGCCCTCCCCCTCCCCTCCCTCGCGGCGCGCGCCCCGGAGCGCATCCGCATCGCCATCGTCGCCCGCCAGCCGGGCGATTGGGCCGCGGCGGGGGTCGCTCGCGCCACGATGGCGCAACTGGCCCAGGCCGAGCGAGTCTGGCCAGCCAATGCCGCGGTCGCCCAACGGCTCGTGCCCGTCGGGGAGAAGGCTTCGGCCAGGGAGATTGCCGCCGCGGGCAGGCTCCTCCGCTGCCAGTTCATCGCGCTCGTCGAGGCGCCGGGGCGCGGCGAAGCAGCGGCGGAGCTGGTCGAGGTGGCCTCCTGCGCCAACCAGAGCCTCGCCGCCCGGGGCGAGCTCCACGAGCTTCCCGGGCTTCTCGCCCTCGCCCTGGCCGGCGCGATGAAGCTTCCCGTCTCCGCGCAGTTGGCGACGCCGGCGGCCAGCAACGAGGCGGCAGCCGAGGCGCTCTGGCGCGGCGACGCCGCCCGCCAGCCCGACGAGCAGGCCCGACTCTACGAGGCCGGGCTGAAGGCCGACCCCGCCTCCGCGCTCCTCCACAACCAGCTTGGCGCAGCACTCGCACGCGCCGGCCTGCCCGGTCGCGCCCTCGCCGAGTTCGACCAGGCCATCAAGCTTCAGCCCGACTACGCGGCGGCCCACACCAACCGCGGCCTGGTCCTCAGCCAGGGGAAACGCTGGAAGGAGGCCGAAGAAGCCTTCAGGACCGCCATCGCGCTCGGCGCCAAGAGCCCCACGCCACACGTCGGCCTCGCTCGCCTGCTCGACCGCGTGGGCAATCTCATCGAGGCCGTGGACGAGCTCGAGCGCGCCGCCGAGGCCGACCCGTCAAACGTCGAGACCCTGATGACCCTTGCCGACTCCTACTTCGAGTGCTACAACCTGCGCTCGGCGCGGCAACTGGCCGACCGCGTGCTCGAGGTCGAGCCAGACCACGTGGGCGCGCTCAACCTCATCGGCCTCATGCTCCTCGTCCCCCACGAATACGAGGAGGCCGAGGCGGTCTTCCTCCGCGCGCTCACCGCCCGGCCCGACGACCCTGAGACCCTCTCCAACCTCGCCCTGGCCCTCTACGGCCAGGGGCAGAGCGAGATGGCCGTGGGCATCCTCGAGCGCGTCGTCGCCGCCGCGCCCGGCCATGCGAACGCGCACCTCTACCTCGGGCGCATCCACCTGGCGGAGAAGCGCCCGAGCGAGGCGGCCGCCGCGCTCCAGCGCGCCGCCGAGCTTCGCCCCGCGATGGGCGCCGCTCAGCGGGGCCTGGCCTCCGCCCGCTCTGCCGCCGCGAAGCGCCCCCCGGGCTGCGGCTGCCTCGGCCTCGAGATTCCCATCGAGGGCATCGTCTCCGCCGACCAGCTCATCGGCCCCCTTCTCCCCTTCGCCCTCCTCCTCGCGCCCCACGCCCTCCGCCGCGCCCGCCGCCGAAGGACAAGGACGAGAGATGAGCGCCAATAGCAATCGTGCCGCGGGCATCTGGCGCCGGCTGGTGCGGAGCCGGAACTTCTGGCCCGCCCTGGCCCTCCTCCTTCTGCTCGCCTTCAACATCCTCTTCACCAAAGGGTTCTGGAAGATCGAGCTGCGGCCCGACGCCTTCAGCGAAGACAAGTGGCGACTCTACGGCTCGATGATTGACATCCTCCACCGCGGGAGCATCGTGATGCTGCTGTCGGTGGGGATGACCCTGGTGATCGCGACCGCGGGGATAGACCTGTCGGTGGGGTCCGTGATGGCGATGGCGGGGACGGCTGCCTCGCTGCTCCTCACCGCTGACCCGCCTCAGTCGGCCGCGGCCGCCTGCGCCGTCGGCCTCGCCGTGGCCGTCGCGGCGGGGCTTTGGAACGGCGCGCTCGTGGCCTTCCTGCGCATCCAGCCCATCGTGGCCACGCTCATCGTCCTTGTGTCAGGCCGCGGCATCGCACAGCTCCTCACCGAAGGGCAACGCATCCGCTTCAGCCGCCCGGACTTCGAGTTCATCGCCGCGGGGAGCTGGCTCTGGCTCCCCTTCACCGTGTTCGTCGTGGCCGCCGTGGCCGCGGCCACGCTCCTGGCCACGCGGAAGACGACCGCCGGCCTGACCATCGAGGCCGTTGGGAACAACGAGCGCGCCAGCCGCCTCTCCGGCATCCGCCCCTGGCTCGTCAAGCTCAGCGTCTACGCCTTCTGCGGCCTGTGCGCCGGCATCGCGGGCCTCATCTACACCGCCGACATCAAGCAGGGCGACCCCCTCCGCTGCGGAGAGTACGTGGAACTCGACGCCATCCTCGCCGTGGTCATCGGCGGCACCCCATTCAGCGGCGGGCGGGCCAACGTCCCAGGCTCCATCCTCGGCGCCCTCATCATGCAAACGCTCCGAACCACCATCCTCACCCGAGGCGTGCCCGCGGAATACACCCTGGTCGTCAAGGCCATCGTCGTCGTCGCCGTCTGCCTCCTCCAGTCCGAGCAGTTCCGCTCCGCGCTCGCGCGCCTGGCCCGACGCCGGGAGGGGGCGGCGTGAGGAAAGAGAAGTCCAATGTCCAATCCTCAATACCCAATTCCCAATGACCAAGTGAAGAAGCAGGCAATGGAGCCAGGTTGTTACTTGGACATTGAGCATTGAGCATTGGGCATTGAGCATTCAGCCGTTCCGTTCCGCTTTGGTTGCGTCCATGAAGCTCCCCTTCTCCCGCAAGCACATCCCTCTCCTCGCCACCGTTGCCCTCTGCCTCCTCCTCTACGCCGTGGGCGCCGTCCGCTACTACCACCAGAACTTCCTCTCCCTCCAGGTGTTCGTGGACCTCTTCGGCGACAACTCGTTCCTGGGCATCGTCGCGGTGGGGATGACCTTCGTCATCCTCGCGGGCGGCATTGACCTCTCGGTCGGCTCCGTCGTCGCGCTCTCGAGCACCTTCCTCGCCGTGCAGATGGAGAAGTGGGGCGTGCCGCCGCCGCTCGCGATGCTCGCCGTCCTCCTGGCCGGCGCGCTCTTCGGCCTCGCGATGGGCTGCGTCATCCGCTTCTTCGGCCTCCCGCCCTTCATCGTCACCCTCGCAGGCATGTTCCTCGCCCGCGGCCTCGCCTTCATGGTCCGCATGGGGTCGCTGCCGATCGACAACGCCTTCTACCAAGCGGCCACGCAGTGGGGCCTGGCGCTGCCGGGCGCGCGGGTGCCGGCCACCGCAGTCGTCTTCCTGGCGGTCGTGGCCGCGGGCGTCTACCTCTCCACCTGCACCGTCTTCGGGCGCAACGTCTACGCCCTCGGCGGGAGCGAGGAGGCGGCCCTCCTCATGGGCGTCCCCGTCGGGCGCACCAAGCTCATCGTCTACGCCCTCAGCGGCCTGTGCGCCGCCCTCGCAGGCATCGTCTTCACCCTCTACGGCTCCAAGGGCGACCCCAGCGAGTGCATGGGCATGGAGCTCGACGCCATCGCGGCGGTAGTCGTCGGCGGCACCCTCCTCACCGGCGGCGTCGGCTACGTCCTTGGAACCCTCGTCGGCGTCCTCATCTTCGGCATCATCCGCACCGGCATCACCTTCGAGGCCCTCAACTCCTGGTGGACCCGCGTGGCCATCGACCTGCTGCTCTTCGCCTTCATCCTCCTCCAGAAGCTCCTCGCCCGACCCGGCCTGCGGGGCCGCGTGTGACCTGTCGGCCGCGTCCAGCCCTGCCCCATCCCTGGCGGTCCCGCCATACTGGGTCAACCCTGAACCTGACATACTATGGGTATTTCGGCGGTCCGGACGCATCCGGGGCCGTTTTCTCCCATAGTGGGTCAACTGCGCCACTGATGTCAGACTGATTTTCGACAGTAGGCAAGAAGAAGTCCTTTGGTTTCAAGGACTTGCGAGCATGGGATCGGCGTAAGGCACTACATGTCCGCCTCCCCCCAGGGGCGTCAGGCGCTGCGGGGGGCGTATCCCCGCCGCCTCAAAGGCGGCGCAGGCATAGCCCTCCAGACTTGTTTCGGATTTCGTGCTTCGGACTTGGAGATTCCCGGGTCTCTGACCAGCGCAGGCAGGGGTCATTTTGCGGGGCTTGGGGCGGGGGGCCAGCGGAGGGCGAGCTTGGGCCAGTCCTGCTGGGGACAGAGCAGGACCAGGATGCGGTCGCCGCGGTCCTCATTGAAGTCGGGCACGGCGCGCCGGGCCACGGCGCGGTAGATGCTCGTCGTGCGGGCCATGGGCGCGGGGAGCGGCTGGAAGCCGCCTTCGGCCAGGCCTGCGAACTCCTCGGCCTTAGCCCCTCGGTCCAGCTCGTAGTAGCGCTGCTCGCCGTCCACCAGCACGCAGAACCAGCGCGGCGCCTTGCCCGGGGACACTGCGGCGCGCACGCGCCCTTTCCGCTCAACGAACTCCAGTTGCTTGATGATCCGCGCCGCCGCGCCCGCGTCGGTGAACTCAATGGGCGCGGCGACGGGCTTCTGGGGGGGCGTGGTGTCCATCGCTGGCGCCCTGGCCGAACGGCGCGTGAGAAGGATGATGGCGATGGCCGCCGCCACTGCCAGCAGGCCCCCGAGGGCCGCAAGCTTGATCTTCTTCGACCTTCGCACGGCCGTCTCCGCGCCGGCCCGGGTCCGCTAGGGGCCTGAGATCGAGGCGCTCGTCTGGCCCGCGAGCGTGTAGGTCTGCCCGCCCTTCGTCACGCTGTCCACGGTGAAGGTCGCCGTGCCACTCGTCCTGATGCTGGCGCTTGTAAAGCTCACCGTGCCCTTGGAGCTGGTGGTGCCGGTGGCGCTGCCGGTCGTGACGCCGCTCCAATGGCCCGTGACGGTGGCGCTGCCGATAGCCTTGCCGGCCGAGTCCTTGACCGTAACCGCAGCCTTGGCCTTCCAGTAGCTCTTGGAGACGCTCTTCGACATGGCGATGCTGATGACTGCGGTGGGGGCGGGGGCGCTGACGGTGATGGTGACGGTGGTCTCATTGGAGAGCGTCGTGCCGTCGTATGCCTCGTAGGTGAAGGAGTCGGTGCCGCTGTAGCCCGTCGTGGGGGTGTAGGTGAAGGAGCCGTTGGCGTTGAGGGTCACGGAGCCGTGGGCCGGGACGGCGTCGAGGATGGCCGTCAGCGTGTCGCCGTCAGCGTCCGTGTCGTTAGCCAAGACGCCTGGGGCCGCGACGTTAAGCGCCTGGTTCTGGTTAGTCTGGTACGCGTCGGAGGAGGCGATGGGGGGATCGTTGACGGAGCCGACGATGAGGCCGACGGTGGCGACGTTGCTCTCGGCCCAGCCGTCGCTCGCCTTGTAGGTGAAGCTGTCGGGGCCGTGGTAGTTGGCGGTCGGCGTGTAGGTGAAGGAGCCGTTGGCGTTGAGCGTCACGGAGCCGTGGGCGGGGGGGGCGACCAGGATGGCGCTCAGGGGGTCGCTCTCCGGGTCGGTGTCGTTGCCCAGGACGCCTGGGGCCGGGACGGATAGCGGCGTGTCCTCGTTGGTCGTGTAGGCGTCGTCGGCGGCCGTCGGCACGCTGTTGCCGGTGCTGGTGAAGCGGAGCGCGATGT
>VGYW01000354.1 GCA_016872875.1 Planctomycetota bacterium | reverse complement strand
GCCGAAGCCCGCCCCGCCCGATATTGATTACGAGATGTGGCTCGGCCCCGCCCCCTGGAAGCCCTACACCGACACCCACTGTAGCTTCAACTGGTACTTCATCTACGACTATTGCATCGGCTGGATCGGCTCGTGGGGCGTCCACCACATTGACTCCGCCCTCTGGGGCGCCCCGGCCTTCCACACCGGCAAGGTCGAAATCGAGGGCACCGCCCGCTTCCCCGAGCAGGGCCTGGGCAACTGCTCCTACTCCTGGCGGGTGAACCTGCTGGCCGAGGACGGCCAGAAGATGTTCTTCACCGACGACGGCGGCCAACCCCACGGCGTCCGCTTCGAGGGCGACAAGGGCTGGGTTCACGTCGTCCGCGGCGGCATCAAGGCCGAGCCCGAATCGCTCCTGCGGCTCGCCCTCAAGCCCACCGACATTCACCTCTACGAATCGCACGGCCACCACAGCAACTTCTTCGACTGCATCAAGACCCGCCGCGACCCGGTGGCCGATGTGGACACCGGCTTCCGCGCGACCGTGACCACCATCATCGCCGACGTGGCGACCCGCGTCGGCCGCAAAGTCACATTCGATTGGGCCGCCGAGCGCTTCGTCGGCGACGACGTGGCGAACAGCTATCTGCGCCGCCCCATGCGCAGCCCCTGGACCCTTTAGCAACCCCGGAGGCATGGCCATGCATCTTCTTCGTCCCTTTGGTCCCTTAGGTCCCTTCTGTCCCTTTCTTCTCGCCGGCGCACTCCTCGCGGCGGAGCCACCGCTCGACGCGGAGCGGGCCTTCGCGCAGGTGCCGGCCTACGACTACGGCCAGCCCGACCGGGCGCTGCACTTCCTCGAACTCGAGATAGTGCGCGCCGCCACCGACGCGCCGAAGAAGGCGCAACTGGCCGAACGCCTCGGCGCAATCCTCGCCGACGCCAGGTCCACCCACGCCGCAAAGGTCTGGTGCTGCCAACAACTGTTGCTCGTCGGCACGGAGGCCCAGGTGCCCATCCTCGTGAAGCTGCTCGACGATGAGAAGCTGGCCGAGATGGCACGCTTCACGCTTGAGGGCATCCCCGGCGAGGCATCGCTCGCCGCGTTGCGGACGTGTCTCGACAAGTTCAAGGGCATGCCCCTCGTGGGCGCCGTGAACTCGCTCGGCATCCGCCGCGACGCGAAGTCGGCCAGCGCTCTTGCCAAGCTGCTCACAAGCTCCGACCCGCTCCTTGCTGCGGCCGCGGCAGAGGCATTGGGCAAGATCGGCAGCGCGGAGGCCGCCGCGGCTCTGGCCGCTCTCCCTCTCCCTCGGGGAGAGGGCCGGGGTGAGGGTGCCTTCCACGACGCCCAGCTTCGCTGTGCCCAACTCCTGGCCGCGGCGGGCGACGCGGCGAACGCCCCACTCGCAGAAAAGCTCTACGAGCAGGTCTGGGCATCCAAGCGCCCCGTCGCCTGGCGCCTGGCGGGTCTGTCCGGCCTGGTCAAGGTGAGCAAGGAGAAGGCCACGCCCATCGTCCTCGAAGCCCTCGGGTCCGACGACCCACTCATCCAGGCGTCCGCCGTGCAGCTCACGAAGGAGCTCCCCGGCGAAAAGGTCACTGCCGCCCTCGTCCAGCGGCTTGAGAAGCTCGACCCCAAGGGCCAAGCCCTCCTCCTCGGCGTCCTCGCCGAGCGGGCCGACCGCTCGGCTGCGGCGGTCGTGATGAAGCTCATGGAGGCCAAGGACGATGTGGTGCGGTCGGCCGCGCTCCGCGCGATGGCCAGCCTGGGCGATTCGGGCCTCATCCCTCGACTCGGGGCAATCGCGGCGAACGAGAAGGGCCTGGTGCAGGCGGCCGCGCGGGCGGCACTCGCTGCCCTCACAGCGAAGGATGCTGACGAGCGCCTGCTTGCAGCAGCCGCCGAGGGCGAGCCAGCCGTCAGGTCGGAGCTCCTTCGCGCCATCGCCGCTCGCCGCGTGGGCACTGCCACTCCGACGCTGCTCAAGGCGGCCGCCGATGCGGACGAGGGCGTCCGCCGCGCCGCCTTCGACGCGCTCGCCGCCGTGGGCGCGCCCGACTGCTACCCGAAGCTCGCCGAGTTCCTCGTCGCCTCGAAGGGCGACACGCAGGCCATCGAGAAAGCCATCCTCGCCGTCGGCGGTCGCCTCGCCACTCCCAGCAACCGCACCGCGCCGCTCATCGCCGCGCTCAAGACGGCTCCGCCCCAAGCCAAGCCCCCATTGCTCCGCGTGCTCGGCGCCACGGGCGGGGCCGACGCCCTCGCCGCCGTCCGGGGCTGCCTCGCCGATGCCGACCCCCCTGTCCGTGACGCCGCGGTGCGCGCTCTCGCCGCCTGGCCCGATGCCGCGCCCGCTGCCGACCTGCTCAAGCTCGCGAAGGATGCCGAGAACCAGGTCCACCGCGTCCTTGCCCTCCGCGGCTACCTGCGAATGGCCGGCGAGGTGAAGGACGAGGCTGGCCGCCTCAAGATGCTCGAGGCCATCCGCCCGATAGCCACGACCGCCGAATCGAAGAAGCTCCTCCTCGGTACTCTGGGCGAGGCGCCCGACGCCGGCGCCCTGCGGGTCGCCGCCTCCTTCCTCGATGACCAGGAAGCCCGCTCCGAGGCCGCCGCCGCGATGCTCCGCATAGGTCAGGAACTCCTCAAGAGCAACCGCCAGGCGGTCGTTCAGGGGATGAAGACGCTCTTGGAGAAGAGCAAGGACGAGGCGGTGGTGAAACAGGCGGAGGCCCTCCACGCCCAGGCCCTCAAGCCGCCCCAGGGCGGAGGAGGCAATGTGCCCGAATACGACAAGAAGCGCAGCGACGGCATGAAGGCCGACGTGGCGACCCGCGCCCCGAAGGGCTACAAGGTGGTTTGCTACCTCAACTGCGGCCCCGACTCCTCCGACGGCGAGAAGGGCAAGCCCACCCTCCGCGTGGGCGACGCACAGGCCTACCGCTGGGCGGGAGCCGACATCCGCTACGGAACCTGCTTCTTCACCGGCGACGACGTCAACTTTGAGGCCAGTGGCCTCGACCCGAAAAGAGCCTACCAGTTCGGCTTCTCGTGGTGGGACTGCGATCACGACACCCGCGCCCAATCGGTCTGGGCTTCGGGCACCAAGCTCCTCGACAAGACCAAGCTCCCCTCGGGCGCGAAGGGCGAGAAGGCCGTGGAAAAGGTCGTGCCCATTCCCCAGGCTCTCACCGCCAAGGGCAGCGTCCGCATCACCTTCCGCAACGAGGCCCAACCCAACGCCGTCGTCTGCGAGGTCTGGCTCCTTGAAAGCGAAGTGGAGGGCGCGCGCGGCGAGGCCGGCGCCGTGGGCGGGGCGTCTCTGCCCCGCGAAGGGGCCAAGAAGGTCCTCATCGTCACGGGAGTTGACAGCGCGCACAACTGGCGGGCCACCATGCGCCCCTTGGCCGATCTCCTCGAGAAGGACCCGCGCCTGGCCTGCACCATCGTCGAGGACCCCAACTTCCTCGCCTCTGACGACCTCCACAAGTACGACGTCGCGGTCATCCACTTCCAGAACCCCAAGCCGCTGGAGAAGGGAGTTGAGGGGGGCAAGAACCTCCTCAAGTTCGTCGAGGGCGGCAAGGGCGTCGTCGTCGTCCACTTCGGCTGCGGCGCCCTCCGCGAGTGGCCCGACTTCGTGAAAGTCGCCGGCCGCGTGTGGGACCCCAAGATGCGTGCCCACGACCCTCGCGGGCCGTTCAAGGTCAACATCACCGACGTCAAGCACCCGATCACCGAGGGCATGCAGCCCTTCGACACCGACGACGAACTCTACACCTGCCTGGCCGGCGACACCCCCGTCGAGGTCCTGGCCATCGCCACGTCGAAGGTGGACAGAAAGGACTACCCGATGGTCATCGTGTCCACCGTCGGCAAGGGCCGCTCGTTCCATTGCGCCCTGGGCCACGACGTCAAGGCCCTCAGCTTCCCCGGCCCCTCCGAGCTCTACCGCCGCGGCGCCGCCTGGGCCGCCGGCCTGCCGCCGGTTGCAAAGTAGCGCGGCCTTGAAAGCTAGGCAACTTACTGTTAGACTCGTGTGTGGAAGCAAGTAAGGAGCAGAAGCGCATGAAGTCCCTACAGATGGAACTTCCTGACAAGATCGCAGGGGCGCTGGATACACTCGTCCAGGCGGGGTGGTTCCACAGTGAAGAGGAGGCGGTTCGGGCCGCCATCGCTGATTTCATTCGCCGGCACCGCTTCGACCTGATCGAGAAGCAGCAGCGCGAGGACATCGCCTGGGCGCTGCGGCACAAAGGGCGGCGCGAGTGAGACTTGTCGTCTCCGACACAGGCCCTATCCTGCACCTGTACGAGGCGGGAGCGCTCGACCTCATGGGGTGCTTTCCGGAGGTCCACATCCCCCCGGCTGTGGCAAGGGAGCTCGCGGAGGCGATCCCCGACTGGCTGAGCGAGGAACCCACGTGGCTGGTCGTCACTCACTTGACCCCATCGTTCGTTGAGGAGGCACGGGAATGGGAGGCCACGGGGATTCTCGGTCCCGGCGAGGCGGAGGCCATTGCCCTTGCCCGACAACTCCATGCCGATTGGTTCCTGACGGACGACTCGGCAGCTCGGCTCTTCGCGGAAGTCGCTGGGCTGGAGGCCCATGGGTCGCTGGGCGTCGTCCTCTGGGCGGGCGCTGTCGGCCATTTGACCTATGCCGAAGCCAACGGCATGCTTAAGCGCCTCGCTCAAACATCCCTCTGGGTTTCGGCCTCAGTGCTCGGCGAGGCCCATACTGCTCTCGACGAGCTATTCCGTTGAGGCGCCGCCTGGGCCGCCGGCCTGCCGCCGGGCACTAAGTAGGCGAAGGTTGAAACGCCCTATTCGCGGCGCTATGCTGTGGGGTGGAAGGAGGAACACAGATGGGCTTTACCTACGCTGACATCACGCTGTCGAATCCAGGCAAGCCGCACCTGAAGCCTATGGCCGTCAGGGCGATGGTGGACACGGGCGCCATGATGCTCTGCATCCCCGAGCACATCGCCGTGCAACTCCAGCTTGAGGAGTTTGAGAAGCGGGAGGTGACTACAGCGGACGAGAGCCGCCATGTAGTTTCTCACGTCGGCCCCATCCTGATCCGGTTCGACAATCGGCACTCCATCACGGGGGCACTGGTCATCGGCAACTCGGTTCTCCTCGGCGCAATCGCGTTGCAGGACATGGACGTCGTGATCTCCCCCACGCGGGAGACCATCATCGTCAACCCCGAAAGCCCCAACATCCCCTCCGCCATCGTCAAGTAGGAGGCGAATCAATGAGACGTTGCTTGTTGGGCTTCTCACTCATGAGCATGGTTTGGTGGCACGCCACGGCGAACGAGCCGCTCTGGACCGAGGAGGAACGGGCCAAACAGCGGGACGTTGTGCTTTGCGGCGAGGTGCTTTGGATCGAGAAGAGGAGCCAGATCGACAAGCGGGAGGATCTCTACGCGGCCGGCCTCAAGGTCATGGAGATTCAGAAGGGGAAGGAGTTGGTGCCGGCCGGAACCATCGAGGTCCTTTACGAAGCCTCGACATCGGGCCGCAACCTGCGGTGCCCGAAGTACGCGGAACTCAAGAAAGGGGACAAAGGCAAGTTTTTTCTTCGCCTCTGCACCGAGGATACCAGGAAGGCCCTCAAGCTCGACAAGGCGCCCGCGCGTGCCTTCTTCCTTGAGATGGGCTCCGATGTGATCAGAGAAGCCGCGAAGCGGCCCGCTACTGCGGGTCAAGTCAAGTAGGGCGTGCATACCTGCACGCGGAACACGGACGCGAACATGGCTCAGGTCGCAACGGGCGTCTGTCTTGACGACATCAAGGCAATCGTCCGACAGATCGTCTCTCGCTTCCACCCGCAGAAGGTCATCCTCTTCGGCTCCTATGCCTATGGGGAGCCGACGCCGCACAGCGACGTGGACCTGCTGGTGATCATGGAGACGGACGAGAATCCGCTGCGCACGGCCGGGCGCGTTTCCGCTGCGATTCCGCATCCCTTCCCCATTGACATTCTTGTCGAGACGCCGCGTTACTTCGCCGAGGCCCTGGCTGAGAATGACCTCTTTGAGACCAAGGTCGTGAGAGAAGGAATCGTGCTCTATGAAGCGCCGAACCATTGAGTGGGTCGGACAGGCAGAGAAGGAGTGGTCAGCATGAACGAACAAGATGGCACGTCGCGCCGGCGATTTCTGGGCGCGGCGCTGGGAGCTGGGGCGGCGGGGCTCGCCGCCTCGTGCGTGGGACCCATGGGCGAACCCGGCAAGGCCGGCGAACAACTCGGAAAGGGACCTGGGATGAAGATCGGATTCCACACCGACGCCTTCAATACGGCCTACTGGAGCTTCGAGAAGTGCCTTCAGTGGGCGCAGAAGAACGACGTCCACTGCATCGAATGCGGGGTGATTGACGGCGTGAGCTGGATTCACGGCCTCGGCTACCAGCCCCACGTGGCGCTCCACGAAGACCCCCTGCTGCTGCGGCGCAAGATGGAGAAGTACGGCGTCCGCTTCTCGCAGATTGACGCCGCCTTCCCGCTGAGCGGCAAGGACGGCTTGCCCTACGGCGTGCCCTACGTTCACAACGCCATCAGGTGGGCCAAGCTGGCGGGGTGCCCGAACGTGGCGACGACCGACGGCCTCCACAAGCCCGAGGGCCTCGACGACGCCCGCGCGATGGACCTGATGAAGCACGCCTACGGCCTCATCCTCGAGGTCGCCGAGGCATACGAGATCATCATCACCATCGAGGTCCACGGCTACTTCACCACCCGCCCCGAGATGATGGAGAAGATGCTGGCGTTCGTGGAGAGCCCCTGGCTGCGGATGAACATGGACACGGGCAACACCTTCATCGCCGGGCAGGACCCCGTGGCGTTCCTCAAGCGCTTCATCGGCAAGGTCAGCCACACCCACATAAAGGACGTCTCGCCCTCGCTCGCGGCGGCCGTGCGCGGCAAGCAGACGGGCATCGCGGTGAGCCAGTGCGCCATCGGCGACGGGGTGAACGCGGACAACATTCGCACCTGCCTCACCCTGCTTCGCGACCAGGGCTTCAAGGGCACGCTCTCGATGGAGTGCGAGGGCCAGGGCGGCCCGATGATCGAGAAATCGCTCGCCTGGCTCCGCAAGACCCTCGGCGAGCTTCGCATCCCGGTCGAGAGCTGAGGAACCGACATGCCCGCGAAACACGCGAAACCACGCGAAATGAAGATCAAGAAGAAGCCCAGCGGGCAGAAGAAGCCGTACTGGGAGATGACTACGGAGGAACTCTCCGAGGCCACGAAGGAGTTCGACAAGGAGTTCATCGCGGAGACGTTCAAGCCACTCACTCGCGCCCAACGGGCTCTGTGGGAGCGCATCAGGAGCAAAGGAAGCAAGTCAGGTGACACCAAGTAGCGGATCGTCCGTGCTGGCAGTATCCATCCTCCTGCTAGGCATGGCCGTCTCGGGCACGGCAGGTGAAGACAAGAAGAAGATCGTCTTCATCGCCGGGCCGGGGAGCCATGGGTTTGCGCACCATGCCTATCACGCAGGATTCCTGCTGTTCGGCAAGCTGCTGAATGAGAATGCGCCTAACGTCCAGGCCGTGGTGCTCCAGGGCTGGCCGAAGGACGCCTCAGTTCTCGACGACGCCGCGGCCATCGTGCTGGGCAGCGACGGCGGGGCACTCGTCCACCAGAACCTCGCGGCGCTCGACAAGCTGGTGAAGCGGGGCGTCGGCCTCGCCGCCATCCACTACACCCTCGACCTGCCGAAGGGCAGCAAGGCGGCGCAACTGCTCCTCGACGCCATCGGCGGATACTACGAGCAGCACTGGTCGGTGAACCCCACCTGGGAGGCCGACTTCAAGGAGTTCCCCAAGCACTCCATCGCCAACGGCGTGAAGCCCTTCAGGATCAGCGACGAGTGGTATTTCCACATGCGATTCGTGGAGGGGATGAAGGGCGTGACGCCGGTCCTGACGGCCATCCCGCCCGACGGCACGAAGAAGGGGGGCGACGGCGCGCACAGCGGCAACCCAACCGTCCGCTCCCGCATCGGCCTGCCCGAGCACGTGGGCTGGGCCTACGAGCGGCCCGACGGCGGCCGCGGCTTCGGCACCACCGCGGGACACGTCCACTGGAACTGGGGCCACGACCAGATGCGCAAGGTGCTCCTCAACGCCTTCGCCTGGGTCGCCAAGGCCGAGGTGCCCCCCGACGGCGTGCCCTCCAAGACCCCCACCGCGGAGGAACTGGCCGAGAACCAGCACGCCGCGAAGCCGAAGGACTGGAAGCCCGAGAAGATCCAGCAGATGATTGACAGGTGGAACCAGCAGTAGGGCGTCAAGGATGGGACCCGTTTGTAGTGCGGCCTTCAGGCCGTCTCTTGGCGGGACGGGCTGAAGCCCGCACTACGAACTGGCTCGTCCCCCTGCGCACGGCAATCAGGCGGCGGGGGAGGCGAGGATTTCGGCCACGACGCCCAGGTGGTCGGAGACGCGGTCGGCCACGACCCGGTAGTGGCCGAAGTCGAGCTCAGGCGACACGAAAATCCAGTCGAGCCG
>VGYW01000353.1 GCA_016872875.1 Planctomycetota bacterium | reverse complement strand
TGATAGGATACTCTCGCACAACTCGTCGCACGTTCATAGCCCGATTCCTCCTAACTGGGGTGGTTTGCACCTGCCCAAGTATACAGAGGATCGGGCTTTTTCCTATCCAAAATGTGCGAAACTATAGGCTAAACAGGTACCCAGGGCATGTTGCCCAAATCGAGCGCGCGAGCGCCACACGTTCGGAGTGCGGGCTTTAGCCCGTACTTTGGGCCCAGAGGCACAAGACACGGCCTAAAGGCCGCACTCCGAACGGGGCCGCTCATTTGGGCAACAGGCCTCCCAGACTTGTTTGGGCGTGCCAGACCGGAGACCGTCCGCAACAGAAACAACTCAGGAGCGTCCAGATGCGAAGCGCGTTGCGATGCACCATCCTGCTTCTCTCCGCCTCATCCGCCTTCGCCCAAACCTGGTTCGTCCGCCAGGGCGGCAACGACCAGGCCGACGGCAAGACGCCGAAGACCGCCTTCGCCACGCCCCTACGGGCGGTGCAGGCGGTGAACCACGGCGATTCCATCGTCATCGGCCCCGGCACCTATCGCTGCGCCGCCCTCCTCGCCGAGCGCTTCTGTGCCGAGCGCCAGCCGCCCGGTCACTTCAGCATGGCCATCACCGGCGACGAAAGCGGCAAGCTTACGGGCGAGAAGGCGGGTGCCGTGGTCATCGAGCCGGCCAACCCAATGGAGCCGGCTCTCCATCTCTATCGGCTCAGCAACTTCAAGGTCTCGGGCCTCACGTTCCACGGCGCAGGGCAGGGGATCAAGGTGGAGAAGTGCCTGAACATAATGGTCGAGCGTTGCACGTTTGACGGCCTCTCGCGTGGCTTGGCCGCAGAAGCGACACGCCGCTTAGACATACGAAGTTGCGTGTTCTGCCGTTGCGGCATTGGGTTGTTCCTGCGCTCGACGGTGTCGGCAACTGTGTTTCACGTAACCATCGTCGGCTCCTCGACTGCAGGAATGCTGCTGCTCGGGGGTGGACCGGGCATGCTTACGAGCTCAATCCTCGCCGCTAACAACTCGAATGTGGTGGCCGACGAAGTCAGCGCCGGACACTGGTACAGCGACAGCAACGTGATAAGTGGGGCCACAGGCCCGTGGGGTGCGGTGCCTGTCACCGCCAACGCTTACGAGTGGTCCGCCACGTCGGGGTGCGACCACCTCAGTACCCATGTCGCGCCGAGCTTCGTAGACCCCGAGAAGGGCGACCTTCACATTGACCCAACTGTGACGTGGAGCGGCGGCTTGCCAGGGATGGACGGTGGGTACACGGGCGGCTTGAGGGACTTGCTCGATCGGGATGGCAAGGAGTTCCGAGAACGTTACCCGGATGCCTGCGTGGGGGCCTACGATTACCCGGACGCCAGGCCCGCCACACACTGGCAACGCATAGCCGAAGTCACAGGCAGGAGGGGCCGGCGCCATAGCGCGGGCGTGTATCGGGCCGACGGTACACTTGTGAGAACGCTCCTGGCTGATGCGGCCGGCGTGAGCGACCTGTATTGGGATGGGTTGGATGACCTCGGGCAGCCGGCGGCAGCCGGCGAGTATGAAGTGCGAAGCGTGAGCCACAACGTGCGAATCGTGGACGATGGGGCGATGGGGGACAACGGGGCGGCGATGGGGGCGTACCACTGCGATAATGCGGACCGCGTGGTGGCGCTGCCAGATGGCGGATTCGTTATCACGACGATCTATGACGAGGCCGGGTATCCGCTGCGGCGCTACTCATCGTCCGGCCAGCCCGTCTTCGCCGCAAACTTCGCGGAGAAGGATTTCACAGGTGGCCTCGCTCTTGTAGGCGGGGGCTCTGTCCCCCGCGAAGGGGAGCAGGAGAAGACGCGGGGCACGGAGGCCCCGCCTACAGTTCAGACTGATGGCTTCATTGGCGCGGTGGGGAAGGGGGAGGGGACGAAGCTGATTCGCCTCACGGCCTCGTGCGAGCGGGCGAGGATGGCGAATGGGGCCGAGAGCTATCCCATCTTCGCCTCCGGCGAGAAGGCGCCGGGCGGCGTCGCTGGCGTCGCGGTCATTGGCAAGACAGCCTTCGTCGGCATTCCCAACCTCAATCTCATCCGCTCTTTCGACCTCGCCAGTGGCCAGAAGAAGAGCGACTGGCCCCTGCCCGGCGTGGGTGATGTGGCGGCGGACGAGAAGGGCATCCTCTGGGCCATCACGGGTAAGGATGTCGTCTCGCTCAAGGCCGATGGCTCGGTGGAGAAGCGCTATGCCACGGGGCTGGAGACGCCGCAGTATCTCGCCGCGGGCGCGGGACGCCTCGCCGTGGTTGACCGCAAGGCTGCGAAGGTCGCCTGGCTCGACGCCGCGAGCGGCAAGGTGCTCCGCACCCTCGGCAAGGAGAGGCCGAAGGGGGAGTGGACGCCCGTTTCGCCCGACCTCTTTGACGACCCGCGCGATGCGGCGATCACGCCCGATGGCCGCCTGCTCCTGTGCGAGCACGCACGGCTCCGCTGCCTGTGGCCCGAATCGGGCAAGGTCGCCTTCGAGGCGCTGAGCAATTTCATGGACACCGCAGTCGTCCACCCGACCAAGCCCGAATACGTCTACTGCTGGCCGGGCATCTTCCGCGTTGACCCGAAGACCGGGGCGTGGGAGTGGTTGGTCGAAAGCCCGCGCGGCAGCATCGAGGTCGCCGGCGAGAAGAAGCCGCGGAGCCTCTCGCCCGGCTCGCCTCACGGTGCGGTGGTCCTCGGCGGCAAGCCATTCATCTTCTACTTCAACCGCCGCGGCGACGGCAGCCTGCTCCTGCTCGACGTCAGCGACCCGCTCAAGCCGAGGACCGCCCTCGACTACGACAACCGCCACAAGCTCCTCAGCGGCTGGGCCTACGCCACCGTGGCCTTCAGCAAGGGCGGCGACATCATCGCCGGCGGCAACTACTCGCTTCAGTTCAGACGCATCCCCTTCAAGGGCCTCGACGCCCAGGGCAACCCGACGTTCGACTTCGAGCATCCCGCCATCGTCGGCCCGAAGGAGGACCCCTCGCCCCGCAAGATGAAGTGCAACGAGGCCATCACCGCTGATAGGGTGACGGGCGACATCTACTACCTGGCCGTGACCGACCTCTACAACAAGATGGTGCCCGGCTGGGGCGCCGACGGCACGGGCGTCGGCCGCTCAACTCCCGACGGCACGCCCCTCTGGTTCGCCCTCAGCTCCGGCGGCAACTACATGTCGATCAGCGCCGTCAACGACGGCAAGAACGTCTGGGTGATGGCGGCCAAGAGCTTCGGCGGGCAGATTGACCTCTTCAACGCCGATGGCCTCCGCCTCGCCACGGGCAACTGGGGTTGGCCGACCAACTACGGCATCGGCTTCGTGGACCTCCGCTACGGCGTCCACGCCTACATGCGTCCCGACGGCAAGCCTGGGGCCTACGTGGAGGACGACGCGATTGGCCGTTTCGCCCGCCTCCGCGTGGAGGGCGCCGACACCATCGAGCGCACCGTCACCCGTTTCAACTGGCCCGGCACCGAGGCCAAGGCCGGTCCGCCGCCCCTGCCCGACAGGACGCAGGGGAAGCCGGTCGAGCGGCTCCTCACGATCCCCAAGGTGCCCGAGCTGAAGGTCGGCGGCGACTGGGCGCCCTGGGAGCGAGCGGGCGTCGTCCCCCAGATCGTCATGCTGCCAACCCCCGGCTTCCGCCGCTCCGTGCCCGACGACCTTTGGCAGACCTTTCGCGCGGGGACAGCCATCGGGGCAATCGCCCACGATGGCGCCAGCCTCTACGCCATCTTCCTCGTCGCCGACGACACCATGCACTTCGACGACCCGAAGGGCAACGCGATGTGGATGTATGACTGCGTCGAGCTATGGCTCGAAGAGGAGCAATTCACCCTCGGCATGACCAGCGACGGCTCGCCCGCAATGTTCAAGCACCGCCATCACGACCGCGAGGGCAAGGCCTGGTCGGCCAACTATGCCCTCCCCCGCGAGAGCATCTGGGCCGCCAAGCTCGACGACCTGGCGGCTCATCCCCTCGGGCGCCACCTGGGCGCCGTCACAGGCGTCGCCTTCAAGGGCAAGCCCGGCTACGCCGCCATGGCCCGCATCCCCTTCAATGAGGTCCGCCTCGTCGGCGGCATCGCGGGACGCAAGGGCGCGGACATCTTGCCCACCACGGGCGCCCCCGGCGAGGTCGTCCGCGTCGGCGTCTCCATCTCCTGCATCAACGCCTGGGGGAACGAGCAGGACTACAAGGTGAACTGGCCCGCCAGCCTCATGTTCTCCGACCCCACCCGCTCCTGCCCCTTCGCCTTCCGCAAGTAGAGTGGGACACGGTGTCCGCGAGTGGCTGCTCGTCCCCGCTTTGCGACGAGGATACCGTACTTGTTCAAGTACGGAACCCCTCCGTTTCCCAGAGCGCGTTCAGGATGGCGAAAGGCGTCCGTGAACCGGTGGGCTCGCCCTTGGCGCAGGCTGGTAAGACATACGCCCGTCGCGCAAGGAACTGCGCACAAGACCCCTGCGGATCAGCTTGCCGAGGTGCCTCCCGGCGGTTGGAGCGGACATCTTCAGTTCCTGCATCCTACTCCTCGAAGATGTCGGGCACGACCTCGGCGGAGAGGAGGATGGCGACGAGCCTCTTGTCCTTGAACGTTTGGCTTCCCGTGGTGGCCGGGGAGAGGATGAGGAACACGCTGCCACCGTCCGGCAGGCTCACTACTGCGTCGGGCCGAAGGAGAGCGGTCGTGGCCCGTGGCAGGCGAAGCTCCCCTTCGAGGATGACCGTTATCTGCCTCTGGTCGGGGCCTACGAAGGGTTGGGTGTCGAGGAGAAGGCCCTCTGGCTCGTTGCCGATCTCTGGCGGCTCCTCGGGTGTGATACGGGGGACGTAGCCGCGGTTCGTGAGAGCCTGGAAGTTGGCCCGCTGTGTGTTGTAGCATGCCAGGCGCGGCGCGGAGAGGATGGCTCCCCTTTGCTTGTGGATGATGGCTTTCAACAGAGCCTCCGTTTGGCCTTCACGCAGGAGCGCATAGGACGCTGCCCCCCCTCTCTCAGGTTGGAACTGGAGCTTGGGGGCCTCGACCTCGCCCCGGTCAATCATGAGGAACCGCGCGAGGATGTGAACCTGGATGTTCTTCTTCATCTTGCGGTGCGCGTCGAGGAACTTGGCGACCTCGGCCTGAACCGCTTCGGTGTGGACGACGATGAGGCGACGGCCCGCACAGGCTGCCATGCCTTGTCTTTCCCCGGCGCAGTTCCCACCCAGATCCTCGCGCCAAGTGTCCGGGGCGATGGCCGCGCGGACGTACCGACACCAGCCGCTGCACAGGGGCTCCTCCCTCGGTCGCTCTTCCGGCACAGGTTCGTGCGCGATGAGGCTCGGCAGGTCGTAGGTCTGGCTCTCCAGCTTCCCGGCAGAGGGCAGAGGGGCGACCACCACAGCGCCGTCCTTGAGGAGATAGCGTGCGCGCGCGAAGCGGCAGATCCAGCGGAGGACGCTCTCGGCCGGCATCGCGCACTCGGCCAATCTGATTGGCGTCCCCTGCGCGGCGACGGCGGGGTCAATGCGGATGGAGACATTGGCAAGCTTGCTCAGGGTCTCGCAGGCTTGAGCAAGGGAGGCTTCGCGGAACTCCACGGTCACGGGCTTGCTCAGCTTCGCGCGCAGCTCGCGCTCCCACGCCGGCAGCGCCCGATCGTCGCCAGGCTGGGGCGATGGCGGCCGGCACGACGCGGCCAGCAGCACGGCGGCGGAGAGAACGAAGGAGTGGAGCAGGACCCGTGCCCGACGGGGTTGAGCGGTTCCCATTGGCGGCCCTCCATACCGGGTGCCGGCTCTCGCTCCTCGGGCGAACGCCCGGCGGGTGAGGAGCGAAGGCCATGTGCATCCTACACCGCCGATCTGGCTATGTCAAGGGAAGAACCGAGCATGGCCCCCAATTCTGGTGAACTACTCCGGAGCCCCGACAGGGGCGTACTATAGCAGCCCAGGGCGAAGGAAGGGGGCGGTAGGTAGGCCAGCCCTGGAAGGGCGTACTATGCGGTTCCGGGCGCCACATCCTGCCCAGGGCGGGTAGTACGCCCCTACAGGGCTAAATCTGGCCGTTCGCCTGTCCCAGGGCTTCGCCCTGGGCTGCTATAGTACGCTCCGTTCGGAGCTTCGGCGCCGAAGGACCTTACCAGAATTGGGGGCCATACTCGGAAGAACCCCATCAATCGGTCCCGCCCCGCAGCCGCTCGCGTCTTCCCGGAGCCCTCACCCTGCCCTCTCCCAGAGGGAGAGGGGAAGAGCGGGGGCCGGCGCCTCACTTGGCCGTGCCGGTGAAGTCGGCGGGGGCGTGGTCGGTGGGGGCGGCGAGGGGGACCTCGAGGGAGCGCGGGGCCAACTGCCAGCCCTTCAGCTTCGGCTTCACGCTGTAGGTGCCGAGGGGGAGGTTGCCGAAGGTGTAGAAGCCCAGGGCGTCGGTGAGTGCTTCGCCCTTCCACTTGGTGCCGTAGAGTCCCTTGAGCTTGACCGTGGCGCCGGCGATGCCGTTCCCGGCGCCGTCGGCGATCCGGCCGTGGATGTCCGGCCGCGCGTAGGGGACAACGAGGACCGAGACGGTGGCGGAGGCGGTAGCGCCGCTGCCGTCGCGGGCCGTGTAGGTGAACGTGTCGGTGCCGGCGTAGCCGGGGGCGGGGGTGTAGGTGACGGTGGCGCCGTCGTGCGTGGCGAGGCCGTTGGGGGGCTGGGTGAGGGCGGTGATGGCCAGGGGGTCGCCGTCGGCGTCGCTGTCGTTGGCGAGGACGGGCAGGTTGGCGGCGGCGCCCTGCTCGGTGAGGGCGGCGTCGGCCCGGGCCACCGGCGGGTCGTTGACGGCGTTGACCGCGATGTCCACCGTGACCGCGGGGCTGTCGGCCCGGCCGTCGTTGGCTCTGTAGGTGAAGGAGTCGGCGCCGCTGTGGTTGGCGTCGGGGACGTAGACGAAGGAGCCATCGGGGTTGAAGGCGAGGGCGCCGTGCTGGACGCCGGCTACGAGGACGGCACGCAGCGGATTGCGGTCGGGGTCGGTGTCGTTGCCCAGGACGCCGGGGGCCGGGACGTTGAGGGCGGCGTCCTCGTCGGTGGCATAGGCGTCGGGGGCCGCCGCGGGCGGGTCGTTGGGGGCGAGGAACTCGATGGCGTCGAAGTCCTTGCCGTTGCTGCGGCGCGCCGCGATGCGCATCGAGGCCGTGGTGATGTCGGCGACTACGAAGTGGTAGACGCTCGCGCCCGCGAGGCGGGTGGGCGGGACGATGCGGCTCTGGAGGCCGTGGAGCGGGGCGCCGCCGCCGCCCGTGACGATGTAGACGATGCCGTTGTTGGCGTAGCGCTCGTAGGCGTGGCTGTGGCCGGAGAAGACCACGTTGACGCGGTGCTGCTCGAAGAAGGGCACGAGGGTGAGCCGCACCCCCCAGTCGTCCCCGTGCTTGGCCGTCGCGCTGTAGGGCGGGTGGTGGAAGTAGACGATGCGCCACGCGGCCGCGGCGCACTCGGCGGAGGTCAGCTCCGAGAGGAGCCAGTTGTGCTGCGCGCTCCCCGGCGAGTGGCTGGCGTTCGTGTCGAGACAGATGATCCGCGCGCAGCCGTAGGTGAAGGCGAACCAGCGCTCGTTGCCGGGCAGCGAGAGGAGGTCGAAGTACCACGAGCTGTTGTCCTCGTGGTTCCCCAGGCTCGGCAGCAGCGGCGTGTCGAGCATCAGGTCGCGCGCGGGGGTGAAGAACTGCTGGCCGAACTCGCCGTAGGCGCCGCCCGACACCAGGTCGCCCGTGTGGAGCACGATGTCGGGCCTGCTGGCCGCGATGCCGGCGGCCACCGCGGCGTGGGTGGCGGGGTAGGACCGGCTGTCGCCATAGACCACCATGCGGAATGGCTGCGGGAACTCGGGGGCGGTCGCGAACGTGCTGGCCACGCTCGTCGTCGCGCCCGAGGTGACGTTGTAGCGGTAGGCCGTGCCCGTGGCGAGGCCGGTGAGCGTGACCTCGTGGATGGTGTGCGGCGAGGGGTCCTCGACGAAGCGCTCGCCCGGCGCCGCGAGGCCGTAGTCCACGCGGCTCGGCGCCGCCTCGTCCGTCTCCCACATTACCACCATGCTGTCCTGCGTGACCTGTTGGAGGTAGGGACCTTTGATGATCTGCGGCGCGCACAAGGCGTCGCCGCCCGACAGCGCGACCCCCAGCACCAGGCCCACGGCCAAGAACGCTCTCGCCTGCGACAGGGGACTGCTCCTCAATCCCGCCCGATTGCTCCGCCACATGAGAATAGCGCAAGGACGACTTGCGCTCAAACGCCGAGTATGGCCCCAGTTCTGGTAGCTTGCTCGGGAGCCCCGAAAGGGGCGTACTATATCAGCCCAGGGCGAAGCCCTTACCTTTGCCCACATCTTCTGGGGGCTGGGGTTTGGCCCCCGAATGGGGGCGTTTGAGCCGTAGCCCAGGGCGACCGAAGGGAGCCCTGGGAAAAGGCGCCGCCAGCGTAGAGCCCCCGAAGCGGGGCGATTCAATGGGCGTGAAACGCCCCCTTCGGGGGC
>VGYW01000352.1 GCA_016872875.1 Planctomycetota bacterium | reverse complement strand
TCGCGGTTCGTGGCCACGATGATGCGGACGTCGAGGCGAATGGTCTCGGTGCCGCCCAGGTGCTCGCACTCGTGGTGCTCGATGACGCGGAGGAGCTTGGATTGGGTGGAGAGCGACAGGTCGCCGATCTCGTCGAGGAAGATCGTCCCCGTGTCGGCGACCTCGAACTTGCCCTGCTTGCGTTTCAGAGCGCCGGTGAAGGCGCCGGCCTCGTAGCCGAACAGCTCGCTCTCGAGGAGCGTCTCGGGCAGGGCGCCGCACGTGACGGTGACGAATGGCCCGCCGCGGCGCGGGCTGTTGTCGTGGATGACGCGGGCGATCAGGGTCTTCCCCGTGCCGTTCTCGCCGAGGAGGAGGGCCAGGACGTCGGTGGCGGAGACGACCGCGAGGTTGGCGAGGACGGGCTTCATGGCCGGGCTTTGGGCGATGAGGTTCTCGATGCGGGCCTCGCCGCCCAGGCGCTGGGTGAGGGCCGACACCTCGCGGACCAGCCGGCGGCGCTCGAGGGCGCGGCGGACGACGATGCTGAGTTCCTCAACCTTGAACGGCTTGTCGAAGAAGTCGTAGGCCCCCTTCTGGATGGCCTCGTAGGCCATCGCGCGCGAGCCGTAGGCCGTCATCAGGATGACCGGCAGGTCCGGGTCGGCCCGCAGGATGAGCGGCAGCGCCTTCATCCCGCTCATCCCCCCCTCCTCCAGCATCACGTCGAGCAGCACGATATCGAAGGGCTCGGCCCGCAGCCGCTCCAGCGCCGCCTCGGCGCTCGACACCACCACGGCGTCGAACTCCTTCGCCTTCAGCGTGGCCCGCAGCGTGTACTGCACGTGCGGGTCGTCGTCCACCACAAGTATCCTTCCGTCCATGCCTGCCTTTCCAAGAGCTGTTCGTAGTGCGGGCTTCAGCCCGTATCCCGGCCCACTACGGCCTGAAGGCCGCACTACGAACACCCCGCTATGGTTCGACGGCCTCGGGCGCGGGGCCGGCGACGGGGAGCTCGACGGTGAAGATGGTCCCGCGCTCGGCGCTACTCTCCATCTGGATGCGTCCGCCGTGGGCCCGCACGATCTGCTGCGACATGGCCAGGCCCAGGCCGGTCCCCTGGCTCTCCGTGCTGAAGAAGGGGGTGAAGAGCTTGGCCTGGGCCTCCGCGGGAATCAGCGGCCCCGTGTTCCGCACGGCGACGGTCACGGCCGAGCCGGCGCAGCGCGTGGCCACCGCGATCTCGCCGCCCCCCTTCCGAACCGCACGGGAGGCATTGCGCAGAATGTTGAGCACCACCTCGGCCAGCCGCTCGCGGTCGCCGGGCACCAGCGGCAGGTCCGCCGCGTAGTCCTCGCTGACCTCGATCCCCTTCGTGTCGGGGTCGTGGCGGCACAGCGCCACCGTGTTGCGCACCAGATCGTTGATGTCCACAGGCTCCACCTGCCGCGGCTCGGGGTGGCCCAGCGTGAGGAGTTCGCGCGAGAGGCGTTTGAGGCGTTCGATGGACTCGAGCACGGTCTGGCAGTGCTCGCGCGCAGGGCTGTCGGGTGGCGAGTCGTCGCGGATCAGCTCGACGAGTGCAGAGATGGCGGTAAGGGGGTTGCGAATCTCGTGGGCGAGCCGGAAAGCCATTGTGCCCAGGAGGGCCAGGTTCTCCGCCTGGTGCATGAGCTGCTCGGCCACCTTGTGCCCGGCCAGGTCCTTGAACGTCAGGACGATGCCGAGCCGGGCGCGGGCCTCGTTGCGCAGCGGCGTGATCGTGTAGCCCAGGCGGGCCGAGCGGCCGTCCAGCGTCCGCACGGTCGTCTCGGCGGACGATGCGCCGCTGCCGCCGGCCAAGGCCTGGCTGACGGACTCGAGGAACGCCGCATTGGTGGGGTCGGCGGGCAACAGGTCAGGGAGGCGGCGGCCTATGGCCTGGGCCGCCTGGCAGCCGAGCGCCCGCTCGGCCACGGGGCTCAGGCTCGTCACCACCCCGCCCTGGTCAAGCGTCACCACGCCGCCCTCAAGGCTGCGCAGAGTGTAGCCGTCGCGCACCAGCCTGGCCAGGGAGTCCACCGCGTCCTTCAGCGCCCGATGGACCAGATCGGCGTCGGGCCGCGTCTCGCGCGCCGGCAACTGCTCACCCGTCATGCGACGGGCCAGCTCGACCTGCGACATGAGGGTCCGCAGCGGGCGGGCGATCCACTCGGCCACGACGATGGCCGCCACGAGGGCCACGAGCGTGAACGCCCCTCCGACCGTAAACACCCAGGCGACGCGCCGCTCGACCTCCTGCACCGTCGCAAGCCGTGAGTACTGGAACAGCACTGGGTAGGCGATCCAGAGGACCACGAAGCTGCTCAGCAGCACCACGAACCCTGCGGCCAGCGGCACGGCCACCTCCAGCCGCGTCCGCAGCCCGCGGGGCAAGGACGGCTCGTGCCTGCCCTCGTCCTTCCCCCGATCGCCGTCCGCTTTGGGCATCGTGCCGCCTCTCCCTGCCGCGGGTTCCCAGTGGTCCACGCCCCGTTAGTCTATCCCCCCCTCCGGGCATTGTCAAGCGGGGCAGAAGCTGACGCGCCCCCAGTTCGCGCCCGCGGACCTCAGTGCGGTGTGCTGACGGGTAGGAGCCCCCGCGCGGCGTGGCTCTGGCCATGCCGCCGCTTCGCTGCGACCCAAAGCGGCATCGGCGATGCCGCACTCCATAGTCCTCCCGCTCCGGACGGGCGCCGACTATGGAGTGCGGTGACGAAGTCGCCGCTTTGGCTTCCCGCGGAGCGGAGAGGACGGAGGCGTGGTCGCCCGAAGGCGCGAACGGGGTGCGTGTCGGGGGCAGAAAGCACGCACGCCGGCGCCCCGCGGGGACGCGGGACGCCGGCGTGGGGAGGTGTAACGGGCGGGCGTGGTCTAGGACTTCTTGCTCGTCTTGACGAGCACCTCGCCAAAGACCTGCTCGACCTTGCGCTTGCCGCACTTGGGGCACTTGGGCTTGCCCTTGTCGAACTCCGCCCAGGACATGGTTGCGGTGAACGTCTTGTTGCACTCAAGGCATCGGAAGTCGTAGCTTGGCATCAGCAGTGCCCTCCGTGGTGCTTAGAAGTCGCCGCCGCCGTACTCGCCGCCCGGGCCGCCAGGGCCGCCAGGGGCCGGCTTCTTCTCGGGTATCTCGGCGACCAGGCAGTCGGTGGTCAGGAGCAGGCCGGCCACACTCGACGCATTCTGGAGGGCGCAGCGGACGACCTTCGTCGGGTCTATGATCCCTGCGTCCACCAGGTCGCAGTACTTGTCCGCCAGCGCGTCGTAGCCCTCGGTCTCCTTCATGTCCTTGATCTTCTCGAGCACCACGGCGCCGTCGAGGCCGGCGTTGTCGGCGATCTGCTTCAGCGGCGAGGTGAGGGCGCGGCGAACAATGTCCACGCCTACCCCCTCGTCGCCCTTGAGCTTCAGGCCGTCCAGCGCGTCCACCGCGCGGCACAGGGCCACGCCGCCGCCGGGCAGGATGCCTTCCTCGACCGCCGCACGGGTCGCGTGCAAAGCGTCCTCGACGCGGGCCTTCTTCTCCTTCATCTCCACCTCGGTCGCCGCGCCCACGTTGATCTGGGCCACGCCGCCGGCCAGCTTGGCCAGCCGCTCCTGGAGCTTCTCGCGGTCGTAGTCGCTCGTCGTGCTCTCGATCTCGTTCTTGATCTGCTTGATGCGGCCCTGGATGGCGTCGGTCGCCCCCGCGCCCTCGATGATCGTCGTGTTGTCCTTGTCCATGACGACCTTCTTGGCGCGCCCCAGGTCGCCCAGCTCGATCTTGTCCAGCTCGATCCCGAGGTCCTCGAAGAATGCCTTGCCGCCGGTCAGGATCGCGATGTCCTGGAGCATCGCCTTGCGGCGGTCGCCGTAGCCGGGGGCCTTCACCGCGCCGCACTTGAACGTGCCGCGCAGCTTGTTCACCACCAGCGTGGCCAGGGCCTCGCCCTCGACCTCTTCGCAGATGATCACGAGTGGCTTGCCGCTTCGCGCGATCTTCTCGAGCAGCGGGATGAGCTTCTGCACGCTCGAGATCTTCTTCTCGTGGATCAGGACGTAGGCGTCCTCCAGCACCGCCTCCATCGTGTCCGCATCGGTCACGAAGTAGGGGCTCTGGTAGCCGCGGTCGAACTGCATGCCCTCCACCCACTCGACCGCGGTCTCCATCGTCTTGCCTTCTTCGACCGTGATGACGCCGTCCTTGCCCACCTTCTCCATCGCGTCGGCGATCATCGTGCCGATCTCGGTGTCGTTGTTCGCCGCGATGCAGCCGACCTGCGCGATCTCCTTCTTCCCCTTGACGGGGATGGACATCTTCTTCAGGCGCTCGACGATCGCGTCCACCGCCTTGTTGATCCCGCGCTGGAGCAGCATCGCGTTGGCGCCGGCCGTCACGTTCTTCAGGCCCTCTTCGAAAATGGCCTCGGCCAGCACCGTCGCCGTCGTCGTCCCGTCACCCGCAGTGTCGCTCGTCTTCGACGCGACCTCGCGGACGAGGCGGGCGCCCATGTTCTCATACTTGTCCTTCAGATCGATCTCTTTGGCCACCGTCACGCCGTCCTTGGTAACGGTGGGGGCGCCCCAGCTCTTCTCGAGGATGACGTTGCGGCCACGGGGCCCCAGGGTGATCTTCACGGCCTTGGCCAGGACCTTCACGCCCCGGCGAATGCCCTCGCGGGCTTCCTGGTCAAATGCAAGTTGCTTCGCTGGCATCGGTTTCGTTACCTCCGAAAATGCCTGTGGGAGTCGCTAGCCTCGGGCCATCAGCCCTGGACGATGGCCAGCACGTCGTCTTCCTTCATGATGAGATACTCTTCGCCCTCGAGCTTCACCTCGGTGCCCGAGTACTTGCCGAAGAGAATCTTATCGCCCTTCTTCACCTGCATGGGCACCAGCTTCCCCTCCTCATTGCGGCGCCCTTCGCCCACGGCGATCACCTTGCCCTGAATCGGCTTCTCCTTCGCCGTATCGGGCAACACGATGCCGCCGGCCGTCTTCTCCTCCGCCTCGAGCCGCTCGACCAGCAAACGGTCGCCCAGCGGAACCAGCTTCGTTGCCATCCTCTTCCCACTCCTTTCTCTCAACGGGGGCATGGAAAGCCGTTGGGAGGCCAATGCCTCGCCGATTCCTCTCACAATCGCGCTCATAATGGAGCAAAAACCGTGCCTTAGCCCAGCCCGCGCCCAGGCCCGCACACCAAAGTCTTGCCATGCCAACGGCTTACAGCCCAGCGGCCCCGCCCCACTCGCCTCTCGCTCCCTGCCATATTGGCAGCGTCCGCGGCGCCCCCCTCCTGCCCCCCGCCTGCCAACCTGACAGCCCCGACTCCCCGTTTGGCGGTTCTCGGCCTTCCGCCCCAGAGTCGGAGGGGGTTCTCCCCTCCCGGCGCGCCGGATTGGCGATTCTCGCCCTTCCGCCCCAGAGTCGTCCAGTGTTCTCGAGTTCCCGACCCGCGAATCGCTGATTCTCCGCATTCCGGCTCAGACTCGTCCAGTATTTGCGAGTCGGACGCCTTTTCGCGCGGCACCTCGCCCGCGGCCACTACAGGTTGTGGCCGCCACGGGCCAGACCGTGGAAGACGTCGAGTGCGAGATGCGCAAGGCCATCCAGTTCCACATCGAGGGCCTCCGCGAGGACGGCCTCCCCATCCCCGAGCCCGCCTCCGTGTGTGAGTACGTCGAGGCATAGGACTCGCCTTCACATGGCGCGATTCCAGCCTGGTAGTGCGTGCGCATCTGCACGCGGCGCCACCTTCCGTACCCGAACACCGGACACCCAACTCCGAACACCCTCTTCCCCCTCCGCCCTTTCCTCCCTTCCTGCCTTCCTTAGAGGCCCATCTTCTCCGTGCTACTACCCGTGAGAATGTTGTTGTCATGACCACATTTCCGGCTCTCTCCACAGAGGCCGCAGAGAAGAGGGGACTATAAGGAAGCCAGGAAGGCAGGAGAACAGCCCGCCCGCAGAAGACCCGAACCGGCAAGAGAAGACCGAAAGCCAGAGAACCCTCTTGGGCTGGAACCCAGATGCCCCGCATCCTCTGCTTCCTTTCCTGCCTTCCTGCATTCCTTATAGTCTGGTTTGGTTGAGGCCGCGGGCGGAACGCCCGAGGCCCCGCTGGGACACCGTGGACGTGGCCGTGGGGCAGCCGCCCTCTCCTGTCCACACTATCCACCACGTCCACACTGCCCACGATGTCCACCTCACCCCCGCCCTTCTTCGACACAATCCCTCCTTGACATCCCGTGGGGGATCGGGCTACACTGGCTTCCGGTTCCCCACGCGTGGCGACGCAGAGGAGACGACGCACAATGACTACTACCGAGATCCGCAGAGAACTGAAGAGACGCGTAAGCTACCTTCCGGCAGATCGCCTTCCGCTCGCCGGCGAACTGATCGCCTACCTTGAGGAGCAGGAGAGCATCGCCGCCACCCAGGAACTCCTTGACATCCCCGGATTCCTCGAAGCGTTCCGTGCGGCCAAGAAGCAGGCCCGCAGAGGCCGACTCACGCCCCTCGAGGAAATCCGGTGGAAGAACTGACGATGTACCGCATCGGGTTCACCGATTCGGCCCGGCGGTTCGTGGAAGGCGCCGATGCACCACTCCAACGGCGCCTGCACCGTTGCTTCGAACTCCTCAAGACCGAGCCACGCAGGCACCCAAACATCGTCCTGCTCCGGGGCGAATTCGCCGGCCACTACCGGTTCCGCGTGGGCGACTACCGCGTCGTATACTGCATCCACGAGCGCCAACAGCTAGTCGAGATCACAGAGATTGGCCATCGCCGCGAGGTCTATCGCCGATGACCTCCGCCAGGACGGCCTCCCATCCCCGAGCCCGCGTCCGTGTGTGAATACGTCGAGGCGTGGGGCCACGCGCAGATGAGCCGGCTTCACCGCGGACAGCACAGATGAGCGCAGAAGAACTGCCGCCACACAAGCCGCCGCCCCCCGAGCCGCCCGCATCTGCTTCCTTCGTGCCCCATCACCGAACACCGACAACCGAACACCTTCTCCATCCCCCCGTCCTTTCCTCCCTTCCTGCCTTCCTTAGCCTGCATTTCTCACAGGTATGGCCCCAAAGACGGCCCGGCGGCTGCCGGGCGGGCCTGACGGTTATGCCATCGTTCTGCGGCGGCCATCGGGCGGCCCTCTGCGGGGACCGCCCCCTTTCCCCCAGACGCGGTGGGGGCCGAAGGAGGACCCAGCTTGCCGTCGCTCAGCACCGCAGGGGCACCACGGCAGGCCGCCGGGCCAGTCCTTGCAGCCGCCGCCACACGCCGCGGAAGAGGTCCTGCAAAGGATAGCTGCTCGACATCTCTACCCACACGCGCCGTACGGTGACCCGCACCGCCGCTCCAATCTTCAGGAGCTTGAGCCGGATCGTGTCGCTGCGAGCACGCGCCATCTCGGTCCCCACCAGCCCATCGCGCCTCAAGCCCTGCATCAGCGTGTGCGCCAGCGACGAGAACCACACTCGAATCTGGTTGGCTCGCAGGCTCTCCGCACTCGTGCGGAGGGCGAACAGGTAGCGCTGTTGCTCCTTGATCCGGTTCTCCATCTCCCCGCGCGCACAGTAGAGGTCCTCGTAGAGCGCGCGCGTCCCGTAGCGGTGCCGGCCCCGCTCGGGCAGCGAGGTGACCACGAACCGCGGGTTCGGCCCCTCGGCCGTGTGCTCCGCCTTGGCCACCACGCGCCGCTCCCGGCTCCAGGTCTTCACGGTCCGGTAGCGCAACTCCTTGAACACCCGCGCCGCCTGGCCCGTCGCCGCGTGCCGGGCCTTCGCCTTCGCCAACTCCGCCGCGATCTGCCCCACGAGCACGGAGTTCTTGGCAAGCCCAAGGACGTAATCCACGCGGTTCCCTTCGCACCAGGCCATAATCTCCTCTCGCGCGAACGAACTGTCCGCCCGCACGATGATCCACACGCCCGGCCAGCGCGAGCGGATGAGCGGCACCAGCCAGCCGAGGGCCTCCACTGTCCCCTCGGTCGCATCCACACAGCCCTCCCGCAACTTCGCCAGCACCAACTCGTCCCCCCAGAACACGTACAGCGGAAGGTAGATGTACTCCTTGTAGTAGGCGTTGTAGTGCCGCCCCTCCTGCTTCCCGTAGAGCGGATTGTCCGTCGGGTCCAGGTCCAGCACCACCACGCGGGGCCGCGCCTGCGGCCGCCCGAACACCGTCTCTGCAAAGAAGCGCTCCGCACGCCCGGCGTCCAGCACGATCTTCTTGTACCGACGCTCCTCCTCATCGCACACCTCCCGCGTCAGCTCGAGACGGTTCAGCGTGCTCTTCCCCGCCAGCGCACGCCCGCGGTCCCGCTCCTGCACACGCTGTGCACCCGTCGGGTCCCTCTTCCCCACCGCCGCGGCCAGCAGGGGGTCGCGCGAGAGCTCGTCGTGATCGTTGAGGTCCTCATACCCCAATGCCAGCCCGTACACCCGCTGGCGCAACAGATCGAGCACCGAGTGCTCCAGCGCGTCCGGGTCCCGGTGGTCCGTGAAGAGGCCCGCGAACCGCTCCGTCACGCCCAGGCGCTCGTCCACCTGGCCCA
>VGYW01000351.1 GCA_016872875.1 Planctomycetota bacterium | reverse complement strand
GAGGGCCTTGGGGAGTTTGCTCGCTTCCATCTCCTTCTCCACCGCGGCGAGCGGCGCGGGGTCCTTCACGTCGTCGTAGTAGTTCAGCAGGTACTTCAGCAGGGTGATGTTCTGGGGGTGGTCGGGGATGACGCTGAAGAACCAGCGGACGCGGTCAACGAGCGGCTTCTGGGCGAAGGGCGGCATGTCGCGCAGGACCTCGGAGAAGCGCCAGGCGGCGTCGGTGGGGCCGAGCCTGGGGATTTGCTCCTGGAGCACGTGGCCGGCGCGGATGGGGTCGAAGGCGAGGTGTTGGGTGAAGGGCCGCGTGAGGTAGAAGACGCCGTGCTCCTCGTAGCCGTCCTCGGGCGGATGCATGTGCGCTCGCTTGCCGCTCTTGGCCGGCTTCTCAACCCAGTGCCAGTCGTTCTTCGGGGAGCCTTCGGGCATCGCGTCCTCGATCAAGACGTGCTCCTGGCCGTCCCTGACGATGGCCGTGCGGTCCCAGAAGGCGCGGCCGGCCACGTCCTCGAAGAGCAGGCCGCGGATTGGCCACGCGGCATAGGGGGTCCAGGAGAGGGGCACGCGGAGCTCGTGCCACTGGCCTGGGGCAGGGAGCGGCCCCATGTAGCGCCCTTCGATTTCGGGGCGCCCCCAGAGGACGCGAGAGGGGTCGCCGCGCGCCTGGATGTTGAGGGCGATGGTGCGGGGCGGCTTGGCGGGGTCGAGGTAGACCCATTGGGAAAGGACGGCGCCCGTGGCGGGGGGAATGAGGTGCTCGTAGACGGGCGCCTCGAAGCCGAAGATGCCGTGGTGGACGGTGTCGCTGGGGCCGCCGGGGTCGGCGACGGTGTGGGCTCTTGCGCCGCTCTTGCGCGGCTCAGTGACCCAGGCCCACTGGCCCGCGAGCTCCTTGGCCTTGGGCGGGTCGTCGTCCAGGAACACCCGCTCGCCGCCGTCCCAGACGACGGCGCAGCGGTCCCAGACGAGGCGTCCGCCGCCGAACTGGGTGAAGGCGATGCCGCATAGCGGCTTGTCCTGGAGGCCGATCCAGACGAGTGGGATGCGGAGCTCCTGCCAGCCGTCGGCGTGGGGCAGTTGGCCTGCGTACTGGTGCGATGGGGTGCCCGGCTCGCCCGAGTCGTACCAGCGGTCAATCCCCCACACCACGCGGTGGTGCCAGCCGCTCCGCTCGCGGCCGTCGTTGAATTGCACCATGAGGCCGGCGGGGAGCCTTGCGGGGTCGGTGTGGAGCCAGAGCGAGATGTAGGCCTTGGCCAGGCGCGCGTAGCGGGCGCGGATGGGCTCGGGCACGCCGGCCTCCTGCGCGATCCTCACCACCTCAGCGGTGGGGTCGTTCTCCAGGCCGTTTCGGAGCGCGCGGTCGAGAGCCAGGATCGCCCGCTCGGCGGGCAGGCCGGTCGGGTGGCGCTTGAGGTAGTCGCGCATCGAGTCTGCGAGAATGCGCGACGGACGCTGCCTTGCCCGCAGCTCGCAGGAGTCCTCGAAGAAGTCCCACGCCTCATATACTTCCGGGAGCTCGTGAGCGATGGCCAGGCCGGCCGCCTCGCCGTCCGTGGTGAGGGGGTGCAGGTAGATGGTCTCGTGGCGTTCGGCGAGGATGGAGTCGGCCCACCAGGGATTGCCCCAGGAGAGGACGCGCTCTGGCTGCCCACCGGGCGGGGTGTGCCAGGCGGCGAGGGAGAGGCGGAGGCGGCGCCAGCGGGGGCTTTCGTTGGGGCGGATGAGCTGTTTCAGCGGCAGGGCGAGCTCATAGATGAGGCGTTGCCCCGCGAGGTCGTGGCGGATGGCGCCGCGCGCGTCGGTTGGCTCCGGGAGCGTGAGGACCGGCCTGTCCGACAGGGGCGGGTGGGCTGGCTTCCCTTCCGAGCCCCAGGCTGGGTGGCCGCGCTCGTCGGCGCCCAGGGTGAAGCGGCGAGTGGCTTCGCCGGCGGCAATGGCCACCTCGAGCCAGTCGCCCTCGCCATATGCGCCCGCCCCGCGCCGCTGGGAGGCTGTGGGGGCGGGGTGGGAGAGGGCGATATACAGATTCGTGGCGTCGTGAGCGAGGCGGACCGAGCCTCCGGAATCTCGGATTTCGGATTTCGGATTTCGGATTTCAGATTGGCCAATATCGTCGAGCCAGCCGTCTATGGCGATGGGGGTGGCGGCGCGGTGGGCGACCTGGATGGGCCGCTCCTGCGGAGCCTCGGGGGCGGCCGCGGCCTGGAGGGCGACGAGGCCCTCGGCGTCGGTGAGGAACAACATCCCAGGTGCCCATGCCACCTGGGACTCGTGCTGGCGGTGGTCGCGCCAGTCGCGGTAGACGGCGAAGCGCCAGTAGGGCAGGTCGTCGAGGAACTGGCGGGCGAGGTGGCGGCCCGTGGCACGCTCGAAGGCGTCCACCTGCATGCGATAGGGCGTCATCGCGGAGGCATAGGGGCCGCGCTCGATGCCGGAGACGACCAGCACCGTGTCGCCCTCGTCGAGCCAGTCGAGGATTCGGGCCTGCCGATGGGCAGGAAGGACGATGCGGAGGTGGGCGACATCCTTCCGGCTCGGCAGGTCCACGATTCGGAGGCTCTGTTCGTCAATCTCATAGAGGGTGTTGCCTCGAATGACGCCGGGCCTGGTACGGCGAAGCTCGTAGGCGGGGTCGCCGCGCTTGAGGACCCAGTGGGTGTGGTGGAAGCGTGGGTAGCCCTCCTGCTGGTGGACCTGGACCCACTGCTCGGAGGTCTGGAGGCGTCGTCGGGTGCGGGTGCGGCGTAGGAAGCGTTCGTGCTGGGGGTCGAGGTCGCGGAGGTTTGCGGCGTAGCGGGTGTGGGGCGAGCCGTCGAGGGCGAAGTCCCACCCCACCTTGTCCTGGTCCACGAAGAAGCCGAAGCCCTCGCCGACGTCGAAGAGGAACGGCCACTGGCGCCCCCTGGGCAGGAAGCGGCGGAGGGCTGCGATGCGCCCATCCGCCGGGTCGCACACCACGTCGAAGTGCCCGCCCCCCTGCACGTGCTGCCCGAACGAGGCGATGAAATGGACGCTCTTACCGTCCCAGCCGATGCCGTGGAAGATGTCGTCCCAGCTCATGCCCATCTCGCGGAACTCTCGGGACCAGAGGAGCCTGCCGGAGGCGGCGTCGAGCGCGCAGGCGCGCTTGCCGCGCTCCAGCTCGGTGAAGTCGCCGAGGACGAGGTACGGGAGGGCCTCCTGCCACTGGCGGATGCGGAAGGGCACCTCCGTGTGCCAGCGGAGTTGGCCGGTCGCCGTGTCAATCGCCGCGACGGAGCGGGGGTAGACGAGGAACAGCGTGCCCTCGGCCCAGAGCGTGGCCTGGAAGCCTGGCTGGATGCCCCGCTGCCATTCGACGCCGCCCTGGGGTGTTGCCCTCACGCATTCCAGGACGCCGCGCGAGATGAGGAGGAGCTTGCCATCGAGCTTCGCCTCCGGCGGAGGCGTCAGGAGCGTGGGGTTCGGCCTTGCGAGCTTCCACGCGCGCGCCAGCGGCAGCCGGAGCGGCCCCCCCACTGATTTCGGATTCCGGATTTCGGATTGCGGGTTGAAATCGGAAATCGGAGATCGGAAATCGGAAATCTCCAACAAGCGCCCCGTGGCGGCCTCGAGCCAGAGGAGCTTCGAGCCGCTGCCCACAGAGACGCGCGTGCCCTGGAGGCATGGGCTGCCCTGAATGCCGTTGGGGAAGTGCCGGCGCCAGCGGGCGCGGCCGGTCGCCACGTCCAGCCCAGCCACCACGCGCTCGTCCGCCACGAGCAGCGTGGCCCGCCGCTCCGCGGCGGAATCCTCCGCCCCGGAGGGGCGGGCCACTGAAGGCGTGCCCTCATGCACTCCGACCACCCGGTCCGAGGGGGCGAAGGGGTTGTCCCAGAGCAGCTTGCCCGTGGGCGCATCGAGGGCGAAGGCGCCCGAGGCGTCGCGGGGGACGAAGACCACGCGGTCGCCGCAGACGGCCGGGGCCGCCCCGTGGCGGCGGATGGCCCGTGGGACGTTCCAGCGCAGGACGGTCTGGGGGTAGCTGGCGGCCCACTCCACCTGGCCGTCGCGCGCGTCGCACCGCGCGGCGAAGCCCAGATTCGTCTGGCAATACACCGCGCCGTCCGCGACTGTCACTGCGTTGCCGTAGTGCGCGAGGTCGAACTGCCAGTCGCGGTAGTTCGAGTTGTCGGTGGGGATGAGGGTGACGTTCTGTGAGGCGAGCGGCTTGCGCCAGAGGATGGCGCCCGTGGCCGCATCGAGGCATGCGAGGCTGAGCGTGGAGACGGGCAGGAGGCCGGCGTAGCCCTTTCGGAGGGCGAGGACGTAGAGCCGGCCGTAGGCCACCGCCGGGTCGCCGACTGGCCAGAGGTCGCCCCAGGCGGCGTTGCCGCCCGTGGACCAGAGGAGCTCGCCGCTGCGGAGGTCGAACGCCGCAACGTCGGTGAAGAACCGTCGCGTGGCGTCCATGCCCCAACGGGTGTAGACGCGCCCCTCCGCGACCGCCGGCCGCACCGGCGCGGGGATCACGAGCACCCGGGTGTCCGGGCTCTCCAGCCGCCCGTGCCTCCCCCGCGAGCCGCTCGGCGTGCGGGTCCACAGCGGCTTCTGGGGGTCCTGGCCGTAGAGCGCCAGCAGCTCAGGCCCGGCCACGAGCACCCCCGCCGGGCACGCCTGTGGTCGCACGAGGCCGGGCCAGACCAGCTCCGTTAGCTCCTGCGGCATCTGGTCGCTGAACAGCTCCCACTGCCACGGGATGATGGGCGGCAACCGCAGGGCCGCGGATTGCGGATTGAAATCCGAAATCCGAGATCCGAAATCCGAAATCCTCGAGAGGCCGGCCTGGGCCTGGGAGCGAAGCGCGGGGTCGGCAGCATGCGCCAGCACGTCCTGGAACGCCCTCAGGGCCAGGCCACCGTGCCCATTTCGGAGCATCCCCTCGCCGTAGGCCAGGAGGAGGCGGTGGGCGCTCGCAGCCCACGGGTGGCGGCGGTAGGCGGCCAAGCACATCGTGAATTGCTGATTGCTGATTGCTGATTTCTGATTGAAATCAGAAATCAGAGATCGGAAATCAGAAATCCGGGATTCCTGGGCCGCGCGCAGCGTGGCCAGGGCCGCCGGCGGCTGAGCGAGAAGGTGCCGATCTAGCTGCGCCCAGAGGCTTGCGTGGCGCACGTCCTTCCACGGCAGCACCGCCTTCCCCTCCGCGTCCTCGCGCAGCAGGTCCGCAATCCTGTCCGCCACGTCGCCCGGCGGGCTGGCGCGGATGGCGTCCCACTTGATCTCGAGGCCGAACTGGCTGGCGTAGCTGGGCGGGATGGCGGGGGCGTGGGTGAGGATGTGGGTCACGCGGTCCCGCGCCCGGTAGTTCTGGTCGGAGCGGGAGTGGAGGTCCTGGAAGCGCGGCAGGGCCTCGCGCTCGCGCCCTGCGGCGAAGAGGAGCTCGGCCTCCTCGAGGAGCCAGGCGTCGTTGCGCCCGGTGTGCGCCTCGAGAGCCTCAAGCGCCTCCATAGCCTCGAGGAAGCGCCCCTGCTCGCGCCGCACGAGGAGCAGCGCCCGCCAGGCCGCAACGATGGCAGGATGGCCGTCCGGCAGGTTCCCCGCGCGGTTGAGCGCCACCAGACGCGGGGCAGCGTAGTCCACCCAGGCCGGCCACTCCTCGGCTGAGTAGTGCGACTCCAGGTTGCGCTCGGCCAGGATGCGGTGGAGTGCTGCGGCCACGAGGTCCACCTGCCCAGGCGTCTCCTCGACCAGGCGCTTGAGCGCGTAGTTGCCCCGGCCTGGCAGCTCGCAGGCGTAGTAGTTCCCCGCGATCTCCTTGAGGGCTTCGAGGCGTTTGGCCGACTCGTTCGGGTAGCGGGCGATGAGCGCGTCGAGCAGCCTTGCGACGCGCGTGCGGAGCAGGAGGCCCCGCTCCCGCTCGTCGCCGGCCAGCTTGCGGACCTCGGCGGTCCAGCGCTCCACGTTCGCCTTATACGTCGCCTCCCAGCTCTCCTTCCACTCGATCCGCTCGGCCCCTGGGTCCTCCCCGCGGCCATCGTAGGGCCGGGGGCCGCGAAGGCCCGGTTCCGCTGACAATGCGCCACTTGTCAGACCCAGGATGAAGATGAGACCCTGCACGATGCGTGGCATTCCAAGAAGCTTCCGATCACTCCGCCTGATGTGTCGCGTGCAGGGACAGGGCAGGTGGTGGAGATAACGGGGCTCGAACCCGTAACCTCCGGCTTGCAAAGCCGGCGCTCTCCCAATTGAGCTATATCCCCGCTCAATCCCCAATTGTAGCAGCCGCGCGCGGGGAAGTCAAACTGCGGGAATGATCAGGGTATGGCCGCGGTCTTGCCACCGTCTTCCCTTCTCCTCAATCGTCCTCGTCCTCGTCCCTCGTCCTCGACTCTTCTCCTCACCCAGGCCAAGAGAATCGAGGACGAGGGACGAGGGACGAGGACGAGGACGATTGAGGAGGAAGGGCTGCCGCGCCAGGCCCATGCGCTTGCGCCCTCGCCCCCTTTGCGCTAGGGTGGGGGAGAACGGGGCTTCCCAGTTGCGGAGCCGATAGGGACCATGCTACGGACGGGGCGACTCATCGGCGGGTGTGCGGCGATGGCGCTCGTCGCGGCGAGCGTGTTCGGGGGGGCGCCCGCGCCGCCCGAGGACGAGGATGAGCCGGATGGCGTGACCGGCCCGCAGCTCGACGGCCAGGAGAGCTTCGTGCCGCTCTTCAACGGCCGCGACCTGACCGGCTGGGCCGGCGCCCTGAAGGGCTATGCCGTGAAGGACGGCGCACTCGTCTGCCTCCCGGACCGGGGCGGCCGCATCTACACCGAGGAGGACTACGCCGACTTCGTCCTCCGCTTCGAGTTCAGGCTGACGCCCGGGGCGAACAACGGCCTGACGCTCCGCACGCCGCCGGGCGGCGAGGGCGCCTACAGCGGGATGGAGATTCAGATCCTCGACGACACATGGCCGCTCTACCGCGACAAGCCGGCCTGGTACAAGCACGGCTCAATCTACGGGGTCGCGCCCGCCAAGGGCGGGCACCTTCGGCCCGTCGGCGAGTGGAACAGCCAGGAGGTCGCTGCCCACGGCACGCGCATCGTGGTGCGGCTGAACGGGACGACCATTCTGGCCGCCGATCTGTCGAAGACCATCGAGAGCGGCGAGACCGCCGACGGGTTGGGGGTGATGAAGGCGCACCCCGGCCTCCACCGCAAGAGCGGCAGGATCGGCTTCATCGGAAGCGCCTCGAAAGTCGAGTTCCGGGACATACGCGTCAAGGCGATCAAGTAGGGCGAAAGACGCGTGATGCGTGACGCGTGAGAAGACAGAGGAGGCGCGGCTCCGCTTTTCACGGGTCACGCGCCACGCGTCAGGAGCTCGCTACAGATAAGGAGAAACCCGTGATTCGGCTGATCGTGAATGGAGCGGGGGGCCGCATGGGAAGGCGCATCATTGCCCTCTCCACGGAGGACAAGGAACTCGCTGTCGTCGGGGCCTTCGAGCGGGCGGACCACCCGGAGATCGGACGGGACGCCGGGGCTCTGGCTGGGGTGGGGCCGCTGGGGGTGGCACTGACGCCGCGAAGGGAGGTTGCGGCGGACGTTGCGGTGGACTTCTCGCACGCGGACTCGGCGCTGGCCATGATCGAGTGGTGTGCGGAGCAGGGGATCGGCATCGTGGTCGGCACCACAGGCATGGGGGCCGAGGGCGCCCGCCGGCTCGACGCCGCGGCGAAGAAGGTCCCCTGCCTCCTCGCGGCCAACATGAGCCTCGGCGTGAGCGTGCTGCTCCGCGTCGTGCGCGACGTGGCCGCGGCGCTGGGCGACGCCTACGACGTTGAGATCGTGGAGGCCCACCACAACAAGAAGAAGGACGCCCCCAGCGGCACGGCCCTCGCCCTGGGCGAGGCGGCCGCCGCCGGCCTGGGCCGCAAGCTCGACGACGTGGCGGTCCACGGCCGCCGCGGCATGGTCGGCGAGCGCACGGCCAGGGAGATCGGCTTCCACGCCGTCCGCGCCGGCGACATCGTGGGCGAGCACACCGTGCTCTTCGGCGGCCAGGGCGAGCGGGTGGAGGTGCGGCACGTGGCGACGAGCCGCGACACCTTCGCCCGCGGCGCTCTCCGTGCCGCCAGGTTCATCGCCTCCAGGCCGCCCGGCCGCTACACGATGGCGGATGTGCTGGGGCTGTGAGAGCCGAAGTGGTGGGTCTTGCCCCTGGTTTTGGGGTTTGCTCGCAATTGCCGACTCGTGCTCGTCGTCGTCCTCGTTGTCGTCGCCGAGTCCGATGGCTCTCTCGACCATCAGGGGATTCGACGACGAGGACGACGACGACAACGACGACGATTGGGAACCCCAAGATCAGGGGCCAGACTCCGAACCGGTTTTTCTGTTGACACTGCCCTCCGCTCGGCTATAATCAGGCATTGGGTGGACGTCTCATCTTCCCCGTGTGAGGACGCGAATGGCGAAGTACGACGTGGTGGTGATCGGGTCCGGCCCTGGCGGCTACGTGGCGGCGCTGCGGGCCGCTCAACTGGGGAAGAAGACCTGTGTGGTCGAGCGCGATGCCCTGGGCGGGGTGTGCCTGAACCGTGGGTGCATCCCGACGAAGGCCCTCGCGCACG